>LT599019.1:0-169616 GCA_900079685.1 uncultured delta proteobacterium
GTACCGCCCATCCCGCTCTGCCGCCTCCCGCGCCTTGTAGAGCTTGTCCCGCACGTTGCCGGTCAGGTATTTATCCCGAATTTCCCATTGTTCATTGGCCGGATTGAGAAAAATCAGCCCCTGTTCCTGCAACTCTTTTTGAATGGCGTCAGCGGGACGGCGCAAAAGCCGGTCCATGCGTGAAAAATCCACCTTCCCCGTTTCCCGCAGCGCAATAACCAGGGCGTCCTTGACGGTTTCAGCCTGTTCCGCGACTTGTGCCGGTTTGAGCACCCGCTGCCGAAAGATAGCCGCCTTTCGCGCCGAGGCAGGCCGGGCGGCTCTGCCTTGCTTTTTGGCGACTTCCCTGGAAACGCCCTTGTCATAATCCATTTCCAGGGACTCCAGCAGGGAATGTTCCGGATCGTCGCGCATGAGGGAGCGGTTCGTTTGTGAATTGAGATGGCCATAGCGTTTTGCAAAAGCGTCATACTGCCGGTTGAGTTGGCCGCGCAAAATCTCCATCTGGCTCTCATCGCCATTGGTCTTTTCCGCGTTTATCAACTCGCGCAAAGAGTCCCGAATCTGAATCATGGACGCTAGGCGTTGCCGGGCCGTGTCATTTTTGACCTGGTAAACGTCATAGATAGTGTCGTCACGAGATTGTCTAAAATTTGATTTTGTGGCATAGTTCGCTTGCCTTCCACCGCAAGCGAGGACCACATGTCACGACCTGCCCATAGACGACACGACATTTCTGATGCTGTTTGGAAAAAACTCGAGCCTCTTTTGCCTGGCCGCGAAGGGAGTTGGGGCGGCGTAGCCCACGACAACCGACGCTTTATAGATGCAGTTTTTTGGATCATGCGCACCGGTGCGCCATGGCGAGATTTGCCGCCCGACTTTGGCGGCTGGAGCAACACCCACCGTAGATTTATTCGCTGGCGTGATAATGGTGTGTGGGAACGACTGCTTGAAATGTTGATCGACGAGCCGGACTTTGAATGGCTGATGATCGATGCCAGCCATTGCAAAGTTCATCCCCACGCGGCTGGAGCCAGAGGCGGCAATCAGGACATGAGCCGCACAAAAGGGGGCTCAACACAAAATTGCATCTGCCGTGGATTCGCATGGTATGCCGCTCAGGGCTATTATTACACAGGGTACAACAGCAGATTGCACTCAGGCAATCGCACTGATTGACGGATTTACAGCCGAAAATCTTTTGGCGGACAAAGGCTATGACACGGATGCGATTATTGAGCAGGCCAAAAGCCAGGGGATGGCACCGGTCATCCCCTCGAAGAAGAATCGCAAAGTACAACGAGATTACGACAGGGAGCTATACAAAGCTCGTCATCTGGTAGAAAACGCCTTCTTGCACTTGAAGCGGTGGAGGGGCGTTGCTACCAGATATGCAAAAAACACGGCGTCATTTCTGGCCGCAATACAGATCAGGTGCATCTTTTTATGGGCTTCTGTCTCGTGACTACACTGTCTAGGAACCGCCGCCAAAATCACCGGCAGTCTTGAATACGACTTTCCGGCTTTGCGGCTCGACACAGAGCGCCCCCATTTTTAGCGATTGAAAATAGGCCGAACTGATAAAGTCTTCATTGCGTTCTTCCGTGACCGTGTTTTCCACGGCTTCGGTGTGCGGAACGTAGAGATTTCCCGGCAGAGCTTCCAGGCGCTTTGCAATTTCATGGCCCAAATCCATGAGCGGCGCGTCAGAAACACAATTCAGCGCGTCATGGAACATGCCCCCGGAATAGGCCATTTTCCCTATTATCTGGCCGGGATTGGCAGCGAAGTAGCTGTTGACGGTCGCGGGCTTCGTCCCGCCGTCCTTGTGGTCCTCCGCGACAATGGAAGCGGTACGGGTCCACTCTTTGCCGCGCTTGTTCTCGCCGGTATTTTTCTGGAAAAAGACAATATCCGTGGTGACATCGGTCAAGGCGTTTTGCCGGAATGCGGTTTCCGGCAGGCGGACAGCCCCCAGGAAGTCGGCATACTGCGAAATGTGTTCCCGCACGGACGGGTCCGCAGCGTCCAGAAAGAAGCGGCTGACCACAAACGCGCCAACGCCGCCCTCCCGTAAGAGTCCCAAGGATTTTGAAATAAAATAGTTGTGGATGGAGAATTTTTTCAGTTCCGGATAATCCGGATCGTACAGCGACTGCTTGCCGAAAGGCGGGTTGCCCACAACGGCGTCGAAAACGGGCGAGGTGAGACCGGCGCCCTGAAACCCGTTATTGACATGCCGCGCTTTGGGATAAAGATATTGTGAAATGGCCGCTGTAGTTGGGTCCAGTTCCACGGCCAGAAACTGCGCGTCGAAATTCTCCGGGCAGAGGCCCATGAAATTGCCGATACCCGCCGATGGCTCCAAAATGCGAAGACTGCCGCTTTCGCCCATGCCCAAGGTGGATAAACCCTGGTATATCCCCTTGATAACCGTTTCGGAAGTAAAGTGGGCATCTTGAGTGGAGCGGCGGGCTTTTGCGTATTCGTCGGGAGCAAGCAGTCCCTGCAATTCCCGGTATTCAGCGGCCCATTTCTCATTTGCCGGGTCGAATGCCTGCGGCAGTCCCCCCCAGCCGACATAGCGGACCAGAATCTTTTTTTCTTCCGGGCTGGCCTGGTCCGCACCTGCTTCCTGAAGCTGTTTCAGCAGGCGTATGGCGGCGATATTATCAGCAAACTTCGTTTTCGCGCCGCCAACGCCCAACTGGTCATCCGGAGTTATTCGGTAATTGTCAGACTCATATCTATCCCGGCCAACTCCAAAATCTCCCAATCGCTCATCCCCCGGAGCTTCGCTTGCCGGGCTGACTCGCTGCACAGGGTCCGCTTCTCCAATGTCTGTTGCTGGTCCAGACGCAGCAGCAACGCCAAATCCCCTTGCTGTTCCAGCCGTTTCAACTGGTCCGGGTCGTTCAGCGCCCATCTGTCCAAAATCAAGTAAGCTGAATTGGTGAACCCTCCGCTTCTGACTTCCCGTATCGTTTCCGGCTTGAGAACGCTTCGGGCTATTTCCAGCGGGCTTGTCTGTCTGTCGAGCATTGTGAACCTCCGATGTAAGTGTGTTGCCCTTGGTGAAGGCCGCAACTTCTTCCACCGTCAGGTATTGGGATTTTCCTCTGGCAAAAAGGTTTCCCGGCGTATCCTTGTCTCCATCAACCGACTGCATGATCTCCGGATTCCGGCTGACCATGCGGCCCCCGTCTTTCAGTGCATAAACGGTCGCGCCTTTGCTGTTCAGGCCAAGACGGACATAGGGGGGCGACAACTCTTGCTGCACAACGTCATTTTCGGGCGTTCCCAATGCGGCTACGTTTTTTTGCCCGGTATGACTCTTATCTTCCTCAAGGTCGGCCTGAATGTTTTCAGTCCGAATCTGCTCAATCTGGTCCGTCATAAGGTCCATCATAAAAGACAGTTGACGGGGATCGTATTTCTGTTTGCGTCGTCTTGCCATTTCCCGTGCCTTTTGGCCGCAAAGCCTCAAGGCGGGCGGTTATCTTCCGTGGAGCTGCACGAAACGCGCCGGTGTCAATATTGCCGGGCGTTCCAGGCCAAGATTTTCAAAATCTTTGTCGCCTGTAAGCAGAACGTCAACATCCTCAATAATGGCTGTCGCCAGAACAGGCACATCATCAATGTCGCGTAATGCCGGATACTTGTCTTTATCAATATTATCCGGTGTATAGACGAACTCAAAAGGTAAATTGGTCAAAAATATATCCAGCGAAACGGATTTGTGGCTGAATTTTGCCGCCACAACCCTTTTCAGTTCTTCTATGACATACGATGACAGCACGATTGTATGTTCATCAGTAAGAACATCAATCATATCTGATATATGCTTGCTCTGAAAAACAAAAGCTGAAATGAGAACATTGGTATCAAGCATTACTCTCATTGCTTACCCTGCTGCCTCACTTCTTTCACCATATCGACTACATCCTGCTCGGTTTCCAGCCCCAGGCGTTCCGCCTCGCCTTTGAAATCTTCTCTTACTTGGGCGAAAGCCAGTTTTGCGGCATTTTCCACGACAATTCGCCCGTTATCCTCATAAAACACAACCTTATCGCCCTCGCCAACCTTGAGTTTTTTACGGATTTCAAGGGGGAGAGTAATTTGTCCGCGAGTGGTAATCTTTGCCAGTTCCATGTGCTGCCTCCTTACGGAATCTTATTTTCAAGATAAATCTTACTTGTAAGATACGGCTGGCAAGCAAAACTGTCAAGCTCCACCTTTCTCGCGGTTACAGCATCGTTTCATCCATCAGCCCATTGGTGATGATTTGAATGATCCGCGTTTTGGCGTCTTCGTCGCCCTGGCGGGCCTTTTTCGCCAATTCCAACGCCTGATGCAGCTCAGATGCCTTGAAATCGCAAGCGGTGAATCTGATGCCCGCCAGAATATAGGTGGGCGTGGAAGAAATGCGGGAGCGGGCTGCGAAAATATCTTGGCTGACCTGTTCCGAGGCTTCCTTGGTCAGCGTTTCCGTGAACTTCTCCGGAGAAATGGCCGCTTCCTGAAGGGCCAACAGCAAAGCGGCTTCATACGGAGCCGGAATGCCGAGCGTGGTTTTCTGCATGACCGAATCCCAAAAAAGATTGGCAGCGTTGACGGAAAACCGCTTCAACGCTTCATAGCTCAAGGCTTTTTTCATGGAATCGCCATATTGGTTATCCGGAATGTGGCGCACGACGATGCACATATCGGGGTTATTCCGTTGTGCCTGCACCAGCTCCTGAATACCGCAGTAGGGACATTCAAGATTGGCCCAATACTCAACAATATCACCCTGGAAATCTGCTACGGGGCGACCGTCAAGGCACGTCCTGCCGGTGGTAAGACCTTCCAGGGGATTATAAGGCATAGCAAGGTCTTTCATGACTTCGGCCTTTACCCCGGCTTCAACGGCAATCCGTTCCGCGATGGGAGTTCCGGCATATACCGGAGCCAGCATTACAAACAGGCAGTAAAACGAAACCGCCAGAGTCGAAAAAAATCTACGCCGCCATGCCATGAGAAGCCTCCTGATTAAGTTGCAGTAATTGCGGCACACGAAGCTGTGCCTTTTTCAAAGAAGGGTTGGCGAAAAACATATCGCCCCGGACAACCTGGCCGGAAAAAATGAAATGCGCCTCGCCCTCTATCTGTTCCTGTAAATCGCGCAAAACAACGCGATCTTCCTTGTCCACCGTGGTATTCATCGTGTCCCGGTACTCGGAACTGAATTTCTCGTTGATTGTGTAGCCGGTAGTGCGAACGACCGTGCTTTGCCCGGCCTGGCCGCGTATCAGTTCCCAGGTCTTTTCCGCGTCCTGCATTTTCATGAAAATTTTGATGGATGTGTTGGCCACCATCTGTTGAGCGCCTTTTTTGTCGGCTTCCAAAATACCGGCATAATCCTGGCTGGCGACAATGGCGGCAATGCCGAGGCCCCGCCCTTGGGTCAGCACGACCTCAAAGCCCGGCGTAACAATAGCCGCGTATTCGTCCACAATGCAGAGATACGGGCCGATACCCACGGCATCCGTGGGCAGAGCTTCCAGCACGTCCGCCGCATCGCCCTCAATCTGCGCTCCAAGGCCGACCGCGCAGGCATTGCGGATTGCGGACAGGCTGATTTTGCCGAGGCTGGCGAGTTCGGCAGGCGCTTTTTCCAGTGACGGCAAAAGCACGACCAGAATACGGCGCTGCATGATGGCGTCCGCGAAATCCACTTCGCCGTCCTCCGCGCCGTAAATATGGGAATAGGTGTCCGTCAGGCTGGAAAGCGCCTTGCCGAAATAACTTTGGGCATAACCAAATTGTTCCGCGAAAGACGGCGGCTGGTCCTTCATTTCCCGCCCGGCGATCCAGCCGGAAGTGCCAAGCGCCGCCTGGATGGAGGCGCGGCTTTCCTCGTCCAATTCCGGACGCAAAGCCAGCGCAACACATTTTTCCAAAGCAAGGGATTCGCGGATCACACTGGTGGACAGTTTCAGAAGTCTCTTGTCCCGCAAATCCACCAGAGCGTACATGACGCCGGAAATCAGCGCCTGCGCCTTGTCCGCGAAAATGCTGTTGGCCCCGTCAGAAACGGGCATAAGCGATACCAGGAGTTGCGTCAGGGCTTCCGCGCTGCCGAAGGTAAAAGGATTGTTGGTATTGGACAGGCGGCGCGGAGATTTGCCCTTGACCTTGCCGGACGTGCCGTAGTTCAGCACCCGGAAATCATCGTCGCGGCCAAGATACCGCGCCATCTGCCATATCTGGACGGCCAGCTTGGGCGAGGCTTTGGGGTCGATGTAAAACAGCCCGCTCCCGGTAGCCAGAGAGTTGTAGGAAAGCGAAACCAGGGTTTCGGTTTTGCCGCTGCCGGTGGTGCCGAACAACAGGGTGTGCGTCAGAATATCCTTGCCTTTCAACCACAATTCTTGTTTGTCCTGCAAACGGTTGCCAAGGAAAAACAGTCCCTCCGGTTTGGCGAAACCGCTACGACCGGGCAAGGGGTCGCCTTTGTCCGTTCCAGACAGGCCCATAGGCATCCGGAACGGCAAGCGTTCATTGCTGACGCAGGCGCAACGCAGAAAGAACAGCATGGCCCCGGTTCCAAAAAATACTATGGCGCACATGGGGAACAGAAACAGACACACCCCCGCCGCAAAAATACCCCCGGTCTGCACCTGACCGAGCTTGAGCGCATCCCCAAAGCGTTGCACCGGAGAGCGTACATCACGAAGAAGCGGTTTACGGTCCTGTGTTTCCTGGTCTTCCAGACCTCTAAGCTGTCTTTCCATAATCGTTCCCCTAATACTGTTCTTGCGCCAAATACGGGTCGGAATTGGCGTCATACATTTCCGGATCGTCCTCCGCGTCGGCAAGGACCAGATCGGGCATGGGTTCGATGCCAGCGGCCCCGGACCCGGCAGAAGCCGTTCCAGAATCATCATTGGAATCCGGCGTGGTCTGCGGTCCGACATCCTGAGATGCCTTCGGCCCGTCAGGGCGGCGGGCTGTGTCTGCCATCCATCCCTGTCCGGATAAGGAATCACGCAAGCTCACGACCGCAGGAACCACATGCGGCTCATGCAGCGCCTGCCCCGCTTTTTCTTCCGCCGAATAATGCGCCCAGGCCGCAAACGCTTCCGCCCAAGCCGCACGTCCCCCGCACTGGTTGAGCGCGTACCAAAGAGCACGATCCAGCGGACGGAGCCATAGAAATTGGGAGCTGGCCAACACGCCTTTTTGCCGCGCACGGGTCAAGAGCGCCATGAACCACGGCAATTCATACGAAGTATGCCGGGTGATGGATTTTTCCGACAACACGACCTGGTGCCGCTCCCAGGGCTTTATCAACCGCTTGGCAAAATCGCTGCGCTCCAATATGCGGCACACCGCCTTGCCGTCCTTTTCTGTGTAGGAATTGGCAATGGCATCAAGGATTCCTACACATTCTTTCTTTTCCCCGGCGGCATATGCGAGAAAGGAGACAGCCAAGGCCCGACGACCAGGAGAAAGAGCCTCAAACCCGGAAAACACCGGACCAAGCTGTGCTTGCAGCACGGCAAGGGTTTTTGCCTCATCCAATCGGGCGCAGCCATAAGCGGGAAGGTCCACGGAAGCCAGACCGCCCTGTAACGCCTGTTCCGCCGTAAACAGTGTCCCATTTTCATCAAGCAGCAGGCCATGCTCCAGGGCGAATTGAACAGGGCTGCGGGCAATACGCCACAAGCCGGAATCGTAGGACTCCGGAGAAAGCAGATATTTGCCACGCCCGACTATCGGACGCAGGCAGGCGAAAGACTCCGCGTTGTGTTGCAGCAGGCTTTCCATGTTCAGGCGGCGCACAAGTCCGCGTGTTCTGCCCATGTAAATGGAAGCGGCGCCAAGCAAGACGAGCAAAAAGGCGAAAGGCCAGCGGACCCATTTGCCGGTATAGGTCAAAACACCCTGCATCCGTTCCCAGGTCAGCGATTCCGGGTCCAGACCGGAGATATGCGCCCAGGCCGTTTGCGCTTCTTCGGAGAACGGTACAAATGCTTTGAGTTGCGTTTTCGACAAAGAAAGCAGCCAATCGTTGATATAACCGGCCTTGGCAACGTAAATCGCGGGTATCACGACCAGGATGATGAGCAGGAGCACAACCCACAAAAACATATGATCGTCCAAATCTTCCCGGTTCTGGCTCATTATTCGCTCTCCCTGCCCGACATGGTGTCGGACGCCGAATCGGGCGTGAAAAGCGGCAGCGCAAAAATTCCGGAGCGCCGTAACCGCGCCAGGTGAGATTTTACTTGTGCGATATAGGCATCGCGCCGATGGGGGGTGCGGGAATGATACGCGCCGATGGCCTGCCAGATGTTTCCGGTACGGTTATATTCTTTACGGAGCAGCCATGCCGCCGCATACGCATTGGTGCAGCCGTCTTGCAAAACGGCCTCCGGGGCTATGCCCATTTTGACCAGTTCGTTGATGTGCGTGGTGTTGACCTGAAATGGCCCCATATCCCAAGTGCCGTTGTTGTTTTGCAAGGCTTCCCCTGTCCGGCCATTTTCCGTGGCCAGGATGCCGATAAGCGCGGCCAGCGGTAAATCACTGACGCGGGCAGCTTCGGCAACACAATCAGCGGTCAGGGGTGCAGCTTGTGGCAGAGCCACTTTTTCGCGCCCGGCACTATTGGCGGACGCGGCTCCCGGCAGCAGGCACAGGGCGGCGCACATATATATAATGAAGTGCGCCACACTCATTTTATCTTGTCCTTTATCTTGATGACGTAATTGCCGCCCGTGCCGTATACTTTGTACAGATTGTTCCCGCCGAGCTGGTTGACGGTACTGAGCACCTGGTTGTGCGCCTCGTTGATTTTTTGCTGAATCATTGAATCGACCTGGTTGCACAGGCCCGTGATAATCTGGTCCATGCTCGGCAAATTCACGCCAAGGGTGAACCCATCCCCAATGTGGTTGATGACACTGAGACAGTTGGAGAGCGGCCCCCGCTCCGACTCCGGATCGGGCAACAACACATTATGGCTGTCGGAGACTCGACCGCTACGCTCAAGAATGGCCGCGCTCACGGCTTCTTGCGTATCCTGGCAGGAACCGGCGAAGCACGGCGTTGCGAACACCGTCAGCAGCATAATGGCAGCAAAAAGTATCCTCATTTTTTTCCTCCGAAGTCAGGTTCGCCGTTCCCGGCCACCTGGTAGGTTTGTTTGCAGCCCGGATACCCGGAGCAGCCGAAGAAAGCGCCTTTGGCTCCTTGGCGTTCAATAAGCGGCTTACCGCACGTTTTGCAGGAATGCTTGGAGAGCACAGGCGCTTGCCGGGCTTTTCCCGGCTGGCCGTTATCGTCGGGCATGGTCGTTTTACAGGCCGGATACCCGGAACAGCCCCAAAACCACGTTCCGGGCTTTTTGCCTTTGCGCCGGTAAACCGCCGCACCACAATCAAAGCAGGAATGAGTGGGCGGGCCTCCGTTCCCCAAAATCGGGGCCAGCAGATCCGGCAGAATTTTCGTCTGCTCGACCATGAAGCCCGCCAGCGTTTCCTTGCCTTGGGCAATGGCTTCCAGCCTGCTTTCCCAGGAGGCGGTAGTCACCGGGTCTTTCAATGTGGCCGGCGTCAAGTCGATAATGTCCTGTCCGAGTTTTGTTGCCACAATGGCTTTTTTCTCGGTTATCAGGTACTGGCGCTGTTTCAGAGTTTCGATAACCCCGGCGCGGGTGGCTTCGGTACCGATTCCCTCATTTTCTTTGAGCACTGACTTTGCCGCAGCATCGGATACGAAGCGGTGGACGTTGGCCATAGCTTCAATGAGTGTCCCTTCGGTGAACCGGGAGGGGGGCGAGGTCTTTTTCTTCAAGGTCCGCACATCGCGGCAATGAACGCTTTCCCCCTTTTCCACCAAAGGCAGCGTCTGGTCCTGCTCCTGTTCGCCGTCCTGTGTGCCGGAACCATCGTTATCGCTGGCAATGACCGTCCACCCGGCCTCAAGGATGCGCCGCCCCCTGGCTTCCCAGCGTGTATGACCAATGGAGAGCACGATTTTTTGCGCCTCGTAGCGCATGGGCGGATAAAATTGCAGGCAATAGGCAGACACAATCAAGGAGTAGAGAGCATATTCCGTATTGGTGAGGCTCCCCGGCATTTCTCCGGTAGGAATAATGGCGTGATGGGCTGTGATTTTTTTGGTGTTCCAAGCTGCGCTCTTCAGCTTTGCGTCCGCCTTAAACGCGATGGACTCCAGGCCAACGAAGAGGGAAAGATTTGCAAGAATCATCTTCGCGGCATCAAACTGCTCTTCCGGAAGATAGCGGCAGTCCGAGCGCGGATAGGTGGTCAGCTTCTTCTCGTACAGGGATTGCGCGGTATCCAGAACTTGCTTGGCGCTCATGGAGAGTTTGGCGGACGCCTCTTTTTGCAGCGACGAAAGACAATGCGGGAGCGGCGCGGCCTTGCTCTTATTCTCCCGCACGGATTCGGTGATTACGCCGTTCGCGCCTTTCGAGCTTTCTGCCAGGGCATTGGCGATAGCGGCATCGGTCAGCCGCCCGCTCCCATCAAGCCCGGTTTGCGTGTCGCCGGGAATGAATACAGCCGCAAATTCATCCCCGGTCGCAGGAGCAAGATAGGCCCGCAACACAAAATAATCAGAGGAGACAAAAGACGCGATTTCCCTGTCACGGGCCACGACCAGGGCCAGAGTAGGCGTCTGGACCCTGCCCACGGACAACACCTTGCTGTTCAGTCCGGTTTCCCGGCCCATGATGGTCATGGCTCTTGTGGCGTTCATGCCGATAAGCCAATCAGCTTGTTGCCGGGCGCGGGCGGCATCACGCAAAGGAGCCTTTGCCACATTATCCGTAATGCCCTTCAACGCTTTTTTCACGGAACAGTCATCCAGAGAGGCCAGCCAGATACGGGACACCGGGCCTTTATAGGAAAAATGCTCCAGAACTTCGTCAACAAGAAGCTGGCCCTCACGATCCGGATCACCCGCGTTGACCACCGATTTGGCTTCTTTCAGGAGCTTGCCGATTATTTTGAGTTGTGCCGTCGCCTTGGGCTTTGCTTTGCTTCTCCACGTCTGCGGAATAATGGGTAGATGTTCACGCCGCCAGGAGGCGTATTCGGGTTTGTAATCCTCTGGATAGCAAGGCTCCAGCAGATGCCCGAAGCACCAGGTTACAACATCATTGCCGCAGCGGATGCAGCCGTTGTCTTTACGCCCGTTGCCGAGGCCGTCAGCGATGGCCCGGCCAAGGGAAGGTTTCTCCGCGATAAACAGTCTCATAGCTTACGCCCTCATGCGCGGCGCAGGCGCGGTCTGTTGTTCCGGAGTACGGTGGGCAACCGATTCTGTACGGGATTTTTCTTCCAGTTCCATGTACAGCGTCTGCGAAAGCGTATCGCAGAGCGAAGCCAAGTCCCGCACGGCATTGGGGTCTTGCTTGAGCGCCATTTCCAGGAAATCAGGGTTCTGGAGCACCAGACGAGCCTTGGCAACCGGGTCGTCTGTTTCCTTAAAAGCGGCAATGGAATCAACCAGAGTAGGACGCTCGGAACGCGGTACGGCGGTTTGTGGAGCGATCTGTGGAAGGCTATGAAAATCAGCGCCGGTAGCGGCATCCCGCTCTTTTTGCATGTTCACCAGCTCCGGCCAAACTTCACTTTTCGGGAACCAGCGGGCGGACGGCTGCTCACCGGCTTCAAACTGGCGCATGGTGGTCAGCGCTCTGGCCGCTTCCGTCGCCGCCTGGAAAACTGCTTTGATATCCCCACCGGAAAACTTCTGATTCCAGTGTTCAATGTAGGCGGCGGAATTACTTTCCGGCATGGGCAGATTAAGCCGCGCTCCGGTCAACATGGAGAACATCTCTGCCCGCATTTCTTCAAAAGCATAGCCCTTGAGCGTCTGCGACTGTTTGTTCTGCCGATTTTCCCGCGATTCGTGCCCGGTGGCGTGGTAGAACTCGTGCAGTTTGGTAGCGTAGTATTCATCCGTGCCGGTGAAGCGTTCGGGGAACGGCATTTTTACAAGGTCGGCGGCATGGTTATAAGCTGCATCGCCGCCGTGATGCTCCACGGGAATGCCGGAACTGGCGATGAACTTCTCCACAAATTCATTGCGTTCAATTTCCGTCATGGCATGAGCGGGCTGTTCCTTTTGCGGGAAGCCATCAACCTGTGAGGCATTGAACACGGTAAACGGGTAAAAAAGTGTTTTGCGCTGTATGTCGGGCGTTTCTTGCTCCTGTGCTTTTTGTTCCGCAAACTGCTTGATTTCTTCCTGAGAAAGAAATTTCCAACGCCCATCCTCTTCGACCGTGAAAACAATTTCTTCCGGACGCAGAAGTTTGACGCCTTTCTCCCCCTTGCGGATTTTCATATCCAGGTCCGGATTGTCTTTCTGAAGCTGCTGGAGTTGTTTGAACGTCATCCAGCGGTCATCTTTATAGCTCTGGACGATACTGGTCAGCATCAGGCGAACCATGTTCGCACCGCCGTATTCCCTGCCGGTAGTGGCGCAAAAGGGCATTCCCATCGGCGTGTCGGCGGTCCAGGGCTTTTTCCATTCGCCAGCCGTCTGCGCCAGGGAAAGCATGGTTTCGGCCACGCCGTTGACAAATTCCTCCTGCACTTCCCGGCTGATCTGGAAACGGTTCTTTTTTTCCGGGGCTTGGCTCATGCTTCCTCCCGCCTCACGTCAACAATGACGGTATCCGGCTCATCCTGCGGATTGATGAATCCAGCCGCGATCGCTTCCTCGCGATCCATAGTGAAGGCCCCGGCATCAAGCTGACGCTCTATGTCGGCCTGAGTGAGCGTGACGCGCTCTTTTTCTGCAAACCGGGCAGGGGCGTCAAAAAATCCATAACTATTGCGTTTCGTGGTCATAAAACCTCCTGTGTGGATTATGGGAAACGGCGCTCACCACCGGCACCGTTTCCGCCATTGAATTTCATTGCTCCGCGTTTCCCGGCGTCTGCCCAGGTAGGCCACCCGGAGAGCGCGGCAGCAGGCCAAAGGCGACATGCCGGTACGCTGGACCAGATACAAAATCAGCATTCCGCCTGCGGCGATTGCCGCCGTCCAGTAGGCCCAATGGAAAAGCCACAGAGCCAGGGGGAAAATGGCGCGGGCATCCAGAATGAATATTTTTGGCGCAATGCCGGTATCCCGCCACAAAACTTCGCCAGCCATGACAAACCTCCTTGTATGAGCGTAGCGGCAGGCTCACGCCGCCAGACCACGCCGTGTTCTTTCCTGCTCCCAATAGTCGGGCCACAAAATGGATTTGAATAACGCCTTGTGATTCACCCACCGGCAGTACAGGCGTTGCTTTATGGTCGGAGCCGTATCGTTGGTGAAATCCCTGTATGCCTGCGCGAATGGCGCAAGGCCCAGGCCGCGCAAGAACATGGTCCGCTCGTAGGCTTCATCCACGTCCGTCACCAGGACGTAGCAAAAATATTCTTTCGGCCTGGCTCCCGCAGCACGAAGAAGGTTCACGGCTCTTTCGACAACCGGCATCTGGCCCTTTTGGTCACAGGCCAGACGCAACGGCCTGAACCAGCCCAAAGAGGCCAGGCGACGGGCTATCGGCCCGTCAATGCGTCTGGCATCGAGACCCTGGTTGAAATCAACGCGCAGACCGAGCCGGGCCATTTTTTCGATTTGAGCAATACCGTGGTCGTGGGCCAACACATTGTTGTCCAGCAACACGACATGCCGGTGGCGGCAAAATTCCTCGACATCAGCATGGGCGCGGACTTCCCCCTCTTTCCGGGGAACGATGCACCAGGAGCAGTTGTTGGAGCAGCCTCGCGTTATGAAACCCAAACTGTATTCAGGCTCAGGGCGTTTCCGCCTGCTGTTTCGGCGCTCATGCACATGCCGGTAGATTGAATAATCAGGGCAGATATGTTCCACCGCATCGGGCAGAGTATTGAAAATGCCGTAGCCGGTGCCGGATTTGACCGCCCACGGCGGCAGGCTGGAATCTTCCGGCGTCCACGAAAAGACTTTGCTGGAAAACACCTGGTCGTACTGCGCGGCCTCATCCGGCGCGTACCACACAACCTCATGCCCCTGTTGCCTGTGCCATGCTGCGATCTTCATCAAGGCCAAGTTGGGAAAATTGGTGTCGTCGGAATCATGCAGGGCAATCAGCATCTTGCCCTCCGTCCGCGTCAGTATTGTTTTCTTCGCCTTTCGCATCTTCGGCGGCGAACCGCATTTCCAGAGCGGCCACGGACGGAGCGTGATTAAACCGCCGCCTTTTGTCGTCTTCCAAAAGCCAGGAATCCATTTCCAGCATCCGGCCCCAAAGGTCGGGAAAATACCGGCGAAGCGCTCGCAAATTATCCAATGATTGCAGCGGGCAACAAAAGCAACTCACCCGGTCGAAGAGCTTGTACAGACCGCCCCAGGTGAAACCGTACCCTTTACAGTATTCAAGAGCATCGGCCTCGGTAACGCCCCATTCAATCAGGGGATACCGCTGCACATGATAAGTGCTGTCTTTTTTGGTAGGCCCGTCCAGCCGTCCAAGCTCATCGGCGGCAAAGCCGACACATTGACGCAAAGGTAGGTCAAAACCGTCCCGATGCGTCAGCGCCCGCAGATGCGCCCGCAGCGCCTCCTGTTTGCGCCCCGTACACCAACGGATACGAGGTGAAGGCCAGTAGCGTCCAATTCTGTGAACATGACTCGTTCCCCGTTTGACAATCGGGAACTCCGAAAACATCCAATCGAAAGGCGTTTTGTCCGTGACAACGCCGACCGGAAGCCGGGGACGCAAGCGTGTAATCTTCCGTCCAATGAGCTGTTCCACTTGTTCCAGGTGTTCGTGCATCTGCGGAAACTCCCACCCGCCATCGAAAAAAACGATGTCGGCTATGGGTTCGCCGCGCTCCAAAAGCATGAGCAGCATGGCCGTGCTGTCCTTGCCTCCGGAAAAAGAAACCACATTCGCAATCTGGCCCATCAAAACAACCCCTGGTTGGCGGTGTCACGATGGGGGGATACGATAGCGAACTTTGTTCCGTTCATTTCAAATTCTGATTCACCTCTGAGGTGTTTTCGTATGTCTATGTCAATTCCTTCTTTTATCCTCCTCTGATGCGCCTTTACCCAATGAAGAATTGGCCTTTTCCTTCCTGTAGTAGTCATGGGAAGCTTTCTTGCATAAAACAGACTTTTGATTTGCGATTCATAGATGCCGAAAAGTGCTTTTGCTTCCCCCTCTTGCGCCATCACATTGAACATATTCACCCTGTCGCACCAATAAAACAGGGCAATCACTCCCCGCTCACTCCAGTTTGAGAGGCCGGGAACGATGTTTCCGTCATGGCCATAATCTTTAACGCGGATGTCACGAAAACCATTCCAGACAACCCGGTTTATGTAGACGGGAATCGGTTCTCCTTCTTCCGAGAGAGCCAGCATCATTCTCCCAACGGCCATGCCATTGGAGCCGGGATAAAAATGAACCTGCTCAAAGAGATACTGATATGAGCGGTCACAGAACCACCCTCTGGGTAATTGCGGCTTGCTTTTTCCCTTTGCTGGCAAGATGCGGCGCAAAACGGTCGTCCAGCCATATTCCCCGGTATTACTGCTTTCTCTTGGATTTTTGCTTGAAAAAGCGGCATAGCTTGGAATCCCATCTACGTCAGGCTGTATGCCGAACCCCGCATAGTAAGCCCGGTCATTCGGGGCAAAGTAACAACCAGTTTTTCTTAAAAGGGCTTGAGCTTCACCAAAAGGAATATGAAATTCTGGACAGTTTCTTTTGTCGTTGGCATGGCGCGTTGTTTCGTATTGCAGGATTAGTCCCTTTGCGACTGTTTCCTCAAAATCTTCCATTTCCCAAAATCCGGACGGCTCTATCTCGCTGTCCACCACAGGTTTTGCTTCCTCGGCTTCTTTCATAGCTAACATCTTAAAAACATTTCTCATTATAATTCCTCCAGCGGAGCGCCCATCAGAGGGTCAATCTCCAGATAAAAACTGTCGCTGCTGTCTCCCGTTTCCGCGCCGGTTTTCGGCTGCGGCAGACGCATATGCAGCCGGGCCATGCCCGTTTTCGGGTCAGGCAGCGGAAACGCTCTCAGGAGCAGATTGAAAGAGCCGTCTTTGTTTTGGAACGCCGCGCCCATTCTGAGCCATGCGGCCCTGGTTTCGCCGTCCTTGCTGTACTCGGTGATTGAAAACACCTCGTAGTACGGTCTTTTTGTTTCTTGATGTTGGTCCATACGATGATCCTTTTGTGTTTTTGCGTTCCGCCAAAATCGCCAGATACTTGTCCTTGCTGATTTTTCCGTCCGCATATGCATGTTCCGCCGCTTCTTGAATCCGCTGGCCGGATACGAGCAGAAGTTCCTCTGTTTTCTGAATCAGGCGTTCCGGAGGCGTATCGAGCAGCGTTTCCCGGATTTCCGGGGTGAAAGCCAGATATTCACGCAGGGCAACACGCCCGCTTTCATCCGGCAGAGGGAGAAGGCGTTGGGAGATAATCAGCCGCAGGCTGGCCAAAAGCGTAGCCGTCACCTGGCGCTGCTCTTCATTGGGGAAGACGTTGATGATACGAGTGAGTGTTTCCGGAACGGAGCGGGTATGTACTGTGGAATAGGCGGCGACACCGATTTCCGCGCTTTCAATCATGCCCCGGAGCGTTTCAGGGTCGCGGCTTTCACCGATAAGCACCACGTCCGGAGCCGTGCGCGTGGAGTTGCGTGTGGCCGTCAGGAAGGACTGCAAATGTTCCGGAATGGTGCTTTGCGAAACTGGCCCACCCGGATTGGGAATGGCGTCAAAATCAAATTCAATGGGCGATTCATAAGTGCAGACGTGCCGCCCGCCTTTTTCGATGATGTGTCGCAAAATCGCGGCCAGCAGCGTTGATTTGCCGCTCCCCATGACGCCCGTAACCAACACCAGCCCGTTACCGGGTGTGGCATGGTCCAAAATCCCTTGCTCGACGTGCAAAGCATCCAAAAGGGGAGGCTCGGACGGGATAGCCCGGAAAACAATTTTGACGCCTGTTGCGTAGCCGTCAGCGACCGGCGTGGCGTTGCCGCGATACCGGCGGCGCACACCCCGCGATTCCTCAATCTGATGAGCGAAGTCGTAGTCGGATTGGCCGGATTTTATCAGCGCCGCAACAGAATTGTTCTTGGTCAGGCGTTCCAGACCGGCCAGCAACTCGTCAGCGGTAATCGGACGCTGCGTGACCGGACGCCATATCCCGTTCAAACGCATCCAGGCGGGGCTACCGGAACGCAGACACAAATCCGACATGCCGCAATGGGTCGCCCACAACAGCAGAGCGTTGATGTCTGAGTAATCCCACCGGATACGCGGCTCGTCCGGGAACATGCCGACCATTGCCATAGCCTATTTCCGCCCGCTTTTTTTGGGCTTCGCCGCTTTGGGCGGGATGGCGTATTGCAACTCCGCGTCCCTGGCCGTGAACACGGAGGGAGCGGTAATCCGGTAAACTTTCTGGCCGATGTTGAGCTTGTTGTCGGAACTGTGCATCCCCAAATCAGCGGACGCGGTTTCAACCCGGCTGAGAAGGTGTTGAGCCGTCAGAAGATGGTAGAGCATGACGCCGCGATAGTTCCTGACCATGCGGGCTACATTGTCTGCGTAGAGCTGGTCCGCTTCGGCCAGCCCCTGCGCCCAGGCTTCGCGTACCGCTGCCCGCCAGATGGCCCGTTCTTCGTCATTTTTCGGTAAAACGGCGGGATTGGGTTTTTCCGGCTCCGGAAAGCCGTCTATCATCAGAAATTTACGCCAATTGGGAACGGTTGCGATATACCGCGCCGGTTCAAGCAGTTCATAGGTGGTTTCCGCAGTCGTAGCAGCTGCGGTGTTTTCAATACGCATGGACGCTCCTGCCCGCGTGAGCAAAGGCGGCATTATCAGGGCGTCACCCTGCGTCATGACCAGCGGGGAAAAGTCAAATGCCGTATCCATGATCGCGCCGTGACCTTCCGTAACGGCCACAAGCTGTTTGTAGCGCCAGGCGATTGCCGTCTGGAAAGTCACCAGTTGCGCCGCCTCCCGAATGGCGGCGGGCCGCATGAGCCTGACAGCGGTATTTTCCTTGGAACTGACCCCTTTCAGTTCCAGAAGTTCCGCCAGTTCGCCAGGCTCCCCCTTACGCGGACCCGCCGCGAGGTCGGCGGGAATGTCCACCGCCAGGTATTGCACCGTTTCATCTTCCCCATATGATGCATCATAGGGCGACATTTTTCCCGCCTCGTCCTTGGAATTGGCGGCATCAGCTTTTTCCGGCGCTTGAGCCGTTTGCGGCGGCACCGGAACCGGAGGTACAGGCTCCCCGGCATTTTGTTTTACGGCGCATCCGGCAAGAGCGACCACCAACAACCCCATGAGCAAAAATTTCTTTGCCGCCATGATCAGCCTCCCACCTTTACGGTTCTGGCCAGCGTGATTACGCGGCTGATGGGATCGACGCGCAGAGCCGCCTGCGGCTGTATCTGCCAAGCTATGTCTTCAAGCAGAACATGGGCGGGCCGGTTCAGACCGCGCACAACCACGGTGAGCGGTTGGGTTGAAGGAGAACCCATTTCCTCATAGCGGTAGCCGAGTTGCAGGCAAATTTCTTTGAGAGCGCCCGCCGCCGGTCCCGTCCAGGCCACAGAAACGGGCTTGTTCAAAGACGGGTCCGGGGGAGGCAGAAGCGGCTGCATTCCCTCGCCGCGCAGTTTGGCAAGCATGGCAAGTTCGCCGTGCGCCTGTTCAGCGGCGTCACCAAGCGTGACCGCAACAAAATCTGCGGGGCTGGAAACAGCCGGAACATTCGCCTTCTTCGCGCAGGCGGCGAGAGACAGGCAGCAGCACAGCAACAAAACGGTTTTTCTGAACACGACAAAACTCCTTTGGATAAAATTCATAAACAGACACACCCCCGCCCGCTTACGGGCGAAACACCCCGCCAAAAGACAGCAGCCAGCGGGAGAGCGGCAGGAAACAGCAATTCTTCAAAACAGAAATCCGCCAGGCCGTTGTGATGATGCCGAACAGACAAGGCGGCGCGATAAAGGCCAATGCCAGGCAGGACGCAAGACTTTGCAGCAGAAGCGCGGCAATCAGACAGACAATCACCGGTATGGCAAACACCAGAAACCGGAGTCGCAGCACAAGGACAACGCCGGGAATTTCCGCAACGTGGTCAATGCCCCAAGACGTGAGAACCAGGCTGAAATCTTCGGTCAGCATCTGTTGTTCCGATGTCGAGCGGTGACGCCGGAAACCTCCCAGGCGCGAACGCAAATCGGCTTTCAAGGATGAAAGGTGTTGCCCGGTCGGAGAAACACGCGAAACCAAATTGTTTTTTATGCGCCTAAACATGCTGAAATCTCCTGATGTCTAACTTCTGAAATTGCCTTGAGCCAAACCCGCGCCCTTATTGGGAGCGACAGCGGGCGATCCCCCCGCGTCAGCGCCGCCGTCCCCGGCAGCACCGCCCTTGTTTCCGCCCCCTGACCGGTTGCCGCGCAATTCCTTGACCCCTTGCGCCCCGGAGCTGACCACGTTGGTGGACCCCATAAAAATGGCTTTCACCCCGGATTGGTCTTCTTTTTCTCCAAGAGAATGGAATTGCTGGCCTATCCAGGCTGTGACGTGTTCGGGGAGGTAGTGAATCAGGCTGAAAAACTTGTTGGCCATCATGATGACCACGATGCCGAGAATGACGAGCATGGAGATGGTGCCGGTGATGCCGATCATCTTGCTTTGCCCGGTTCCGGCGATAAACATTTCAAAGCTGGCCCCGATGAGTCTGCCCAGGACGTTCATCAGAATGATGGCGGCAAAAAAGCCCGCCACCATCAATGGAGGCCGGATGATGATGCCGAGCAGCAGCAGATAACCGCGTTTTCCGTGCTGGCCCGCCGCGCCGTCACCTTCGGGCAACGCATGAGCACAGAGCCACAGGGGAGCGGCCACAAGAGATTCCACAATCAGAATGACCCACCCGGCCAGAGCGGAAATCCAGCGAATGAACGGAATTGCGGGGAGGTAATAGGCCAGCGCCAAACCATACAGGAGCATGGGCAGAAAAACGGCGAACAGGGCGAAACTGATATATTTGTCCAGGGTTGGAATGGCGTCGCCAACGACAGGGATGGCGTTTCCCAGGGAGCGGGTGACATCCAGAGCGCCCAGGGCGGCAGCCAGCCCCCAGGCCGTGCCGATCATGTAGTCTCCCACGTTGGACACCGCCATGATCGGGTCTTGGCTGGAGAGTTTTTCCACGGCAATGGGCAGGACATTCCCGGCGACCAGCTTGTTCATGGTCGCCCGTATCCAGTTGGTAAGCTCTTCAAATCCTCCGGTTTCATTGGTTACAGCCGGGTCCGCCGTGGTGTCGGAAATACCGCGCCGAGTGGCGTAGGCGGTTTTGATGTAGTTCGCTACCCGCTCTTTGATGGCCTCGTAATCTTGCAGGCCGTGAGTTATGCCCAACATTTCGGACCAGGTGTATTCTTTCGGAGAGTAAGAAATCCCCGAATACATAGCCTCGCGGACTTCCTGGTTTATCCAGGAAATCGACCAATAGGAGGAACCCGCGATAAACCAGCCATACTGCTTGGATATGTCCTCAAAATCCTTGAGCTTGCTTTGTAGTTGACCTTGCTGTGCGTAGCTTTGCAGCCCGGTGAGAATTGTGGAATTGACCTGATTGGCAGCGTTATACAGGGCCAGCGGGTCAATATCGGAGGCGGCAGTTTCTGGGTTGGCAAGCTGTTGCGCCACATTGGAAAGCGCGGAAACAGCCGTACCCACGGCGTTAACCTTGCCCCGGCACAGGGCGTCTGCTTCGTCAACACACTCGACAATGACGGTCCCGGCATTGCCGTTGAAGATAAATTTGTATTCTCCCCCGGAGCCGAACCAGTTGCTGCTATACTTCCATTCGCCGCCCGGCTGGATATTCATGTCCCGCCGTTCGTTCAGATAATATTGCAGGGTAAGAGATTCCAGAGTGCCGTTGGCTAGGGCCGAATAATGCGTCACATTCTGGTCCGGAGCCTGAACGGTGATCTGCCCGCCATGTTCAACAAAATAGTTTGTTCCCAAGTCCCATACGAAGTTGCCGAGGTTGATGGAAAAACCGATGCACGCGAGAATCGCCACCTGGAACAGACTCAACCCCTTGAAAATAGGGGCCAGAGCGCCCATCGCGCCGACAAAACGCAAGGGCATCCACAGAGAACTGAACTTTTTGCCGAAAGGCGACCCTTCATGCGCTGTTCCGGCAACCGCGACGGCCAGAACCCACAGAAACAGCGCGGATATGACGGCCAGCGCCACCAGGTTGAAGGCGCTGAAAAGCTGCAACATCAATTCCGCCGCGCTGGAACCGCCGAGGCCGCTCCCCCAGGTATCCCATCCCTGGCCGAGCAAGGTGTCCAAAAATTGTTTGCTGGCGTCACTTTTGAGCAGGACTTCCGAATTGGCGGGAATTTCTGTTGCCATGCCATTCCCCCTTATTGCTGTGCGCCGACCATGCGCGTGTACAAATCGTTCATTTCCTTGCCGGTGGAGCTTTCCATGCGCGTGAGGTAGTCCATTGAGGCGATGAAGGTCAGACGGTCGAGCAGTTCCGTATTCTTGCGGGCAAGCTCGAACTGAAACGCCTGCATCACCACCAGTTCACGCAGCAGACCCGAATCAGTGGCCGCGCTGACTTGCATGAACCAGTTGGGGTTGCCGACACGCATCTGCGACAGGAGTTTGTAAAGCCCGGCTTCCGAGAGCTTCCCGTCCACAATGCCAGGAGGGGTGCCGTTGCCGCCCGCTTCCGACCACTGGTTTTGCGCCCAGGTCGTCACGTCTTCCGGCAGCGTGGGCGCGTGGTACACAACATGGTTGTTGAGAGATTCCATGACCGCAGCCAACCGCGCTTCATGGATTTTCTTTGCCGCGGCATAGGTCTGCCCTGCGGGTGTGGATTTCTGCGAATCCGTGACCACCGGCAGAGGCCGGGGATTCGCCAGCGTTTTTATGGATTCATGGGCCTGCGCTACCTGGTCTTCGGTCAGAGTGCTTTCCAGGGGGAACAGCGCATCAACAGTCTCTTTTTCCGTAGGATGTTCGTCTGCCAGAACGCGATTCAGGAACTCGACCGGACGTGCGCCCGGTGTATTGGAATAGGCAAGCTGCTTCTCCCGCATGGTGCCGTGGATTTCCCGCCCGGCCTGTGCGCCAAGCTGGATACCCGCGCCCACGGAACTCGCCCCGCAGAGTCCCGCAGGCTGCGCGGCCTTGCCGTACATATCCTCGGTTTTCATGGCCTCGCCTGCCACGGCCTGCCCCTTGAGGGCCACGACATTACTTTCCTTGAGCGCAATAATGGCCCGGACAATCGTGGCCGACTCGGTTTTGATGGTGCCGATGATGTTTTGCGCGGCCAGCAGAATTTCGGAACGGATGGAGGCCGCTTCCGCAGCCGTGACCGCGTTGACGGCCTGGACAGTCTGCATGTGCGCCATCGTGACAATGGCCTGGACCGAACCGCAACTGCACCCCTTGGCCCATGCTTCCTGGGCAGGAAACGCCAGTATCAACAAAGCCAGAAGCAGTATTTTTTTCATGATGTCCTCTCAGTTTTTTGGGCTATTTCATTGGCAATTTCGTGAATGACGTTGACCAGCGCATCGTCAGCGGCGGTCTGATCCGTCACCATCCGTCTGCGGCGCTCCACTTCCGCCTTTGCGGAGCCACCCGGAAATCGGGTAGCAAGCCGCCGCAGGGCCTCGGACGGCCCCAGGCGCTTGTAAAGATTGTTGCGAATGGCAACGTCTTCCGCAGTTGTGGAAAATGCCCACAGCGGTTGCCCGCCGATGGTCAGGGTGAGTACGAGTTGCGACCGGCCTGAACCCGTTTGAAATACGGCCACCAGGTTTGCCCCGGCCCGGCCTGGTTTGCCGAGGCGGGCGAGCGCGTATTGACACGCGCCGTTCAGAGCGAAACGGTCAGCCAGATTTTTGATGCTTCGCTCCGTTCCCGCTCCGAGAACGAGAATCGTAGTGGCAAGTTCCGTAAGAATCGGGGGAACGTCGTCTATGTCCTGGGTATACAGCCCCATAGATAACAGCCACTTGCGCGACTCTCGCGCCATAGTGGTCATGTCTGCCTGAAGCTGGCCCGCGACAGAGGTGTTTTTGGTAACGCGGTGGGCCTCGTCGTAACAAAAGCGTTTCGGGTCTTCGCGGATGGCTTCAACCCGCTCCGCATGATAGGGCTGGTACTTTTCCGGCATCAGCTTCACATCGTCGGGCATAAGGAAGAATCGCGCCCCCAAAACGTGTCGCGCCAGCATGTACATGACGGCAGATTGCCTGTCCGCCGTGGGACCGCCACGCGGAGCCACTTCGTCAAGGTCGAGACTGACAACCTGGGCATCACCCAAATCGAATTGTGTGGGTTCTTTCAGAATGACGTAGGCTTCAATGGCATCGAGAAAGGACCGCCAGACCGTCATTATCGTGTGCTGTTCGTAGGTGTTTTCAATGCCCTTGTTCTGCCGCAACTGAGACACCACATCGCCAAGCAGCGGAACGGCAAAGCGCTGTGCCTGTAAAGCCTCGTGGATGAATCCACGGTCGAAGAGCGCATCGACAATTTCCCACCAGCTCGTAGAGGCATCCAGAGGAATGCCCTCATTGACGACGAGTTGGTGCAGTTCCGGCAATACGTTCGGCTGGTACAACCGGGGTTTGCCGCCTTTTTCATCGGACAGTTCAAGATAGGCGAGGTCTATGGCCCGCCCGATGATGCCCGGTACGTTTTCAGCCGGTGCGTCAGAGTCCGGCGGGGTTGCCAGCAGAGTAAGGAAATTGCTCAAAAATGACTTGTGCGAAGGCAGAGGCCTCCGGTTGCCGAGCGGTAAATCGAAGGGATTTATAGAATAATCCGGCGTCATACGGAGCCGGTGGTATGCCGCCAGGTGTTTTCTCCCTTCCGGCAGATTTTCCTTGAGCAAGGTAATCAACCCGGAACTGGACGGTCCTACGTCCACAATGGACAGCCAGGGCAGGCGGGAGAGTCCGGCCTGCGTCACAAAGGCAAAGTTGAGCGCATTCAGAAAAACGGATTTGCCGCCACCCATCGGCGCAACGCCCACATCTATCCATGACGCCTGTTCCGATGAGTTGGGCGCGAATGGAATAATTTTTCCGTCCTGAGTACGGAGCAGCAGGCTCCCCTCTGTCCAGGGCGAAGCCGAGCGCAGCGGCAACATGCCTATGGCGTCCTGCAAGGGCGCGGCAGTCACCGGAGCCGGGCTGGACGGCATCATGCCGGGCAAACTGGCCGTGAATCCAAGCAGCGGATCGCCCACGGCTTCGGAAACGTCAGTCGTTCCCCAGCCCTGGACTGCCTTGGAAAGCTCCGCCACTCGCCGCCTGAGCAGCAAATGCGCATCCTGTTCCGAGCCTTCCCTGATGCAGGCCCAGGTGCAGAGGCAAATTCTGTATTTGACGCAACAGACGCCTGCCAAATCCAAGGCTTTCAGGCCATCAACCGCTGCATTGAAACGCTTGTTGTCCGAACTGGAGAACGCCAGCACAGAGGACAACAAGGGTTTGAGGCCCATGTTCAGCCCGCCGTCCTCCAAAAGAAAGGAAATGCGGTACGGCAAGCGTTCATCACGCCGCGCCAGCACCCGGAAAAAATCCTGAAAAGGTTTGGGCGTCTGCGGCATCAGCGTCATGATCAGCGGCCCGTAAATCCGGTCGCCAATCCGGATTGCGCTTCTGGAAACTATCTGCCCCTCACGCGGCCAGAGCTGGCCCTTGAAATCCGGATACAGAATATTGTGCAACTCGTCGGCCTTGCCGGTATCCGGGTCGGGCATCCGAACCGGCAGCGGGTCGCCGGGAACAAGCGGTTGCCAGTTCCGGCTGGTAAATTCCGGATCAATGCTGGTCCGGATATCCCGCAGCGCATCATGCGCGTTAAGCGGGTACACCATCAGATCGACTTGTTTAAACGCATCCTGAACGCCGGTCAGAAAGCCGTTATGCGCGTCATGCAGCGCGGCTACAGCGCGGGAAACCTGTTGGCAGCCCGGAATGGTCGGCACCTTGTTCATGGATACGGTGCGTTCTTTCAGCGCCGCCTTCTTGAGCGAATCGGGCAACACAGCGGGGCGGGTCCAAAGCACCAGCCAGCATGTTTCCAGGGAGCAATAGCGTTTCAGGGCATCACCCCAATTTTCCAGCAAGGGACCGATACTCAGTCCGAGATTTTGCGCTGTCAGGCGCGAGGGCTGGAGCAGCTCGTCAACGCGCCTTGCGCTGCTTTCCGGGTCGTACTCAAAAACGACCTGAATCAGATGACCGGGCTTTGAAAGCGTGGATTGCAGCTTTTCGGTCAGGCCGCTGACTATGGTTTCATATTCTTCAACTCCTACATGCCTGAGAGAACCTTCCAGCCGCAGGAGGCTCAAAAGGCTACCATCATCAGCCACCAAAATGCCGTTATCAACGGTTTCCAGCCTGCAATAGCTGTGAACCGGCCCGGCAAAGGCTTCGGACAAGGAGCGTATGCCGCGTTCAATACCGTTTACGAACTTATCCAGCATCACGAATCCCTTTTCAAAACGACCTGTTGAATGACCACGCCTCGCGGTGTTTTCACCGTGGAAGCGCGGCGGACCAGAACCGTGGCCACAAGACGTTGGGTGCTTTCAACTCCCTGGCTGGACTCGTAAGAAACAATCAGGGGAAATTCGATGCGCCAGGTGGCCGTGCCACCCACCAGACCGGAGGCGGCAATAACCGGGGCGCGGGTGGTAACAGCGGACGCGGAGAGCCGCTTTTCCCGAATCATGTCCAAAATGCCGGAGCTTTGGAGCGAAGCGAGAAAAGACTTGAAGGCGTCATCGTCAAAACTCGACCGAATTGATTCAAGTTTTTCCCGCCATTCAAGGAAATTGAGAGACATCGCGCCGGTAATAGTGTCAGAGGCCCAGGTGAGCAGCCCTTCTTGTGTCAAAACGGGCTGGTCCAGGGGAACGAGGGGAGCAAGGCGCAAATCCGGAGTAGCCGCGAAATAGCGCGGCCCCGGCTGGTTCATGAGCAGCAGCGCAATAACCGCAATACTGATGCCCTGTGTAACGACCAGGCCCAAAGCCAGTTTCATGGCCCGCCTGAATTGCGTTCTGTACCAGCCAAGTCCCCCGAAAACGGCTTCGGTTGACGGTGAAGAGGCATGAACTTCATTCACGCCTTCAACCTTCGCCGTTTCCGGGGAACCTTGCGGTTGAGTGTTTACAGGAGGAGTCTCTTTGGTTTTTTTATGAAAAAAGTTCATGCCTCTTCACCTTTGCTTGTGGTTACAGACCGAGATCGCCCAAACCGGAAGTCTGGTCCGAACCGAACAGTGTGGCCGAGCCGGAACCGAGAAATTCACCCAGGCCGAGCGCCAGAGCGCCGATCACCACTTTGGTGATGCCACCGGCATAAGTGCTCTGGCCCTGGTGTTTCCCGGCTTTGTACATCTCGACACAGCCCCAAACGCCCATGCCCGCGCCTGCCGCATAGCCGCCCATCGTGATGCCCTTGGCGACCCCCTTGGCGTTTTCGGCCACGTTCTGCCCCATTTCCCCAAAGGCGACAGCGGCATGGGAGATTTCCGGCTGAAGCAGCCAGATAACGGCGGCTCCCAGGAAAAACGCCGTCCACCTGGCGGGAGAAACAGAGGTCAAAAGGTTGGTAATGTTCATGTGTGCTTTCCTCCACATCAGCCAATGATTTTGGCTATGTACGTTTGCACGTCCCCGCCTATCGTGGCTCCGATGCCGCGCAGGAAGGTGACGAGGTTTACGGCGATAATTCCTCCAAACAGATGCACGATGCCCCGGCTGAAATTCATGGCCTGGTTGGGCGTATCGCGCATGAGACACACCCCCCGCGCTATCCCGATGACTCCCACGGTCGCTATGGCGTACACGGCGAACTGGATGTAGACGGAGCCGGGAGAGGACGGCGGGCTGTAACTCAAAGATTGTTCGGAGGTCTGATTGAAGACGGTCATGGACAACGAATCCATGAGCGTGGGCAGGTTCAGCAGCAGGACGGCGCAGAAAAAGGACCAGACCGCCAGAGAGCGGTTGAATCGTTGTTTCTGGCTTACGGCCTGCGCCAAAGAGACAACGGCAAAGGCAACGCCGATCAGATACGCCAGGCGAACAAATACAGGCCACCATTGCTGGAGATGCGGAATGACATTGGCAACGTAGTTTTCCATGTCACCCTCACCTGTTCTCTTTAACGTTGAGAACAAGAATGCCTACGGGCGTACCGCTTTCAAGAAACACGGTCGGTGGGCGTTCAAAGTTCCGCTCAAAGATTTTTCCAGCTTTTTCTCCCACTTTCCCGGCTGCAATCCACGCCTGGTCCGCAACGCTGTAGGTGTTCCAAACCATCTGGTCGGTGGTGTCGCCGTTATTCGCGCCATAAATGGTGCTTTGCGAACCGCTGTAGCGTTTGGCGCTGCCCAAGCCTTCCAAAAATGCGGAGGCAACCAGCCCGCCCCACCGGCTGAAAAAGTGCGTATCCACCCGGCTGGCCACCGATGCCTCAGTCGTGGCCGGGTCCACTGCATACGCCTCAAGCTGGACGGATTCGCCGGTCGGCAATATGGCTCTGGTAAATGCCAGCACAAGCCGTTCCTCATGGCGCTGAAAACCGCCAAGCAAACGGGTATTGCGGTATTTTCCGGAGGCGATTGTCGCCATGACAGCGGACGGAACATCGGAATTTACGCCGGTATCCACCACGGCATAGAGCAAATCCCCAGGCTTTATTGCCAAACTGGGCAAGTCCGCAGGCGTTTGAGACAGGGCCACAGCCTTTTCAACCGGAATCGTCCCACGCGCATCAGCGGAGAAATCCCGCAGCCAGACAATCTGGCCCGTACCCACGGATGCCGCTGCCAGCCTGGTATCCAGTGCGGCCAAATCTTCCATCATGCGTTTGAGCATGGCGTTGTCAGTCCGGGGAGTCTGTACCGGCGCGGTACGCACCGGAGCGACCGCAGGCGGCGGCGGGGGCGTGTCTGGTTTTTTCCCGACAACAGGCGATTTCTGCCCGACCGGAGTAGGTACAAAGCTGTCACCCGCCTGTAGCGCGACATTTGCCCGCTGTGCATCGTGACTTTCCAGCTTTTTGTTGTATTCGTCCGACCCCGCACCACCGGCCTGACCGCTGACGGCTTCCGACCTGGTTGCAACCAGCTTCGCCGTGGCAGACGGCTTTTCCGGAGCAAACAGAGTGAACGAGGCAAAAACTATGACTGCGGCTAAACTCACGCCGAGTGTGCAAAACATGATGAAACGCCGCTTTTTTTCCGTGCTTGTAATGTCGCTCATGGACGCGCATCCTTATTTGGGGGAATCTTTCAGGATAATGGTCTGAATCCTGCCGTTGACGGAGAACATCACCCGCGCCGTAACCGGCGCTTCGTAACATTTGACGTTGCCAGCGCCGTTGACCACGGCAGTCCAGGCAGGCCACATCATGGTGTGGCTGGTCCGGATGTAGTGCTTGCCGTTGTATTTCCAGACGTTCACTTTCTCTTGGGCAGGCTCCATGCGGACCCTCGCGGCCTCTTGCGGCGGCACTCGATCCAGAAAGGCCAGCATTGCGGAATCCGCCGTTTCCTTGATGTTTTCGATAATGGGAACGCTGGCCTTGGGGCCGTAATGGGCAAGCTGGAACAGCACCAGGGCGTCAGCTTTGCGTTTGGGAGAGCGCACGGAATCGGACTCCAGCCGGATAACCAGAGGAATGTCCCTTTTTTCAAGGGTGACAACGATGGTTGACGTGCCATAGCCCTGTGTCGGCATGACGTTGAGCAGATTGCCGTCCGGTAAGTCGGGACGAAGAACCTGAAAGTAGTTCGGCCCGCCGTTGGTAACGGAAGTTACCGGCCACGGCTGTCCGGTGGAGTCGTGAAAGACAAGGGAGGTTGCGATATTGGCGGTCGTGAATACCTTGACCGGAGCGCCGCCAGGTTCAAGGGCGACGCGCACCGTGCGCGAGTTCAGCGCGGGGGATACCGGCAGCAGGGCGCGTTCACGCTGATCCGAGCGCTCCCGATATTCCTGAATTTGCCCCTCATTGAGCGGCATCATCTGGCGCAGACTTTCCTCAAAGAGAGCTTGCGCTTCCCGCGCTTTTCCCGCCTCCGGATTTGACGCGACTGACGGCGGCTGTTGCCGTTGTACTGTTGCTTCGGCAGCAGCGGGTTGTTTTGCCGTTTCCTGCGGCGTCACAACACCAGTGTGCTGTCCAAGGACAACGCCCTGTTGCCCGGATGCAGCGGGAGGCGCGGCCTCTGCGAGAGTCGGCGGCTGTTTTTGAGCTTCTTCGGCCCAGGAGGAACCGGCCACGGACAAAACAGCCATTGCCGCCAACAAGCAGCATAAACACAAGCGTTTCACGATATTACCCCTATTGTTACGCATAATTGCCTCTACGCGGCTGGCCTTACACGGCCTGCCGCAGTTGTTCCGTTCCTGAAAAAAGTTGAGAAAAGAGGGGGATGTTCCGCAAAATTTTGTCACAGGGCTTCAAACTGGCGGTGCGGGCGTCAAATCGGTCGGGCTGTTGCGCGTGTCTGGCCCGATATTGCGCTTCCTCGCGTTTCCGCTTGAAAGCGTTCATAAAATCCATGATTCCCTGGCAGTTGTTCGCTGGAACATCGGAGGCCAATGGCGCGAGTCCTTGGGGGTGCAAATGGAGCCAGGTGCCAAAGGCCATTGCAACCTGGGCATCGTTCAGGGGGTCCGCAAACTTCGCCGCGAGAGCGTCAAAGTGCGGCCTCAAACGCGCTCTTTCCGCGCTTCGCTGCTCTTGAAGGCGCTTTTCCCGTTCTTGCTGTGCTTGGAGCGACCGGCTTAATTCTTCACGACGCTGCCTTTCCCGCTCTGCGGTTTCTTCGGCGGGAGAAAGCGGGTCGAGCCAGCGTTGCCCGCGAAGCCAGTTGCCCATCTGCGGCACAAAGCGGCCTTGTTCGCGTTGCCAACTTTCAGAAACCGAAAAGCGCTGAATAGCGGCCCGAACTTCGTCCAAGGGAGGGAGTTGCCCGCTACGCTGAAGCTTGAGCCATGCGACACGCGCAAAGCCTTTGGCGTCTTTTTTGGGGTATAGTTCCCATGCATTTTCAAAATCAGAGAGAGAAACAGACACACCCCCCGCCGCAGGCGGTTCAGAAGCGGGAGAGGCTTTGGGCGCTTCCGGCTCCGTGGGGGGTAAGGGGGGATTCTTTTCTTGAAATTGCTTGTTAAGATTATTTAAGTAGTCAGATTTTGGCTCCGGGCAGGCAACTTCTGGCTGTTGGCCAGCAACTTTTGCCTCCTGCCCGCGCAGCTCACCGGGATTGAGCATATAATATACGGATGAGCGGTACTGTTCCCGCCGGACATCGATCAGCTTGGCCTTGACCAGTTCCGCCAGGTAGTTTTTGACGCTGCTCACGCTGCATGAAAGCCGCGCAGCAAGCGTAGCTTGTGACGGCCAGCAGTGGTCTTTTTCCGAAGCGTAATTGCAAAGCAGCGCGTACATAATTTTTGCTCCAAACGTGATGGGCTTTTCCAAAACAAACTGAGGCAGAATCGGCCCGTAAATGTTTCCTCTTGGTGCGAATGTCTCCATTGCGCTTTCTCCCGGCCCCCGGAAAAAAGGACAAAAAAGAGCAAACCCGTGTGTTGACAACGAGCACCCTTTCGGGTAACGCTATCTCCACGATTCCTGCGTAGAGAATTACGCTTTGCAGATAAGCCGTTGAGTTACCGCTCACCGGCTTTTTGCCTTTCTGGGCCTCTAGGTTTTCCTCAATAAAAGTCCTTCATATGAGGTGGATTGAGAGCGGCTGGCTCATCAGGCCGTGACCACCACGCCACGGCGACATTCGGCTTCCGATTGGGGATTTGAAGCGCTCCCCCATCCGTGCTATTTTTTGACAACGGTTTTTTCAGACCGAAGACATTTCAGGGGTACGGAACGGAATGTTTCGCCAAGTTCATCCAGCGGGCAAAAAAAATCCCCGCCATGTTTCCGTTACGAAACAGGGTGGGGAACGCGGGGAGCTTGGGCAGAAAAAGGGCGCGAGAAAAGACCCCTCGAAAGGGCAGTGTTTCCGGGAATTAGACCCGGAATGAAGGTTACAAGGGTTACAAAAAAGGGTTACAAACGCATCTGTATTCTGAGGCATTTTGATGCCCTACAGAGCGCTGTAAGATGTTGATTCTCTAGGCGTACAGGCGCATGTCTATCGGCTTTCACGCCGTCGACAGGGGTTCAAATCCCCTTGGGGACGCCATTAGATTCCAAGAGGTTATAACAAAAACCTCACCAGATACCCACAGGGGGTTAGGCCCGGGGGTTAGTTTTGAAAAAAGGCTGCATGAAAGTGCGGCCTTTTTTCGTTTCCAAAAACGGAGTCTGAAGCATGTTCTCTACTCCGTACCTGTTGCGATAAGTTTTTCGGAAGTTCGCCCTTGCTTGCGGCGAACCACAACTGCCTTTGCCTCTCCCCCCTGCTTCTCTTCCTTTTTGTCTGCAAAGGCTTCCTTTTTTGATAAAGGCGAAGAAGGAGCAGGAAAGAGGATGTGACGATTTGCAGGACCACGGCTTGCCAGTGCGCTCAGAGCATCCGAAACTTCCGAGAATGCTCCAAGGCTGTGCAGGTATCTGTCCGTGGTTGTCTGCTTTTCGTGGCGCAGGGCGTGCTGGATGGCAAAGAGGCTTTTGCCCTCCTGTGCCAAGATGGTGGCGGCCAGATGCCGGATGGCGTGAAACCCGAATGGTTTCACCTTGGCCTTGGCGCAAAGCCTTTTCATTACGTGGGCTGCCGTTTTATACGGTCGCCCGATATACGGCTCCACCGGGCAGGTGAACACATGGTTCCCCTTGCCTTGGCGGTATTGCCACAGCCAGAGCATGGTGGCCCGCACTTCTTCATTCATGGGCATTTCGTCACGTTTTACCGTCCCTGTGCGGGTTTTGCGTGTGGTCAGCACCACTGTGCCACGCTCAAAGTCCACATCCTGCCAGGTCAACTTGAGAAGTTCGCCCTTACGGGCTGCAAGGTTGAGAAAGCAGGTCAGCATGGCCTTCTCACGTTCCGGGGCCGCCTCATAGACCTTCCAGAAATCCTCTTCCGGCGGAATGTACCGGGGAACACGGATTTCCGCATACCGCTGGCAGGCCAGAAAAGGATCCGGCATATCCAGCGGAAAATGGTCGAGGTAGGCTGCGCCCCACTTCCAGGCGGTGGTCAGGACTTTACGATCTTTGTTGGAGCAGTTCGGGCCGCGTTGGTCATGCTGCCAGGCAAGGTACTTGCGGGCCTTTTTTCTGTCGAAGGATTCAACTGAATCATCTGGCGACAGTCCCTTGGTCTGTTCAAGGTAGCGGATGAACCGCCGAAAGCCGTCACGCTTCTCTTTGAAGGTTGCCAGAGTATTGCGCCGCTGACATTCCTCAAGGTAGGCCGTTCCCCATTCAAGAACCGTCACTCCTTGGGGCTTGGAGGCCAAAAGGGTCACTTCTTCGGGTGCAGCCGCTGCTGCTTCCTCCAGTTCCTTTCTGGTGGTCACTTCCCAGGCTATGGCATTTCTTTCGTCGGCCTTGTTGCTGCCGAACCATTTTACTGCTGCCATCTTGCCCTGAAACCAGACTTGCCCTTTCCAACGCTTGGGGGAGCCTTTTTTCTTGCTCGTGAAGGTTGCCATTGAATATCTCCACTATGCGATTTTCAAGGAACCTTAGAGCGTGCCCAATCCGCACACCCCCGAACGCTGTATAATACCGTCTGACCGTTCGCACATCAAGGCGGAAGATCGCGGCGACTTCACTTGCTGTGAGAACTTTACCTATGGTATTTTTTTGAAAATGTTCAGACATGGTGGTTCCTTACTTCCACCATATTGATGTTCTCGTTATAAACAATTCTGAATGATGGTTAGAGAGGTTTTGCATGGATAAGCTGCCACAAAGTCCTGGTCTGTCATTTCCAAGGGCCTGCTACGAAAATGAGTGTGGAAACAACATCGACCTCATCTGCGGTTCTTTCATCTATAGCCACATGATCTTTCCTCGACCAACCGAGCATGGACACAGGATACGCTATCAGGCACTGTCCATAAAAACGGCGCTCAAGGAGCTGGAGCAGCAGAGTCCAAAAGCGTATTTGGAAATCATGCAGGCTATTATTGAAGATACTTTTGGCAGCCATTCCACATATTGCGATGTACTTACGCAGGCATCTTTTCCCAATAAGGGCGATGGCTCATTGCAATCACGTGCATGGCAAGGGGGGTTGACCGGGCAGATACTTTTGGGAATTTTGCAAACAGAAAAAACTCTGGATGCAGTGGCGGAAACACTACATCAAACACTTTTGAAGATGCCCCTTGAAGACCGCAGGGAATTTTCCTGCCCTTCAGCCGACAATCTTATCAAAAATTACTGGTCGCCCTTCAAGCCCGTGGCCCATTTATGGATGGCAATGCTATCTTTTACACTTCCTGATAAAGCTGATGGCATTGTGAGGATTGATAAGGCCATCAAAAACGAAACACTGAAAGGATGCCGCAATGGATGGAAAGGCATCGTAGACTATGCTGAAAGCATTTTTCACGAGGCTGTTGGCATACAGCGCAAGCAGACACATAAAAAACTTCTTGACCCGGAAAAATCTTTTCGCCTGAATCTCATATAAATATACCTTCGTTTCTGAAGTGAGGCCCGCAGATATATAATGCTGTGGGCCTCACCTTTTTTACAGACTACTCTTCACACTATAAAGAGGTGCAATGACAAAACAGCGACTGTACGCTTGGTTCAAACGGAGGTCGCACAGTGTTTTTTTATACCCACAAGTTTTCTTCACTGATGAATATCCCGCAAGGGCGCACTTATGCAAACACACTACGTGGTTTGCGTGCGCGGGGGCTGCGCCCCTCGACCCCGAGATGCAAAATGCACCAAGGCTGCCGAGGATAGACTGTGGCGATTTATCATCTCCATATGCAGGCCATCAGTCGCGCTGACGGCAGAAGTGCTGTAGCCGCAGCTGCTTACAGATCTGCATCCCGGCTGACGGCTGCCGATGGCCGGGTGTTTGATTTTCGGCGCAAGCAAGGCGTGGTGGCGCAGCAAATTTTTGTGCCGGAAGGTTGTCCAGCCGTCGGCAGGCAAGATTTGTGGTTACTGGCAGAGCGTACAGAAAAACGCAAAAACTCCACGTTGGCTCGTGAAATGGATATGGCGATTCCTGTGGAATTGACCAGGCAGGAGCGTTTCAATCTTACAGTCAATTTTTGCAGATGGCTTGCTCAGGAATACCAGGTGGCTGTGGACTGCTGCATGCACAGAAAGGACAAAAATGATCCCCAAGAAAATCCGCACATACACGTTATGTTCACGACCCGCCGCTACTCACCGGAAGGTACGCTGGGAGCAAAGACCCGTGAACTTGATGACCTAAAAACGCGAAAAACGCACCTTCTGCGTATCCGCGAAAAGTGGGCGGATTTCTGTAACGGCTATCTACAGTTTTACGGACAGACAATAGATCACCGTTCTTTCAAAGATCAGGGAATTGATGCACTGCCGCAAATCCATGTTGGTTCTGCGGCAACAACAATGACTCGCCGAGGCTTGGAAACAGAGCGCGGCGTACTCAACCGGGAAATTCAAAAAAATAATTCTGAATTTCTAAAACTACAACAGGAGATTGAAAATGTCAGATGTTTGGAAAATGGAAGTGGCAGAGAATGTACAGAGGGAACTCAAAAACATGGAGCCTCAGATAGTAAGCTATCTGAGGAAATTGGTGCAGGAGGAGGCCAACAACGACTGGGGGCAAGCGGTGATAGCGATGGATATGGTTCACAAGGAACTGCTGGAAGTACAAGCTCAACTCCAGAAGATGGGCAAGGGGGAAATCCCACCATCCCATTCCGTGCAAAGCCTGGTGGCACGCCTGGAAGTTCTGGAACAAGATCACGCGCAGTTGAAGACGGACGTCCGGCTTCTGCTGCCTACGCAAACCGAACAGAGCGGGTAGCAGCCTTGGAGGTGCTGGCACACATCTGCGCCAGCACCTCCAAGGAAATTCAAAGTGATATCCATGCTCTGGTTGAAGTTGTAAACTTGCGCTGTCTTGAAAGCAGTATTCGCCAACGCCGATTGCAGCGCCTTAAAGAACCCAGCATGGAAGTCATTGTGGAATGCGGGCGTGTTATCAAAGAAATTCTTCATACCGTGGATAGGGTTAACGCGCAGGCCATCCATAAGACGCTGCTATTCTCCGCACCACAGCCTTCATCGCGCCTCGTTACCCTCACCGAAAAGGCTAAGGACATCATTGCTGTCGGCCAGAGTATTCAAAAAGAAATTCTGGCGGCTGTTGATCACAGAAACGTTCAATATATCCAGGAGTATCTGGATAGAAGACGCCTCAGAGAATTCAAAGCGTCCTGTCTTGACATTAGTGTTGAATGCGACCGCACAATCCGAGAAATTTTCGAGGCCACAGACAGGTTGGATGCCCGCTTCATAGAGCAATGGCTTGCCCGGCACAGCGCACCAAACTTTATTGATGAGCAAGAAATATCCTTGCTTAAGCCGCCATACTGCCCCTATGTGGTCAGAATAAATCTGGAAAATGATGAACCCCCCCAATGGATGGAGTCCAATGGCGTGATTCGGACAAATCTTGATACCCCGGAAACATCTGGGCCGGACCTCGCAGAGGGGGTTCCCGACAGCCCAGATGATACGGAAATAAACAATGCGCCTACATAGCACTGCATATACTATAGGAGATTATCATGAACCCCAATAACCAGATGGCTCCCGAAAATATCACCTCCAACATTCTTCCGAGAAAAACTCTCGCTGAAAAAATGGCCAACCTGCAACTCCAAAAGCAGAAGCTGGCTCAAAAAACAGCAGCCTTGAATAAAGAGGCCCGCAAAGAACGTGATGGGCAGCTTATTGCCTGGGGCATCATGGTTGAGACCCAATACCGGAACGGCTCTTCAGAACAGCGTGAACGATTTATCACTGCCGCTCATGAACTGCTCAAGGACAGGAACCTGAGCCGTGCCCTTGCAGGTTTTGCTCGGTTGGATAATGAAATAGCAAATATGGTGAAAGTTTATCAGCCTGATAACAATACCAAATAATTACAATCAAGGTTTATTCACAAACGGTGCGGCAACGATTGGAGTCGTATAGCAATCCATCTAATTTCAAGATGAGCTCAACTCTGTTCGGTACTGCGACAACCATTTCGTTTGCCTGTTTTAGTGACACAGGTTGTATGGGCTGATATCCAATTCCTCCTGCGGTATTTTTCAAGACTCATAATATGCGTAAAACCTCTCAGAGAACAAGGCAGCATATCGTAGATATATAATCTAATGATATTAATGATAATATAAAAATATCATTACACTTATATATAATTTCTGCAATGAGGCATCATACCATTGATGCTTAATGTGTAGTAGTTCAGACTTGATCTGACAGTCGGTTCCGTTTTGATGGTTCCGATTGTCAGGTTAGTTGAGTTGTCCGACCTTTTCCTTCCAAATCTGTTTTCCGTCAAGGAGTGTTTGCAATGGCGTTCTGCCGCAACACTTTTTCCCTTGATGTGTCCTTTCGATGTTGTAATGTTCCATCCAGACATCCAGATCGGCTTGCAGTTCCTCCAGAGAGTTATACAGTTTCCGCCGGAAGGCAACTTGGTAAAACTCGTGCAGGATGGTCTTGTGGAAACGTTCGCAGATGCCGTTTGTCTGCGGATGCCGCGCCTTGGCCTTGGTGTGTTCTATGTCGTTTATGCCCAGATAAAGCTGGTAGTCATGCGTTTCCAGTCTGCCGCAGTACTCTGTGCCCCTGTCCGTCAGCATGCGGATAATGCCCATTTCCATTGAAGTGAAGAATGGCAAAACCCGGTCATTGAGCAGGTCGGCTCCGGTGATGGGTGTTTTGGTAGTGTAGAGCTTGGCAGCCGCCCACTTCGAGTAGGTATCCACAAAGGTTTGCTGATAAATACGGCCGACGCCCTTGATGGTGCCGACGTAAAATGTATCCTGACTACCGAGATATCCGGGATGATGGCTTTCTATTTCGCCGCAAGCCTCATCGTCGTGCTTTTTACGCTCCAGAGCTTGTACCTGGGCTTCGGTGAGCACAATGCCCTCTTCGGCGGACTTCTTCTCCAGGGCGTTCAGGGGTGTATGCAGATGCTGCAGCGTAGCCCCTGACTGTGGTGCCGGAGGGTTTGCCGCTGAAAACCTGCCCGGCGTCGAGGTCGGTGGGCTGGAGATTGGAAAGGATGTTGCTGCTATTCATTTTTGATCCTTAAACGTCAAGAGCCTCCCTTTGACGGGAGGCTCTCGCGTGCGTATATTGTGAAAAACCAAGGAGGGTCGTATGCCGCTGACCATTCATTTGGATGAGGCTACCAAGGCACAACTTGATGCCATAGCGTTGTCATTATCAAGCACACCGGAAACTGTTGTTAAGCAGGTTGTTGATAGTTACCTTGAAAATGATGCTAAGTTTCGGTCCGATGTGGAGGCGGGACTGGTGTCGGCTGTTCAAGAAAATTTTTACCCAGCGGACGATGTAGAACGAGAATTTTCTAGTTTGCGGGCGAACTATTTGTCCAAGGCTGGCCAATGATGCAAGTCTTTTGGACTGGACATGCAAAGAGACGTCGTCGAGAAATTTTTGTTCATATTGCTGCTGACAGCCTGAATGCAGCCATTGTCCTCGACAGTAAGTTTCAATCTCTCTCTGTTAGACTTCCACAAATTCCTAACAGTGGGCGTCTTCAAGCACGATATAGGCGTACTGCTCTCCGGCCATCATGAGGGGAAAGGCTTCCAGGGTGGCATCCGTCTTGCCTTTTTGGGCTTCTTCCAGCGAGGCATAGGCTGGGACATCCATCTCCATAACGATGATTTCTCTTTGTGCGGCTAGCGCGGTAGTAGCTAGGAATAAAAGGAAGGCAAAGGATAGAACGGTTGTTTTGTACAGGAACCATGATGAATGGTGGGACATATATCTCTCCTTACAGGACAGTTGATTGTTAGGGAAAAACACTGCCGGGCCTCAGACACTAGCCTTTGGCTCTGGTCATATACCGATTGTATGCATCCCGATCTATTTCGGCGAGGCTCTTTTGACTGACCTCAACCGACGTGCCGTAGGGCCAGGTGTAGGCCTCATCAGCGTAAAGCATCTCCTCGCCGCCAAGCCATACTGAGGTCAGCAGAAATATTTTCCCGCCCCGTTGATGTAGGGCTTAGTAAAGTTCTACGCTTGCGTGGCGTTTCAGTAGATAGATGTCCCGTAAAGGGATTGCAGTGACGGACCCGCGCATGCTTACTTTTCCAGAAAGCCGGAGTTGCGGAGCGCACCGTCTGTCACAAAACCGTATTTTTCCTGCAGGGAAGCGGGATAGAAAAATTCACAGTCAAACCAGTTATCGTCTTTGACTGCGAATTTTCGATGATGCATCATCCCTTCTTCTTTCCAGGAGATAACCCAGAAAGCGCGGAGTTCATTCTGGACAAAAAGCACATCAGTAATCATTGCCTGATGCTCTTTGAATGTTTCATCAAAAGCGCCTTTCAGGCCGCCGGGGACAAACTCCACAAGGCCGCCGGAGACTCTGAAGCGCGTGTTGCCATCTTTGGATGCAAGGATGACCCCGTCTTCATTGTCCGGCAGCGTAACGACCTGGGTTATCTCGACAGGAATCCAGGCGGAATAGCCGTATTTCCCGTTCTTGTATAAGTAGAACCCGTCGCCGCCCGGGTCGCCGGTGGGATAAAGGTCGACCAATGTTCCCCGGTCGCTATCCTTCAAGGTAAGAACGGGGGTTTGCGCCATGGCGAATGACGGAGGAACGGCGAGCGCCGCCGTGAAAAAACAGAACATCGCCAGAAGCAGAGCCGAGGATGGGCTGAAAACCCTATGTGCTGAAGCGTTCATGCATTCTCCTTTTCAATTTGCACACCATACAGTGGCGCTGAGACAAAAATAGTTCCTGTCTTACTTTGGGGCATACTCTTGGATCAGATTTCGGAAAAACGCTTCCAGCTCTTCGCTACCGGAGGCGGGTCGGCCAAGTTGCACAAAGCGCATGTCCGGCCAGTATAGATTCAGCATCGTGTACGGATACGAGAAAGCGAGTTCTTTATGGTGCAAGGCTTTTCCCCGCATATTCGCTATGTTGTGCGCTCTGATTATTTCCCGCAACCTTTGCATATGGGCAGGATCCACAGGCACACCCTCAAACGCCACTGCGTGGGTAGCGCCTTCCGGATAGTACTGTGCGAAGAGCAAAAAATTGCCCTCGTCGTGGTACAGGCCGAAGTGAAAGTTCTTGGTTCGGGGCGTGTGAGTGTAGGTGTAATACAGGGCGGAAATCTCTTCCGGTGCGCCGGGTTTGTTCACGCAGGCATCAGCGATCTCCCGAAAAAGCGTCTCCACCTCGTGGGTGGGCCAATAATTGAACGATTTTCTCTTGCCGCCAGGCCATTCGATATGCATGAAGCTCATGGGTTCATCGAGGATAAAAATTTCGCTGGGTGGCCGTTGCTCTTGTATTTGCGCAAAATGATGTTCTTTTGCCGTTTCACGCAAACGCCGCATATATTCAGGATCCACCGGCACATCTTTAAGGGTGATTTCCTGACCGTCCACGGTGAAGAAGTTGCAGGAAAAGAGAATTTCTCCCTTGTCATCCCGCAGATCAAATGAGGATTCGGACTCCGTGCTCATATGACTATAGTGGATAGACAATCCGGTTATTTCTTCCGGCGCGAGACCTTCGGGGGGAGAGGCGGCTGCGCCGGACGCGGGAAACGAAAGCAATGTACAGAGGGAAAAACAAAACACCATCATGAATCTCCGGATTATTTGGGTTGCAGATTGCGCTGCCTGTTCATTGCCTGTCCGCATTCGATTTTTACATTGATATAGTAAAAAATTGCCCATGCTCACTCCCTGCCGTCAACAGATTCTAAGCGGCATCCCGGCATGCGAACGTGAATTTGCTCACCAGGCCTTTGGCGTCAAAGGTAAGCTCTATTTCAAATTTCCAGCCGCTGCCCAAACCTTCGCTCAGCCGCCATACCTCGCCGCCCTCATCGGGAAGGCATCTTTGGATTGTATTTTGCCGATGCGTTCGCTGTATGCCCTGTCGCACCAGTCCACACTTACAAAATCCGTCACTTCTTCGGTGCTATAACAAAAATTATTCCTAGTTTACCTTGGGGGCGTATTCTTGAGCCAGATCTCGGAAAAACGCTTCCAACTCTTCGTTACCGGAGGCGGGCTGACCAAGCTGTACAAAGCGCATGTCCGGCCAGTGGTTCGTGTGCCGCTTTTGCATGCGCCATTGTCATCAGGAGAAAGAGCATGGCGATGGCCGTCAAGGCTACCCAGAAAAAATTTTTCCGCATTATATTCTCGCCTCTTTTGTTAGTTCACTGTTTTGTATCTTTCCCACAACTGGGTGGCAAAAGTTGAAAACTCCGCCGGACCACCAAGTAGGGCCGGATCCATCGCATAATCCCCGCCGGCATATGTGTTTTCATCCACCCGAGACCTGGTCTCTCCCCGTACGGCATATTTTTTGTCGCCTTCGTACATAATGATTTTCATGGTCATGGGGCTGGGATCTCCCGCGCATTGCAAAATGTACGGTAGCCAGACTTCCGCCTGGCCGTTGTTGTTCAGATCGGTTATGCGGAAGGCATCCATGATAAACTCAGCATACAAAGCGTCCAGATGACAATCTCGCACATAATCCGCCACCCGCCATATCTGCTCCGCAGCACCACTTTTCTTCAAGAGAAAACGATGGGCGAAAAGTTCTTTACTCCAAGTTTCTTGGGTATCTTTATTTTCCGGGTTAACGACAATATCCGTTTCCGTAAGCAAAAGCAGATTGTCTCCGGTACTGTCCGTATAGCGGACCGCCTTGACAAGCTTTCCATTTACTTCCGGAAAATTGAAAACACCAATGCCGCCGGGATTCTCCGCCGCATGGACATCGGATACGGGAAAGGCAAAAACCAGACACAAGCACACGACGGACGCCGTCAGTAATAATTTCATACTATTCTCCTGTTATAGCAACGGGCTGGCTACTATACGGATGTTCGAAAGGGAAAACGTGCCATCGGTAAACACCACGTTTGCCGTCAAATCAGCGTAGTAGTCGGGGGTATACGTATCACTCACCTTGGTTCCCAAAGCAGCGCGCAATACGATTGTTCCGTCAGTTTTGGGGGAAAAAGAAACCACATCGCCGCACTCAAGGCGCATTTCTGAATCCTTGGGCGAGTAGTCATTTAGAGATTTTGTCACATCGATCCGAATGCTGTCTCTTCCGGATGAAAATTCGGCTATCAGTCTGCTGTTCTCTCTTGCGACCTTGAAAGCTACAGCATCCTTGATTCGCTTCGTATATTCTTCCTCTGTATACGTATAGGACACTAATTTGCCGTCTTGCAGTTTGACGATATGCAACGCATCAATGTCCAACCCTGTTCCGGTTCCAATGCACAGAGAAACAGCAATTTCTTTTTCCCCGTCCTGGTCGTAGTCGAAAACGCGTAGTTTCGGAGCGTCCGCCCTAGGGTCGATTTCCCAGGTAAAAACTCCTGATACGTCTTTGAATTTTACTGAGAATTGATTCTCCCCGATTACATAAAGGTAGGCTTTTTCTCGCTCATCAGATGCGATGAGACGAGGTTCTGCCGCCAAAGCGGAGCTTATCCAAACAACGCTTATAATGACCCCTAGAACAAAGAGTATACCGCGTTTCATTCTCACCTCCGGTAGATAGGCAAAGTTATGGCGAAACAAAGCCCATAAGCCACTGAAAGGTGTCGGAGTCGCTGTATATGCACAGCAATGCCTTATTTCCGCCTCTTTGGTACAGTTCGGCATCTCCGGCGGGCGTCTCAAAGTGCATGAAGCCTTGTTCAGCCATCAGATTGCGACCACTGAGCCTCATCGCCACTTCTTTGCCTGTTTCCACAATGGGGTTGCCTTCCTCCACGTTCAGGTCGCTTTTGGCCAGAGGGAAGAAGCGGGCCGCGCCCCATCCCTTGCCGTCGCTTGAAATCGCCACGGTCCACAGCCCCATTGTTTTATGCGTCCAACCGTCAGGCAGTTTCTCGGCCAAAGGCGGAGGAGAGCCTTTTTCTCCTTCTATGGCGCCATATTTTGTAAAATCGGGCATGACCGGCGCTTTGGCTGGGGGCGGTATTGATACGGCAGGTTCGCCGCCGCTGAAAGAAAGCCAGCCAAGCACTTCTGGAGTGCCGGCCAGGATTGTAAAAATTTTGGTCAAGTTTGGATCCCGGCTTTTGAAGCTCCGCAGTAAGGCGGAGATATCTTTGAGCGGGCGATGCACAAGTATCCTTACCGTCTGGCCACCGGATTCCATAAACCAAACACGGCCGTCTCCTGATTCGGTAAAGAGAAAACCCTGCCCGGAGGGCAGCGTACGCAACCTGTCCGCGACGTTAAAATTGGCGGCAAGCCTTTGCGCCAGTAGAAGCGCATCAGGAAACATGTACTCCTGGCAAAGCACATGAACGCTTGAACCACTCGGCGCAGTAAAAGTCACCCCATAATTCTGCTGTTCCGCCGCCCATCGTTCGGGAACATCGGCCGTAAACAGCCCAAGCTCCTGCACCGCAGCTCGGGCGGGTAATGCGGTGATTATCAGAAAGCAAAAAATGGTTACGAACTGTATAATTTTCATATTTTCTCCCGCGTATAAAAATCTATAGCCACTCCAGGCAAACTCTTAACAATACTGTTTTTACTGTTGTATGGTGATTCTATCCTGCAGCGAAGCTTCCACCGGAGAATGTTGTTCGAGATAGACCCGAAGCACGTCATTGGTCAGTTTGTCACCTTCTTCCCACTGCAAGGATTTCAGCATGGCAAATCCGTCGCCGCCCCGAGCGATGAAGTCGACGGTAACGACTTGATATGTCGCTTTGGGATTAAGCTGCTGCCACTGTCCGTTTTTATCCAGTACTTCCGCTTTGGTGACGCGTTTACCCGGCTTGTTTGCGGGGTTGAAGGAGTAGCGCAGTCCGGAGACCTGCAAAAAGCTTCCTTCCCCCTCACCGTAGGTAAAAACGCCATGTTCAAGAGCCTGCAGAAGAACTGCTCCTGGTATTTTAGCCGTTAGTGCAGTGTTCTGAAACGGCAAAGTGCCGAGAACATTCCCTGGCGTAATGTTTCCTCCGGGAAGCGATGTCCGTAGCGCACCACCGTTGATAATGGCGATCTGCGCTTCAGGAAAAGGCACCAGACGTAAAGAATCCGTGACAATGTTTCCGGTAAGGCATTCCACCCGGCGGCACTCCATTACATTGGGTTCTTCCAGGGCCAGCCCGTCTTTGTCTTCCGCGTTGATACTCCCTATGGTTGTCTCCATCATCTTCGCCACTGGGACGGCAAAATCATCAATGAGCTTTACAAGTTCGGCATCAGGTTTCGGAGCATTCATAGAAGCGAGCGTGGCCTGATCCAAAAGGATGGGGCCTCCAAGCCATTCTCTGACAACACCGTCCTTACAAAACCCCACATCCAGCTTGCCCAGATATGTACATGCCGTGGAGGCGGTGACAATCAGAACAGGTGCGCCTTCCGGCGTTTTTTCCACCATTGGATATGGACCTTCCGCCCTGTTGTGATAGTTGGACAACAGACTGTGGCTGTGTGCGCCAACAATGATGTCCACACCATTCACCGAGCGGGCGAGTTCTCTTTCGTTTTCCAGGCCCAGATGTGCCAGGGCGATGATAATATTCACGTCCTGGGCGGTCAGTTCTTTTATGGCGTCTTCCAAGGCTTTTTGAGCATCGTTGAAGCTGATGCCAGTACCGGGAGAGGATGTTTCGGGCGTACTTTCGGTAACAAGACCGACGATACCTATTTTGCGCCCATCCCGTTCCAGCACTATATACGGAAGAATCTTATCTACAGCGGGCGAATCCGGGCGCGGGTCAAAGGATACGTTGGCCGCCAGTACCGGAGTATTCAAGCCGTCTATCAGTTTCAGCCAGGTCGGCCAGCCGTCGTCGAATTCATGGTTACCGGGAATCATGGCCTGGTAGCCCATCTTGTCCACAAGGGCCAGAGGCATACGTTCCTTGTGCTGTGTCCAGAACAGGGTTCCTTGGAAGATATCGCCGGCCTCCAGAAACAACGCATCCGGATTATCTTTTCTGACTGCCCTCACGGCCTGATCCAATCTGACATAACCGCCACGGCCATCTTCGCACATGGCAGCGTAGCAGGTAAGGCCCTTGTCCGTTATGCCGCCAAACGAAGAGTGAGTATCGTTGGTGTGCAGTATTGTAAGAGTGAAATCCGCAGCCGGGAAAAGCGGCATTTTACGCGGCTGTGTTTCGGCGCACGCCGAAACAAGCGCCAGCGCAGCCACCAGAACGATAATGCGGAGTAATGACAAATTATTTTTTAATGCAACAATGTATTTCATATAGTCTCCTCATAAACGCCTCCCCCGAAAGCGGAGGGAGGGGACACGCGACCTACGCCTACTGATTCACAGGAAAATCCATATCAAAAAGGCGGAAAACTCCAAGTTTCGCCTCAAGTCCGGCAAAAGAAAAAGTAGCCTTGACAGCGGCCCTGGAAGCAACGGTAAGAATTCTGGACTGACCTTCCTGCGGCGCCTGTTCATGCGCAAAGCCGTCCACATCCAAAAGCAACGCGGACTGCTTACGGGTAAGGTTGACAAGACGGACCGGAAAGTCATTGTTGTTTCTGACAGCCAGGGTAACGCGCCAAACGCCGTTTTCCTGCTCTTCGAGTTTAAAAATGCTCACTTGCAGAAATTCCGCCAACTCTTTTTTGTTAGAGATCAGTTTTGTTCCGTCAGCTCCGTCGAGTTGAGCCTGAGCATTTTCTGCGCCTTCCTGCATACCCGCCGCCATCCCCGACACCATGCTGCCAGTGATGGTGACCATGTCATTCATGAGGCCTTGCACTTCACTCTGAATATCCTGCAACGATTGCTCTTTGCTGTTGCTGTTCGTTGCAGCATCCTTATCTGTGCCCGTCGATGCGGCAAATGCTTGGGCAACAACCAGGAAAAAACATAAACAAAGAACAGAAACCAGTGACGTTTTTTTCATGTTTTGCATACTTTCTCTCGAGGTCATTACCTTTTATTCTGCTTGCAATGCACAATCGTAAACAATACGGGCTTCCAGGTTGAAAGCCGGAAGCCCGTATTGGCTGCTATGGATTTTCGGTTTTGCCTGCGGATTCTGTTGTGGGAATTTCCGCTTTGGTGGTTTTACGGGAGCGTCCCTTGATGAACAGCAAGGCGACCAGTACACCGGCAACGACCAGCATGGCGCCGCCGATAAGCGGACGAAAACGCAGCCAAGCTATGGCGACGATAACAAGCGACCAGGCGCCGCCCAGCAAAATGCTGACAAGCCCCGTACCCGCGCCAATAATACTACCGAGAAGGGGAACAACGCTAGCGATTACTTCCAGGGGACCAACAACCATCTTCAGCCCCAGATACACAAGAAATACGCCCACGAGGCGCAATATCCAGGTCATGGTAGAGCTGGAAGAGTGTGCATCGCCATACATATTTTCTAGACTATGTGTGCCCATGGCGAGGTCACTAACGGTTTTGCCGTTGCTGGCGCGGTACGCTTCAAAAGTATCGCCGTTCACCTTGGCCAGAATGCTCACGGTGCCTGGCTTGGTTTCTCTGAAGGTCACACGCACATCACCAATTTGTGGCATGGCGGGAGAAAGACTCAACACAACGGTATTTCCGCTGAAATGAACCATTTCTGTCGTTTCTCCGGGCTTACGCCGCCAGGTTTCCTGAGCCCGCTCCTGTGCCCGGATATCAGCCTCTTGAGATTCAGTTCCGCTGATAGCACTTTGAAAAGCGTCAAGCGCGGTATTGGAAGCCTCTTCGGATAAGGTGCGCGACAGACTGTCCGGCCTAGCTTGCTCTGTAGCGCGAATTAACTGCTCATTCAAAGCAGCTTTCGCCTCTTCGGACATGATCGCGCTCAAGGGTATCGCGCCGCCGATAGAACTGATCATGGAAGGCGGCAAGCGGTATGCGCCGAAAGTGACGTTATCGGCCTGAGCTTTGAAGTCTTCAATATGTGCAAGAACAAAGTTCCTTTTAAGTCTTGGAGCGCTGGGATCCTTAAATTGAGAAGAATCCACCGGCGTGCTTACCCACTGCTGCGCATAGCTGTAGGTTGTTACGGTTTCTTCCCCGCCGCCGAGTTTTTTCCTTTTTTCTGTTGAGGTTTTCTCTACCCACTGAAAAAATTCCACGGTACGTTCCAGGCGAATGGCGTTTATCGAAAAACCAAATACTGGATCAGTGAGTATATCTTTTGTTTCAACCGGACCTGTGGCATGGACAAGCTGCCCATTTTTTGAAGGATCCAGTTTGGTTATGTCTCCCAATTCCTGAGTGATGGCCTGCGCCTCATTCAGAGCGTCGCCGGTTGCCACAAAATTCCCTTCGTTCCACCACAACAATATGGTGCCGGCAATAAACAAGACTATGCCGAAGCCTATGCCTTTGAATGAAGAGCCCAAACGATCAAACCAACTGACCGATGTTGTTTCCTTGTATGCCATCTTCCTCTCCTTACCCCTGGGACGATTGGGGGTGTTGTGGTGTGTCTCCAAACTTTGACCGGAACGCGGTGTGGAAAACGTCTGCTTCTTGACGAAGCGTAACCGCCAAGTCACTTTTTCCCCTAGCGTATGTGGATGAGTATGGCATGCCTATATTCTTTTGGGAATTACCCCACGGGTGATTTTGATAAAATTAGGATTGATTGCTTGCCTGACGATGCGCGGGGCAACATCGCCAGGAAAGTTTTTTCACTGTAGGCAACATCGCGTTCAGACGGTAAAAATACAGCTAAAAAACGAACATCACCCTGCGGGTGGTTTTAGAAAATTCCTTGTCTCGCGTGGGTTTGACGAGGGTTTTCATCATTTTGCCCTCTTCGAATAGTGTCCCTTCCTGCCATGTGACAAGATGTTCCCCAGATACTCTTCGGGGCCATACAAAAAAAGTTCTGCAAATTACCCTCCGGGGTGGTATCTGCAGCCGCGCCATTCTGCTACGCCTACTCACTATAGGCCGTATCTTACGATTCACAGGCATTATCCGCCTTAAGATGGCTCGCGGCATTCCAGAAAAGCTGCATTTTACTCATATGAATAATCGAAGGACAAAAAACTAAGGAGACAAGCGCATGAAACGTAGAGTTTTTATTCCCATTCTCTGTTGTCTGCTGCTCGGCCTTGGCGCTGTTATGGCCCATGCAGCTCCCAGCGTTACCATATCGGACAGCGGCCAAGGCAGTGCCCAGACAGGTGGAAGCTATGGGCAATACTCCAATTCCTATGACTTTCCCGCAGGCCGGCCGGTTACGTTTCAAGCCTTCAAAGACCGCTACCAGACCATCGGTACCAGCCCGGAAGGTGCCGTACGCATGTACTTCGATGCGCTCTATTCCTACATCGACCCTGCGAGAAAAGCGGAAGGCGCCAAGATGGTGCGCTACAGCATGCATGAAGGTAAAAATTGGGAACGCTCCGCAGCTCTGGCCACCTTCGTTTCCCGGCTCAAAAATCCCTCATACCATTATATCTTTCGCAGTTTCGCGGAAGGAACCAGCCCGGAAAACAGCTATACCATGGATCCTGACAACTATCGGCTGATGTTCAATACCTCCCGGCAGGAGGGGGATTATGTCTCTCTTACAATCTGGAGTTCCGGCGCGGACAACCCCCGCATCCTGGGCGTGAAGCAGTTCGAAGACGGACTCTGGTACGTGGTCAACAATCATAGCACCTACGTTGAAGTGCGTCCGGCCGCCAACCAGGTTCGCACAGGCGGGCATGACGCGGATCTTGATTAACGGCTTTGCAGTTCACAAGGAGATACCTATTCATGGGAAAAACAAAAAATAGTGTTTTCACAGCGGTCGCTTTCATTGTTTGCGTTGCCGTGTTCGCTTTCTCCACTCAATTTGCCGCAGCTGAGGTAAAAATCGAACCTTTGGTCAGTGTAGAGTATATCGGCGTCAATCCCGCAGTGGAATCGATAGATGCGGATGCTCCATCAATTTCAGGCGATATCCATGACTCTTTGACCAGCAGCAAGCTCGGGGGCGACCGCACATCGGAGAGCGCTTTTTTGCTTAGATCGCAAAAGGATCTAATCCTGGAGTTTTTCACTGTGGGGGATTTCACAGCACAAGGTAGGCCCACGCCCGGTGAGCTTTTGGGCAAATATTCACTGAAAAATGGCGACGTCTACCTTTTCCGGCATCATGTGCCGGAGGGTATGCCCAATCTGATCGTCTGCGCCCGGGCTGGAAAGACCTTCTCTTGTTGGGTGCCCCGGTTCAGCGGTGTGGACGGCTCTGTCGAACTGGATCCGGGGTTTGCCCCTTTTACAAAAAATTGATCAGCAGCGGTTGTCATCGTCAACAATGAAACCAGACAAGGATGTCTGAAAAAATATATCCAAGTAACTCTTGGAGTAAAGCCGCGAAAAGGCTTTCCTTGTGTAACCAAATAGGAGTTTTCCCATGTATCTGGTGGGTACAATAGCTAGCATCATTGTTTTGGCAGTTATAGTCATAGTGTGGGGGATCGGCGTTTATAACCGACTGATCAACATGCGAACACTCAAAGAAGAAGGTTGGAGTGGCATCGACGTACAGTTGAAACGCCGCCATGACCTGATTGGCAACCTCGTCAACACAATTAAAGGGTACATGCAGCATGAACGGGCCGTATTGGAAGAAATTGCACGTTTGCGTACCGCGGCCCAACAAGCCAGCGGTGTAAGCGCTGTCGCCGCCGCAGAATCCGGGCTTAACCAAGCCATGGGCCGCCTGTTTGCGGTGATGGAAAACCATCCTGACCTCAAAGCCAATACAAACGTCATGCAACTACAAGAATCGCTCACCTCGCTGGAAGAAGAACTCCAGATGGCCAGGCGTTACTACAATGCCACGGTCCGCGATTTGAACATTGTCATTCAGTCGTTCCCTTCAAGCATTATCGCCCGGCGTTATGGCTTTACAGAAGGTGAATTCTTTGAACTGGACAATGCGGCAGAGGCTGCTGTGCCGGTAGTTTCTTTCTAAATTGGGGACAGGAATGATGAAAAAAAAGCTGATTTTACGCGCCCTTGCACGGTGTATGTGGCGTTTTCAGCAAACAACCTTCCTTCCGTGGCGGGCATCGCACGGAGCAAGTTTCCCGATACCCCCATGCTCATTTGCGCCGACAATGACGAAGCGGGCCACAGCAAGGGGCTGGAAGCCGCACAGACGGCCCGTGCGCGGTTTATTCTGCCGGTCTTCACCACAGGAACGGGAACGGACTTCAACGACCTGCACCAAAGTGAAGGGATAGAGGAAATCCGCCGCCAGTTGGAAGCGTCTGTGCCGGTTCCCGCCAACAACTCCCCCTCACTCGTGGCCTTGGACTTGGGGGAGTTTCTGTCCATGCCCATACCTGACCGGGGGTTTCTTCTTGAACCGGTTCTCCCGGTACAAGGCATAGGCATCATGTACGCCCCGCGCGGCATCGGCAAGACCTTTGCGGCTTTGAGCGTTGCCGTGGCCGTGGCATCCGGCGGGAAAGTATTCGACTGGCGCGCCCCCATGCCCAAACGGACGCTGTATGTGGACGGAGAAATGCCCGCCATAGCGATGCAGAACCGTCTTGCCGCTCTTATCAGCGGAGTGGCGGCTCCCTCACATACCAAAAAGAATCTGGCAATCATCACCCCGGATTTACAACCCTGCCTCATGCCGGATTTATCCACCACAAGCGGCCAAATGATGCTGGAACCGTATCTGAAAGGCGTGGACATGGTTGTGCTGGATAATATCGCAACCTTGTGCCGCACCGGGAAAGAAAACGAGTCCCAATCGTGGCAGATCATACAGTCATGGCTTTTGGATTTGCGCCGCAGAGGGATAACCGTACTGCTTATCCACCATGCCGGAAAATCCGGCGACCAGCGCGGCACCAGCGCCAGGGAAGACATCATGGACACGGTAATCAGTCTGCGCCGCCCCAGGGAATACAACGTGACCGAGGGCGCTCGTTTTGAAGTCCATCTAACCAAGGCGCGGGGGATTCTTGGCGATGACGCCAAGTCCTTTGAGGCCAATCTGGTTACGGAGGGCAATGCCCTGCACTGGCAGATAAAAGAACTGGAAGACGTTGAACTGGAAGAGCTGAAACGCCTTTTGAGCGACGGCTACAGCATACGCGACTGCGCCGAGGAAATGGGCAAATCCAAGGGCGCTATCCAGCGATTGAAAAAGAAACTGGACGGGGAAATCGACTCGTAGCTCTCAGGTGTACCGCTGTACCACCCCCTAGGAGGCGGTACAGCGGTACACCTGCAATATTCATCGTATTTTTAATGCAATGAAGTGCGGCTACGTCCAGCTACGTCTTCAACTTTTGTACCAAGAAAAATGAAAAAGTGTACCGCTCTCCAACCGCATGGGGAACGGGACAACAGTTATACAAGGAAGCCCAGCCATGTCCTATCTCGTCTTACACATGGATAAATTCAAAAAAGAGGCCGTCCGGGGCATCCAGAGCCACAACAACCGTGAGCGCGAAAGCCGCAGCAACCCGGATATCGACTACGAGCGGAGCGCGGGCAACTACGATCTGCACGAATCCGCCGTTGAAAACTACGGCGAGGCCATCCAGAATCGTATTGACGATCTTTTGCTGGTCAAGGCGGTAAGGAAAGACGCCGTGCATATGTGCGGCCTCATCGTGTCCTCTGACAGCGCCTTTTTTGAAAAACTGTCACCGGAGGACACCCGGCGCTTTTTCGAGGAAAGCAAGGCGTTTCTCACAGAGTTTGTAGGCGCGGAAAACGTCATTTCCGCAATGGTTCACCTGGATGAAAAAACGCCGCACATGCACTTTCTGCATGTTCCGGTCACGCAGGATGGGCGGCTCAACGCGAATACAATCTATACGCGGGAAAGTCTGAAAAATCTGCAAACCGAGTTGCCCCGGCATCTGCAAAGCCGTGGCTTCGACTTGCAGCGCGGTGTCGAGCAGGAACCGGGAGCGAAGAAAAAGCATCTGAACACGCGGGAGTTCAAGCAGCAACAGGAGGCGTTGAACAGTCTGGAAAAGGAGGCTGAGGCCAAAAGCGCCGAACTGGAACAGCGCCAGTTGGAAGAATCCGCGTTGCAGGAGCGTTTGCAATCTATCGAGCGGCAAGCCCAGGAGGCGGAAAAAGCCCTTTCTGAACAAACTGACATTCCCAAGGCGTCAATGCTCAATTTCAAGTCCGTGCTGGAAACCGCCCAGGAGATAATTGAACGGCAGAAAAAGGCGCTGGCGGCAAAAGGTATCGTGGACGCGCACAATGAAAAGCTACGAGCTGATAACGGGAGATTGCAAACCCAGGTCAGGGAATTAAGCGATAAAGTTCTGGGCATTGAGTTGCAACATGCCGAGGAACGCCAAAAAATCATTACCGAAATGCGAAGCTTGAGCAGCACCAATCAGAATCTTCTCGCCAGTGTGGAACGAGCCGAAAAGTTTTTCCGCTGGAACACGGCAGCCGCCATGATGCGAGATGATTACGAGCGGGGGCAGCGTGAAGAGGCCCGTCAGCGTGAAGCCGAACGAAAGCGCCAAGCGGAGGAACAGGCGCGGCGGCAGGAAGAGGAACGCGCCCGCCAAGCCCAGGAGCAGGAACGGCAGAAGGCGCGTGAAGCCGAACGCCGGCGTGAGGAGCGGGAAGCGGAGAAGGCCCGCTATCTGGAGCGGCGGTCACGCGGCATGGGCATGGGTCGTTGAGGGATAACCGAACGTCCGGGCCGCGTCTTTGCGAAAGCCAAAGCTATAGCCCACTATGCTTCACTTCATGAAACGTGGGCGAACGTGCCGCTCGACCGCCAAAGGCAAAAAGCAAAATCCGGGGCTTTGTTCATAACCGCCCCCGTCACAAATACAGGAGAGAAACAGCATGAATATCACGACAGCCCAAATCAAGGAAATCAAGACGGCGTTCGCCAAGCTCAAGCCCGTCAAAGTCACTCTGGACGGGAACCGCAGTCTCACCGTGAAAGAGGCTATCCGCGCCCTGGCTCCGACATTGGAACGAATGAAAAAGCGCGGCTTCGATACCCAGGAGATTGCCGAAAAACTCCATGAGAAAGGCCTCGACATTAAGCCGCCCACCCTCGCCAAATACCTGAACGAATTCAGACGGGGGAAAGACAGGAAAACAGACACACCCCCGCCGCCTGTGGAAACAAAAAAGGTCGCGCTCGCGCCGCAACCGAACAGGCCCGCCACGGTCAAGCCAGGAGAGTTCGTCATTACCCCAGATACGCCGCTGGATGAATTGTAGCGCGTAACGCGAATCAAATTTTCACTTGAAACGGCAAGCGGCTTTCGGGAATTTCCGGGGCCGCTTTCACATGTGCCGAAATTTCTCAACGCTTTCCAGCATGAGTTGCGAGTGCGAAATATATTTGACATGCTTGCTGGTACTCATGATGGCACTTGATAAAAGTTAATTTCCATGGGTAAATACGCCTATGCGCCATCTAACACCGGGATGTAAAAAAGCATGGAACTCTTCGACAATATAACTAAAACCGTGAAAGACGACTTGAAAATTACGCTTGCCAAGGGAAGCCGTCTTTCTATAGCCGCAGCGTGCTTTTCTATTTATGCATATAGCAAGTTAAAAAAGCAGCTTGATTCCATTGAAGAGCTTCAATTTATATTCACATCGCCGACTTTCGTTGCGGAGAAAGCGCCAAAAGAGAAACGTGAATTTTATATTCCACGCCTTTACCGAGAACGTAGTTTGTATGGTTCAGAATTTGAAATAAAGCTCCGTAACGAGCTTACACAAAAAGCCATCGCCAAAGAATGTGCAGACTGGATAAAGAAAAAAGCTACTTTCAAGTCAAATATTACAAAAGAAAATATGGGCGGGTTCTTTAATATCAGAACACCCGAAACCGCTGTTACCTACATGCCGATAAACGGTTTTACCACCGTAGACCTAGGCTATGAGCGTGGCAACAACAGTTACAGCATGATAACAAAGCTGGATATGCCGCACAGCCAAGAGTTTTTACCAATGCTGTCCGGCTAAGGTGCGTTAAATATGNCCACTTTCTCCGATGCCAACAACTCCCGGCCTGTGGGCTTTTTCAAAGATCTATTTGCCGACATGTACAGCCTGTGTGTTCCCAAGGCCTCCAAACACAAATTTCATTTCAAATGCAAACTTTACAGCATGGACGCCACCACCATCAGCCTGTGTTTGTCGCTGTTTCCCTGGGCCACGTTCCGCCAAAACAAGGGCGGCGTCAAAATGAACACAGTGCTTGACCACGATGGTCATATCCCGGCATTTGTCACCGTTGATGTGGCCAAAACGCACGAAAGCCGTATGGCGAAAAGTCTTTCTCTGCCCAAAGGCTCCATCGTGACCTTCGACAAAGGCTATGTCAGTTACCCCTGGTTTCAGACCCTGCTCGAAAATGGCATCTTTTTCGTCACCCGCCTGAAGGACAACGCTGTTTACAAACTGCTGGAGCGCCGCCCGGTGAACCGCACAAGCGGGGTTACTTCCGACCACATTATCGAAGTGAAGCACAGCCGGGGAAAAGTCTTGCGCCTGCGTCGCATCGGCTACCGGGACGCCGAAACAGGCAAGCGTTACGAATTTCTGACAAATCACTTTCGCCTGTCCGCCCGCACCATCGCCGATATTTACAAAGAACGCTGGAAAATCGAACTCTTTTTTCGCGAAATCAAACAGAATCTACGCATCAAAAGCTTTGTCGGGAACACGGAAAATGCTGTATTGATTCAGATTTATACCGCGCTGACCGTCTACCTGCTCCTGGCCTACCAGAAATTCCTGAGTAAAACAGGGCTGTCCGTGCAGCAACTTTTCCAAATCGCCTCACTGAACATCCTCGGAACAGACTCGCTGGAAGAACTCCTGAAGCCCCGACGACGAAAAAATGAAAACCTCTATAACCTCAGTCTGTTATCCTTGGCAGCTTAACCGGACAGCATTGAGTTTTTACGCCTTTTTGAAAATCTCTGGCACGACAAAAGCAAATTACAGGATATTACCGACGAAGTTATAGATAGCATCACAGCAGCATACAGCGAAAACACTCCAGAATTTATCTATTTTGTCACTCTTTACAATATTTTCAATGAGTTCCTCGAAGACATTTCAGAGGACGTTCTGCCTAATGAGGCAACTGGCTTCAAGGAAAGCTGCATCTGGGACAAGCTCTATAACTTCCAGAAAGACGCGGCTCTTGCGGTCATTAACAAGCTTGAACAATATAGCGGCTGCATTTTGGCGGATAGCGTCGGCCTGGGAAAAACCTTCACCGCGCTGGGCGTCATCAAATATTATGAGAATCGCAACAAATCTGTTCTGGTACTCTGCCCTAAAAAACTTGCCGAAAACTGGACGACCTTCAAGGCGAACTACATCAATAACCCCATCGCGGCAGATCGCCTTCGCTATGACGTTCTCTTCCACACCGACCTTTCCCGTAGTGGCGGGATGTCTGGCGGCCTGGATCTGGAGCGCCTGAATTGGGGCAACTACGACCTTGTCGTTATTGATGAATCCCATAACTTCCGCAACGGCGGACAGCTTTCCGGCCCGGATGAGCGGGAAAACCGCTATTTACGCCTGCTCAACAAGATAATCAGAACCGGCGTGAAAACCAAGGTACTCATGCTCTCGGCCACTCCTGTCAACAATCGCTTTATCGACCTTAAAAATCAGTTGGCTCTGGCTTACGAAGGCAAGCCGTCAGCCTGGAATCAAAAGCTGGATACCGCAAAGCCTATTGATGAAATTTTTCGGAACGCGCAAAAAACCTTTAATGCCTGGGGAAAGTTGCCCCCGGAGCAACGAACCACAGATGCGCTCCTGCAATCTCTCGATTTTGATTTCTTTGAGGTCTTGGATAGCGTTACCATTGCCCGCTCGCGTAAACACATTGAAAAATATTACAGCACAGAAGAAATCGGAAAATTCCCGGATAGGTTGAAGCCTATCTCCCTGCGTCCGCCGCTTACCGATTTGAACGAAGCAATCAGCCACAATCAGATTTATGCGAGCCTTACGCAGCTTAATTTGGAGGTTTATTCCCCTTCCAGCTACATCTTCCCCAGCAAGCTGGAGAAATATGCCGCACAATCCGGCTCTAACCTAACGCAGACAGGGCGCGAACAAGGTATACGCCGCCTCATGTCCATCAACCTTCTCAAGCGACTGGAAAGCTCTGTATATTCCTTCCAGATGACCCTGAACCGCGTAAAAAAACTGATCGCCGGTACGATAGCCGGGGTTGACGAGTATGAAAAAAACGGCAAGGCCATGTCTGAGCTGTTTGAAATTACAGACGCACAGTGCATTGACGCAGATTTTGATTTGGACGATCAGAATACGGACTTTTTCGAGGCCGGGCGCAAGGTAAAAATCGACCTCGCGGACATGGATTACAAAACCTGGCGGGCACGGCTGCGAGAAGATCTTGAAGTATTGGAGCTGCTTACCTTAATGGTGGCAGACATCACCCCGCAGCATGACGCCAAACTGCAAAGCCTGCTGGAGTTGATAGACTGCAAGCAGCAAAGTCCCATTAACTCCGGCAATAAAAAACTCCTTGTCTTCACGGCCTTTTCCGATACCGCCGAATACCTGTATGCCAATGTCAGCCGCTTTGTGCGTGAAAAGTACGGCCTGCACAGCGCCCTGGTTACCGGCTCAACAGAAGGCAGAACCACCATCCCCAGGTTCCGTCCCACTCTGAACAATGTGCTGACCTGCTTTTCCCCGCGCTCCAAGGACAAAGAACTGCTTATGCCGGGAAGCATGGACAGCATTGATATCCTCATCGCCACAGACTGCATCTCTGAAGGGCAAAACCTGCAAGACTGCGATTATGTGGTCAATTTCGATATTCATTGGAACCCGGTACGCATTATTCAGCGTTTCGGGCGTATTGACCGTATCGGCAGCCGCAATGATGTTATCCAACTGGTCAATTTCTGGCCGGATCTTGACCTGGACGACTACATCAACCTCAAAGGCCGCGTTGAAACACGCATGAAAATCAGCGTGATGACTTCCACCGGCGATGACGACCTTATCAATGCCGAAGAACAGGGCGATCTGGAGTACCGCAAACGCCAGCTTGAACGCTTGCAAAACGAGGTGGTGGATATTGAAGAAATGTCCAGCGGCATCTCCATTATGGATTTGGGGCTGAATGAGTTCCGCCTTGATTTGCTCGACTACGTCAAAAACAACGGCGATCTGGACAGCGTTCCCTACGGCATGAGCGCCGTGGTGCCCTCCACCCCGGAAACACCGCCGGGCGTTATCTATGTTTTACGCAATATCAACACCGGGGTGAATGTGGACGGGCAAAACCGCTTGCACCCGTTTTATATGGTTTACATCGGTATGGATAGCGCTGTTGTTTGCAACCACCTGCTGCCCAAAAACATGCTGGATACCTTACGCTTGCTTTGCAAAGGCAAAACCGTGCCGAATATGCCGCTTTGCCGTGCCCTGAGCGCCGAAACTAAGGAAGGTAAAGACATGCGGGCATATTCCAAGCTTCTGGGCGCGGCCATAAACTCCATGGTTGAAACCAAGGCGGAAAGCGACATCGACAGCCTTTTCCGCAGCGGCGGTACAACCGCCTTGGTCAACTCCATAAACGGCCTGGATGATTTTGAGTTAATTTGCTTCCTGGTTGTGCGATGAGGGAAAGTATGTTCGCATTGCCCGAATCCACCCAATTTGAAAAGCGTATCCCAAAACAGAAGTTTTACGCGAACCTTTCTATTACTCCGGCGCTGAAGCGCGTTTTTACGGAACAGATCGATACCGTCACCTGGCGCAACAAGCTCTCGGCGCAAACGCTGAATGTGGCCAAAGGCGAACGGGTGGAAGAGCTGGAAATCTTCCTGATAAAATTGCGTCAGCGTAGCCTGGATAACACCGTATTGGAGCTCATTGACCGGGAAATCCCTTACCATATCTTTTTTTTGCTGGAATTTGTGGGAGAGTTTCAGGCCAGAATTGGCTATAAGGAAGCAGGTGGCGGGCGGGCGGCCTTTAAGGTGGACGCTTACTACCAGACCGACTGGCTCCCCTGGGAAAAACTGCCACTTTCACTGAGCGGCCTGAACCTGGACGCGGTGTATGAAAATTTTGTCCGCCAAGTAGCCGGGGAGAAACTGGCGGCAGGCGTATCGGGCACAGCGGACGAAAGTCTGAAAGATATAGTCGCCCGCGACAAAGAACGGCAAAATCTGCTCAAACAGATTGCGGCGCTGGAAAACAAGGTGCGGCGAGAGAAGCAGTTCAATAAGCAGGTGGAACTAAATGAGCAGCTTAAAAAACTCCAAGCCGAATTAGACGGGATGGCAGGCAGATAGTCCAATCCTGGGACAAGAGGGGGAACTCATTTGATACAAGAAGTACGCCTACATAAGGTCGCCACATATACCGACCCAGTATCAATGTGCCCCCTTGATATCAATTTTTGTTATGGCAGCAACGGAAGCGGTAAGTCCACCCTTGCCAACGTAATTTCAGGAAAAATTACAGAGCAAGAGTGCAGCATCTCCTGGACACAGGATGAATTGCCTGTGCTGTCCTACACAAAGTATTTTGTCGAGGCTAACTTCGGCGAGCGTATCGGGGGAATTTTTACTCTTGGCGAGGAATCCAAAGACGCCCAGGACTTTATTGCCGGTAAAACAGCTGAACTTGAATCCGTTAACAACTTAATAACAACACTTACCACTTCAAAAGAAAAACTTGAGCAGGAACAACGCCAAGCCAAGACGGACTTGGATAATGCATGTTGGGCTACGCAGCAAACGCATGGAGAAAAGTTTGCTCATGCTCTGGTTGGATACCGAGGGAGCAAGGATAAGTTTGCTCAAAAATGCTTGGCTGAATACCCTCACATGGATAAAGACTCCCCGCCGGACATTAAATCTATAGAAGAATTATATTTTTCCGCATATGGGGATCAAAAAGAAAGATACAATATCCTTCCGCAAATTGACGTCAGCCTAATCGCGCAAAGTGAAACCAATGAATTGCTGGGAAAGCGCGTTACAGGAAGCACTGATACGCCTGTCGGAAAATTTATTGAATATCTTCAAAATAGTGACTGGGTAAAACAAGGTATTTCTTATTCGCAACGTGCCAATGGGAAATGCCCCTATTGTCAACAGATCATCCCTGAAAGTATACAGCAGGACATCGGGAATTTCTTTGATGAATCCTATGAAAAAGACTGTGCTCAACTTGCCCAGTTTTCGCAAAAGTATTCGGTAAATATGGCATCGCTGCTGACTACCATGCAGGCCGTGACCGGGAGCAACATTCCCATACTGGAATACGACTTATTCAACGCGGAAGTGGAAAGCTTGGCAAAAACAATTGAAGCGAACAAGAAAATACTTGCCGGAAAAATAGCGTCGCCCGGAACAGAAGTCAGCATAGAGCCGCTTCTGGCCTCAATCCAAAAGTTAAATGTACATATCGCGGCGTTTAACGAAAAAATAGCCCGGAATAACGAAATCGTAAAAAACCAAGCACAGAATCAAGCTAAATGCACTGCGGAAATATGGAAGCTTTTCACCTATGAGCTTCGGGAAATCATAGCACAGCACCATAAAAAAATTGGTGGGTTGAACAAAGGATTTGTGCAGATCTCTGAAAAAATCCGTCAGGAAAATGAAAAGAAAACGGCCATTCGGCAGCAGATCACAGAAAGAGAAGAAACCTTGACCAGCGTTCTCCCCACTGTGAATGCAATCAATGCCATCTTGGAGCGATTTGGCTTCACAGGCTTCAAACTCGCAGAAAATAGCGACGCCAAAGGCACCTATAGAATAATCCGCCCTGATGGAAGCGATGCCAAAAAAACGCTAAGCGAAGGAGAGCATAATTTTATCGCGTTTCTGTATTTCTTTCATCTGGTATATGGAAGTTTTGAGCGTAGCGGCATAACGAAAGATAAAATAGTTGTGATAGACGACCCGATTTCGAGCCTTGATAGCAACGTGCTGTTTATAATAACAACCTTAGTAAAAACATTACTGAGCGACTGTGTAGATAGAAAGCATGGAATCAAGCAAATATTTATTCTTACGCACAATGTGTACTTCCACAAAGAAGTCACATTTAGAGGCAGTAGATCAGAATATCCAACAACAAGAACTGCATACTGGATAGTGCGGAAAAGGGACGAGGCTAGTGCTATCGTCAGGTTCCCAAAGAACCCTATCCAAACATCCTATGAGCTTTTGTGGGCGGATTTAGCGGATACAGAAAACACCCAGCGTGTAACCATATTTAACACGTTGAGGCGCATTCTTGAGTACTATTTCAATATTATTGGCGGATTAGATTATGAAAACCGCGGCATTAATGAATTTGACGGGCAAGATAAAATCGTTTGTAAAGCGCTCATAGCCAGCATTAACGACGGCTCTCACTTTATAAGTGACGATTTTGTTATGTGCTATGAGTCTGATACTCTGGAAAATTATCTTCGCGTGTTCCGGTTGATTTTCGATAAAATGGGGCACGAGAACCACTATAAAATGATGATGCGAGAAACAGGTGAACCCGACGCGGAAGCTGAGGGACAGCCTAATGCTATGGAGGCGGTTTAAGTGGATAAAATGCGTATGGAAAGCCAGGACTTGACCCAGGCGAATATTGATAAAATCGCGGAGCTCTTCCCCGGTGCCATTACCGAGGCCAAAGACGAGAACGGCAAGCTGAAAAAGGCCGTCAACTTTGAGATGCTCAAGCAGCTTCTTTCCGCTGACGTTGTGGAAGGTGATGAGGCCTATGAGTTCACTTGGGTCGGCAAAAAGGCCTCTATCGTGGAAGCTGGCAAACCAATACGAAAAACTTTGCGCCCTGTTGTTGAAGACGAAACTATCCCTACGGGGCTGGATAGTACAGGTACCACTTACCGCAGTAGTGGGAGCAAAAACTGGGACACCACTGAAAATCTCTACATTGAGGGCGACAATTTTGATGTGCTCAAATTGTTGCAAGAAAGCTACCTCGACAAAATTAATGTTATCTACATTGATCCTCCATACAACACTGGAAATGATTTTCTATATAAAGATAAATTTTCTATAACAAAAGATGAATATGATGACGATCTTGGCGTATATGACAAAGATGGTATAATGTTGTTTCGTAACTCTGAAAGCTTTGGAAGATTTCACTCCAATTGGTGTAGCATGATTTACGCCAGGTTAAAATTATCTTTAAATTTACTTGCAGACGGCGGAATAATTGCCGTCTCTATTAACGACAAAGAAATTTTCCAACTTGGGAAAATTATGGATGAACTTTTTGGTTCTAACAATAAGTTAGCATGCGCCCCCTGGCTATCCGAAGCCAGCGGAGGTAAAGAAAAGACTGGTCTCAGAACTGGGCATGAATATTTGCTAGTCTATGCTAAGAATAAGTCAGAAAACACTGTTACTCAAACCGAAAAGGCAACTGGGGAACTAAACCTTACGGATCAATTTGGCCCCTATAGAAAAGGAAGAGAATTGATGAAATGGGGTGGAGCGTCATTGCGTCAAGATAGACCTAATCAGTTCTATGAATTGCTAACGCCACATGGTTTTTCTGTTTACCCATACAGAAATGATGGAAAGGAAGGACACTGGCGTTGGGGTAAAGAGAATAATAGTATTTTGGCTGCACAGCAGGAAACGGATTTTTTTCACTGGGAACTCACTTCTTTTGATTCTGGAGTTACAGTAGATGGTAAGACTGAAAGATGGGTGCCATATGTAAAAATTCGCGATACTAAAAAAACTGTCGGGTGGTCTACATGGCTTGATAAAGTTGGGACTAATGCAGAAGGCACCCGCGAGCTAAAAGAACTCTTTGGTATTAAAATATTTGATACACCAAAACCGACCCAACTCATCAAATGGGTAATTTCTTTACACGAAGACGACAATTCCATAGTGTTGGATTTTTTTTCGGGCGCTGCCGTTACTGCTCAAGCTACATCCCAACTCAATGCCGAAGACGGCGGCAACCGCAAATTCATCATGGTGCAACTTCCAGAAGAATGCGCGCCGGATTCCGAGGCTGCCAAGGCCGGGTATGCCAATATCTGCGAAATCGGCAAAGAACGCATCCGCCGTGCAGGCGAAAAAATTAAGGCCGATAACGCGGGTAAAGACGGCATTGATAACCTCGATATCGGCTTCCGTGTTCTCAAGCTGGACAGCACCAACATGAAAGATGTCTACTACGGCGCTGGGGAATACGATCAGGGCAAGCTTACCGATCTGATCAGCAACATTAAAGATGACCGCGATGATATGGACCTGCTCTACGGCTGCCTGCTGGAATGGGGGTTGTCGCTTTCTCTGCCGCATACCAGCGAAAAAATAGGCGGCGTTACTGTCCACACCTACAATAACGGCGACCTCATGGCCTGCTTCGCGCCCAAGGTCAGCGAAACCGTTGTGCGGGAAATCGCGGCACGTAAGCCCCTGCGCGTGGTCTTCCGCGACAGCAGCTTTGCCGATGCCTCGGCCAAGATTAATGTGGAAGAGATTTTCAAGCTCATGGCCCCCAATACCACCGTCAAGGTACTGTAGTGGGGCGCGGCATGAAGAAAAAACAAGACACCACTGTTGCTGTCCGCAGCAGCGCCGCAGAGTATTTGACTTTTGCCGCTGCCGCTGGTGGCGGCGCTCGCAGTGTGGAAATGCGCTATGAGGATGAAAACATCTGGCTCAGCCAGAAAATGCTGGCCGAGCTTTATGATGTTGAAGTTCCGACCATCAATTATCATATTAAAAAAGTATTTAGAGATTCCGAGCTGTTGCCGGAGGCAACTATTCGAAAATTTCTAATAGTTCAAAATGAGGGGCAACGCCAGGTTGAGCGGCAGGTTGATCATTATGCCCTGCAAATGATCATCGCCGTGGGGTTCAAGGTCAATTCTGTGCGGGCGGTGCAGTTTCGTAAGTGGGTTAACCAAATTGCCAAAGATTACACTATCAAAGGCTGGGTCATAGACGCGCCGCGCTTAAAAAACGGCGGTTCTCCTCTTACGGAAAAATACTATGAAGAGCTGCTGGAGCAAATTCGGGAAATACGCCTCTCTGAACGGCGCTTCCACCAGAAAATAACCGATATTTACGCAACCGCTCTTGATTATGACCGTGACGCAAAAACAACCAAGGAATTTTTCGCCAAGGTGCAGAACAAGCTCCACTACGCCACACACAAACAAACGGCGGCGGAACTTGTGCATCGCCGCGCCGATGCGAAAAAGGAGCATATGGGGCTGTCCACCTGGGAAAACGCGCCGGAAGGAAAAATCATCAAGTCCGATGTGACCGTTGCCAAAAACTACCTCACCAAAGAAGAACTGCAAAGCCTGGAACGCATAGTTTCCGCCTACCTGGATTTGGCCGAGCGCCGCACCATGCGCCGCATTCCCATGACCATGCAGGATTGGGCCAGACACCTTGACCTGATCCTGCAAGCGGACGGGAACGACTTGCTGACCCATGCCGGAAGTATTTCTGCGCAAATAGCTAAAGATCATGCGGAAAGCGAGTTTGAAAAGTACCGCATTGTTCAGGATAAACTTTTTGAATCCGACTATGACAGGTATCTCCGTAAGCTGGAGGAAATGCGACAGCCGGAAACCGATACATCGGAACCAGACGGTGATACACAATGAAATTGCAATTTAAACATCAAAAATTCCAGTCGGATGCGGCTAAGGCTGTGTGCGATGTATTCACCGGCCAACCCTGTCTTGTGCCCACATATATGATCGACAAGGGTATTGATGCCGGAGCGCAGCATACTCTTTCAGACGGGCAGGACTTTACCGGCTGGAACAACCACAAGCTTCTGCCACACATGACAGACGCGCTTATTCTGGAAAACCTGCAAAAGGTGCAACGGGCGCACAACCTGCCACCTTCCAAAGAGCTTGCGGGCCGCTACAACCTCACGGTGGAGATGGAAACGGGCGTCGGCAAAACATACACCTACATCAAAACCATGTATGAACTGAATCAACGGTACGGTTGGAGCAAGTTCATCATTGTGGTGCCCAGCGTGGCCATTCGGGAAGGGATTTTCAGCACGTTCAAGGCAACGCAGGAGCACTTTGCCGAAGATTACGGCAGGAAAATTCGCTTTTTTATCTACAACTCCGCCAATTTGACGGAAATAGACCGTTTTGCCGCAGACAGCGCCATCAATGCCATGATCATCAACGCCCAGGCCTTCAACGCCCGAGGCAAAGACGCCCGCCGCATTCACATGAAGCTGGACGACTTCCGCAGCCGCAGGCCCATCGATCTTCTGGCCAAAACCAACCCTATTCTGATCATTGACGAGCCGCAAACCGTTGAAGGCCCGAAAACCAAAGAAGGGCTCAGGCAGTTTAACCCGCTGTTCACCCTGCGCTATTCCGCCACCCACAAAAAAGACAGCCTCTACGATATGGTTTATCGCCTGGACGCTATGGAGGCGTACAATAAGAAGCTGGTCAAAAAAATCGCGGTCAAGGGTATTTCCGCCACCGGCAGCACGGCCACGGAGGGCTACGTTTACCTGGAGAGCATCAACCTTTCCAAGGGCAACCCTACCGCCACTATCGAGTTCGACGTCAAGGGCAAACAAGGCGTGCGCAAGGCCCGGCGCACCGTGGGCGAGGGTTTCAACCTGTACCACAACTCCGGCGAGCTGGACGAATACAAAAGCGGTTACACCATAACTCGCATTGACGGACGCGACAGCAGCATAGAATTCACAAACGGCACCAAGCTTTTTGCCGGTGACGTCATTGGCCACGTCAACGAAGAGCATCTGCGCCGCATTCAGATACGGGAAACCATCCTTTCCCACATCGAGCGAGAACGACATCTTTTTTATAAGAATATCAAGGTGCTTTCTCTGTTCTTCATTGATGAAGTCGCCAAATACAAACAATATGACGCCGCCGGGCACCCCCTCAACGGCACCTACGGTGATATGTTTGAAGAAGAATACGCGCAGATTGTCGAAGAACTGCACCAAGACCTGAGTGTTGACCAAGCATACCTGCGCGAACTGGACAAGCACACCGCACATAAGACCCATGCAGGTTATTTTTCCATCGACAAAAATAAAAAGACCGGCCAGGAAAAATTCGTCAACAGCAAGACCGAGCGCGGCTCGACAGAATCCGCTGATGCGAACGCTTATGACCTGATCATGAAAAACAAGGAGCGTCTGCTCGACAAAAAAGAGCCGGTGCGCTTCATTTTTTCCCACTCCGCTCTGCGCGAAGGCTGGGACAACCCCAACGTCTTCCAGATATGCACCCTGAAGCAAAGCGGCAGTGATGTGCGCAAACGACAGGAAGTCGGACGCGGCCTGCGCCTTTCCGTCAATCAATCCGGCGAACGCATGGATAGCAACCTGTTGGGGGAAGACGTCCATGCGCTTAACGTGCTCACTGTCATTGCCAGCGAAAGTTATGACAAGTTCGCCAAAGGCTTGCAGGAAGAGTTGGCCGAAGTTGTGGCGGACAGGCCGCAAAAGGTTACAGCCGACCTGTTCAAAGGCAAGGTTATTCGCGACTCTTCCGGCACGGAACAGGTTGTTGATGCGGATATCGCCCAGGCCATTTATGAAGGCCTGATTACCAGTGGCTACGTCAAAAAAGGCATCCTGACGGACAAATATTATGATGATAAAAAGATGGGTGCAGTGGAAGTGGCCGAAGAAGTCATGGACAGTGCGGCGGATATTGTTTTCATATTGGATACCATCTATGACAGCCGCGCCATGCAGCCGGAAAACGCCAGAAGCAATAATGTGGAATTGAAGCTTGAGCGGGGCAAACTGGAATCCGCCGTTTTCAGAAAGCTTTGGGCGCACATCAACGCCAAGTCTGCCTATGTGGTTGATTTTGACACTGACGAGTTGGTGAAAAAATCCATCGCCGCCCTGAACAAGGAACTGATTGTCTCCAAAATTTACTTCAAGGTGGAGAGCGGCAGCATGGAAGAAATAGCGTCGCGTGAAGCCTTGCAAACCGGGACGGCCTTCACCAAAAAGGAATGGGAAATACGCCGCACCCAGATTGCCGTGACCGCCGGGGTCAAATATGATTTGCTCGGCAAAATCGTTGCGGAAACCGGCCTTACCCGTGTGGCAGTCGCCACGATACTCCAGGGGCTTGCGCCGGACGTTTTCAACCAGTTCAAAAGCAACCCGGAAGACTTCATACTCAAGGCCGCAAACATTATCAACGAGCAGAAGGCCACGGTAATCATACAGCATATCAGCTACAACAAGCTGGAAGAGGCCTATGACACCACTGTTTTTACCGAGCCGACCATGAAGGGCCAACTTGGCGTGAATGCCATGACCACCAGCAAGCACCTGTATGACCATGTGCTCTACGATTCCAGCGGGGAACGCAATTTCGCAAGCGACCTGGACGCCTCAAAAGAAGTAGCCGTCTATGTCAAACTTCCGGGCGGTTTTTATATCTCCACCCCGGTAGGCAAATACAATCCTGACTGGGCCATCGCTTTCAACGAAGGCAACGTCAAGCATATCTACTTCGTCGCCGAAACCAAAGGTTCAATGCAGTCCATGCAACTTCGCGAAATAGAAAAGGCAAAAATACATTGCGCCAGAGAACACTTCAAGGCCATCAGCACAAAGGATGTTGTCTATGATGTTGTGGATAGTTATGCGTCTCTTATGGACAAGGTGCTGCGCTAGTTTTGGCGGATATACAGGTAAGCAGCTTTCTGCTATAAGCGTTTTCTCCTTTGATAAATATGCACCTTATATGAAACAAATTTGATGCGTAGAATGACCACTTGGGGGGAGCGATTCAATTCCCCAAAGTGGGGATTTCCTCCGGTTTGCCGATGTGTATTAGGTTTCGCGTAGGAAATAAATGTTTTTAAAAATAGTTAATAATACTATACTATTAAATTAAATATACAAATCCCCTTGGGGACGCCAAATTTGGGTATCAAGAAGAGCGGCAAGGTGTAAAAAACCTTGCCGCTCTTGCTTTTTCCAAAGCAATTCAAATCCCCAAATCCAGGCAAATCCAAGGTCATCCAAAAGCTCTGTAGGCAACCTGGTCAATGAACTCAAGAACAGCCTGACACGTCTGGCGAATCTTTCCAGCACCCTCAGAACGCAGCGCGGCGACATCGTTGCCCTTGGCGAGATTTTCACCAAGCTGTTTCCGGAGCAGGCGCTCTTTGGCACTCTGGCCGGGGCGAGCCCTGAACAGATGGAGGAAGCCAGCCGCCGCTACCGGGAGGAATGGGATAAATGGGCGGAGTCCGTTGATCAGGCTTCACAGGCCACGTTCCAGCTTTCCGGCCAGCAGCTTGCCGATCTCCAGAAAGACCCGGCCCGCTTCCAGAGCTACATTGACGAACTGCTTTCTACGCCGGACGGCCAGCAGAAGGCCATCATGGCGGGCAACCAGCTTTCCGCGCTCCAGGTGCAGGAAGCCCGGCAACTGCGGGAACTGATGGCGACACAGGTGCAGTCCCAGCTCTCCAGCCAGATGAAGGCGGAGAAGGAAAGCCAGATGTCGGAGGAAGCCTGGCGGGACACCCTGAAAACCAACCGGATCGGCAAGGCCAAAGCCAAGCCCGATCCCTTTTAGGCGGGTATTTCCATGAAAAGGAACTATCTGCCGCTGGCCGTCCTGGCGCTCGCGCTGTGCGCGGTCTTCATCGGTGTCGGGGAAGCCCATGCTGCCAATGAAGATTTCGTGTCCACGCTGGTACGCGAGTTCTACAACAAAACCAGCGACTGGGAACCGACCCTGAAGCGATACGCGCTGATCGTGTTCCGCTGGCTGGTCATTCTGGAAGTGTGTTTCCTGGGCATCAAGGCAGCGCTCAACCGCGATCAGATTACGGACATCTTCAAACAATTCGTCATGCTCCTGCTCATGGCCGGTTTTTTCCTGGCCGTCATCAACTACTACCAAGAATGGGCCTGGAACCTGATCAACGGCCTGGGCGCGATTGGCAGGGAACTGACTCCTGGCGGTTATTCCTCGGAATCGCCGTTCCTCACCGGCATGCAACTCGTCAAACTGGTGCTGGACAAGCTCTCCGTCTGGTCTCCGGGCAACTCCATCGCGCTGCTCATCGCGGCGCTGGTCATTATCGTTTGTTTCGCGCTCATTTCCGCGCAGGTGGTTTTCATCAAGTGCGAAGCCATGGTGGCGATGGCGGCGGCGCTGATCCTGGTGGCCTTCGGCGGCAGTTCCTTTCTCAAAGATTATGCCGTCAACGCCATCCGCTATGTGCTGGCCGTGGCCTTCAAACTCTTTGTCATGCAGCTCGTCCTGGGCATCGGCATCGCCTTTATCGAAAGCTTTTCCACGTCCACGGCGGAGCTTCAGGACATCTTCGTGGTCATCGGCGCGTCGGTCGTGCTGCTGGCCCTGGTCAAATCCCTGCCGGACGTGTGCGCGGGCATCATCAACGGCTCGCACGTTTCCAGCGGCGCGGCGCTTACCGCTTCCGCCGCCGCTGTTGGCGGCGCTGCCCTTGGCGCGGCTGTCGCCAGCAGCAATACCATCCAGAATGTGAAGGACGCTTCCAAGGTGGCGGGCATGGAAGGCGCGACAGGCCTCGGCAAAGCGGCCAGCGTGGCGAAGTCCCTGTGGGGAGCCAGGCAGGATGCCAAGACCTCCGGGGAAAAGTCTCTCAGCACCCGGACGCGCTCCGAAATTCAGGAACGCCTGGAACGCGCCCGCATGAACCAAAACGACAAATCATAGGTGGTAGTCATGTCTTTTTTCAAATCAAAAGCAAAACCGCCCGTGCAGGAAAAAGGGGGAAACCCCTATCTGAACGGGCGGGAAGAATGGCTGGAGCGGTACGGCTCCTATATCAGCCGGGCCGCGCAATGGCGCATGGTGGCGTTCTTCTGCCTCATCCTCACCGGCATTTCCATCACCGGCAACGTCATGCAGGCCAGCCAGGTGAAGACGGTTCCCTACATCATTCAAGTGGACAAGCTGGGCAAATCCTCTGTTATGGCGCGGGCGGACAGGGCCAGCGCCACGCCGCAGCGCCTTATCCAGGCGGAGATTGCGGCCTGCATCAGCAACTGGCGCACGGTCACGGCGGACGTGGAGTTGCAGCAGAAAATGATCGAGCGACTGAGCTTCTTCATGGCCGGAAGCGCCAAAGGCGTTCTGCGCGAATGGTACGAAGCCAACAACCCTTACGAAATCGCAAAATCCGGCAAGCTGGTGCATGTGGAAATCAAAGGTCTGCCCCTGCCGGTGAGTTCCGACTCCTACCGGGTGGAATGGGTGGAAACCGTGCGCAGCCATGCGGGCGTTCTGCTCGATTCGCATGTTTATGAAGCCACGGTGACGGTCCAGATCAACCCGCCGACCGTAGACGCGGTGCTTTTGCGCAACCCCGGCGGCGTCTACATCACGTCCCTTTCGGCTGGCAAGGTCGTCGGCGCTCAGACGCCCGCCGCGCCTGTGAAACCCAACCAAAACGAGCAATGAGGTTCTCCATGAAAAAGATATTGGCATTTGTGCTGTTCTCAATGTTCTCGGCTGTCCCGGCTCTTGCAACGCCGGTTCCCTCTGCCTGGTGATGCTGTTCGCCTCCGGCTGCGCGGTACGCGGGCCGGTGGGCTCCTGGTGCGGGCCGCTGCCGGAGCGCGGCGCGGTGTCGGCCATTGCCGCCGATGCGGTTGCCTGCCTTTCGGCCTTGTATCCGCCCGGCCATACCTCCCTGCATCTGCTTCAGGCCAAGGATGCGGGCAACGATTTCGCCGCTGCCTTTGAAAACGGTCTGCGGGCAAAGGGTTTCACCCTGGCCGCTGCGGAATCCGCTGATGTGCTTGTCGTCGCCTATACTCTGGACGCGCTGGATGAAAAATCCGCCTGGTATCTGCAACTGCGGTTGTCCGATCCGAACGGGGGCGGCAAGGCCATTGCGCGGTCGTACACGGCCAGCGGCCAGCCGGAAGCGGGCCAGAGCCAAACCGAACAGGAATTCCGGCGCTCCTTTGCCGGCAAGGCCGCCGCAAAAGCCCGCCATGCCTGGGATACCGGCCCCAGCATGCGGATAGACGCTCTGCAATAGGGGGAACCATGAGCGACAAAACCCCCAACAGCCTGGAGCCGGTAAAAAAGGTCAGCGTGGCCCGCATGAGCCGCTGGCCGCTGTATGCCGTGCTGCTGGCCGGGCTCTTTCTGCTCGGCATCCTGGTTTACAGCGTGAATTTCGCGCACAACCAGGGAGAAGAGCAGACGGCAACACCCAAGGTGGACATCAAGGAAGAGGAACGCCCCTTGCTCATGGGCGAAGGCCGAGGCCTCGCCCTGATGCCGCCCGCTGGTTCCCCGGCCATTGCACAGCCGGAGCGGGGCGATGCGCGGAAGCGCGAACCGCTGATTGTGGTGCAGGGTAAACAGGAACAGCCCGACCAGTACCGTCAGGAACTGGAAAATCTGCGCCGCATGAAGGCACAGGCCCGGCTCACGGCGCTTTCCGCGCCCCTTGGTGTTATGAAAAAGTCAGACACATCTGACCAATTTGGGCAACAAGCGGCAATAGCGCGGGAAGAACAGCGGCGGGACAGTTCCCTGGATGTAAGCCGCGATCTCTCCGCCATGCGGGAAAACGGCTACGATCCCGCCGCCGATAAGGACAAGGAAGCCTTTTTCAACCGGGCGGAAAAGGACGCGAGTTGGATACTGCCGCACTCCCGCACAGCCGGTCAGCCTCTGGAATTGAAAACCGGTACGATCATTCCCGGCCTTATGGTGACAGGCATCAATTCCGATCTGCCCGGCAACATCATCGCGCAGGTTTCCCAGAACGTCTTTGACACGGCAACCGGGCGGCAACTGCTTATTCCGCAGGGCGCAAAGCTCTTCGGCGTCTACGATTCCCGCGTCATCTACGGTCAGGAACGTGTACTGGTGGCCTGGAACCGCCTGGTGTTCCCGGACGGCTCCGCCGTCACGCTGGGAGCCATGCCCGGTTCGGATATGGCGGGCAACGCGGGCTATACCGATCAGGTGAACAACCACTATCTGCGCATCTTCGGCTCGGCCATTCTGATGAGCATGATCACGGGCGGCATGTCCTATTCCATGGACTCTCTAGATAACAGTGGCGGCGGCGATGACGATTCGCCCACACTCCAGGATGAAATGGGCTCGGCCTTGGCCGCGCAGCTTGGGCAGGCCACGCTCCAGCTCCTGCAGAAGAACCTGAACATCAAGCCTACGCTGGAAATCCGGCCCGGCTACCAGTTCAACGTCATTGTCACCAAAGATATTGTATTTGAGCGGCCCTACAAGGCGGGGAGGTAGAAAATGCGTCTGCCGCTTCACTCTTGTTCCGCTCGCATAGCGGCGATCATACGGCGAGCATCGTTAAAGACATCCTCTGAATCCCGGACATTACCTGCTTCCACATCAGCGGAGCTTGCTTCCAGCATACGGAGCAGCGCCAGACTTTCCTGCATCCGAGCGTCTTTTTCTTCTGCTGCTGCTGCTTTCATGGCGTCCTACTTAGGGATGGTTGCTTACCGACTGACTAAGCGCGGATACCAACCAGTTGTTCAGGCTGCTGCCGTTGGCTTCAGCCCGCACGGCAAGCTGCGCATGCAATTCTGGGGGCAGCCGCAAAGTAACTTTGCCCGAATACGGCTTGTTCGGCTCTCGGCCTATTTTCGCGCATGTGGCAAGGTAATCATCAACAGTTTCGTGAAAAACCTTGCGGATTTCCTCCACGGAGTCCGCGTGAAAGCCAATCACGTCGTTTATTCCGGCAATATGCCCGACAAGGCATTCATCCTCGGCGCTGAAGCCGACAATGGCGGTATAGCCCTTGTATGTCATGGTGTTGTTCATGGTTCTACCCCCAACTTTGTCAGGAACGTCTTGGCGTCCCGGATCTGGTACGGCGCGGCTTCTTTCTTGGGGTGCGGCCTGTGGAAATATCCTATGACATCATCCCGAATGAATCTGACCCGTGAGCCGTCACCTTCAATAATTTCACAGCCAACCGCCAGCAGAAGCGCTTCAATATCGGCCCACACCATGGTTTTAGGTGTTGGGTTGGTAAAGATTGCCGCAAGAGTTTTTCGGTGTCTGCTGTTCATGGCATATAGTGGCACTCAATGGTGGCACTGTCAAGGCCGAACGAGCAATTAGCCTGAAACAATAATCTTCCCTGCGGGCCACGCGCCCCAGCCCAGCGCCGCCTGACGGCCTCCACCGGAGAACGTCATGCCCGCAAAATACGGCCTGGGCACGGAGAAAAAGAAAAGCGGCCTGCGCTGGATCTATCTGCCGTTCATGCTTCTGCTGGGCCTTGGCAGCCTGGCGCTGGCAACCCAGCGCATCGCCGCCTTTTTCGACTATCACCCGGCCCTCGGCGAGACAGATAAACGTCTGGCGTTCTAAACAGGAAGCTCCCGAGTTACCGGGAGCCTCTTCCCGCCTGGCCTTATGTTTCAGCTTGCGGGAATACTTAGTGACATCTTTGTGCTTTTTGCTTGGCGGCGCATGTTTTTTACGCACCTCCGGCTCCTGCAACTTCAGGACAAACAAAACTTTGCCCATATCCAGTCTCCTGTTTTGTTAAAAGGTTCGGGATACCAGTGTCCTTTGAAGGGCAGTTTTTAATAATCTTTTTTCAGAAAAATTCAAGGCATTGTCCTCTGTCTCCACAGATACCATAACATTTCCTGATGGTTGAATTTTGATATTGCTTGACACCGGAAATGCGTTTATTAGATAATGTTATGGCGCACAGCGCAATATCTTTGGAGAGAATATGAAACTTGTCATTGTAGAGGCTCCGGCAACCGAACTCGGTGAAACATTGTCCGGAGTTGTCCACATAAGGCGGTACGCCCTGATTATCACCAGATGACATTTGTATGAGCAGGCTCACAAGCCTGTTCTGCAATGTTATCTGTGACGATAACATTTCAGGCCGTGGATGATGTTTCATCTGCGGCCTTTTTCATTTGATGGCCCGGCGCTGCCGGAACATTAATTTTTTGCGGAAGGCCGCGCATGTATGCGCCGTCTTCCGTTTTCTATTTTTCAAAGGATATTACATGAATACACATGAATTGGATCTGACAAAAGGGAATGTTTTGCGGACGCTGGCCCGCTTTAGCATTCCCATTCTGGCAACCAATATTCTCCAGTCATTATACAGTATGGCGGATATGCTGGTTGTAGGCCATTTTGTAGGCGATACAGGGCTTGCGGCCATAAGCAACGCAAGCATGCTTGTTTTTCTGATCACCTCCTTCAGCATCGGTTTCAGCATGGGGGGCAATGTACTCGTTGCCCGCTGCAAAGGAGCCGGGGATACCGAAGGGCAGAACCTGAGCGTGAGTGTCTTGTTCGCCTCCATGTTTTTGTTGTCGCTGGTGGTGACGGTTGCCACCCTGGCAGGGTACGGCCCGCTTTTTCGGCTGATGGAAGTGCCGGACGAAGCATTGACTGATGCAAACGAGTATATGCGTATCCTCAGCGTCGGGATTGTCTTCGTTTTTGGCTACAATGCCGTTTCCGCCATACTGCGCGGTCTTGGAGATTCGATAAACCCGTTGCGTTTCGCGGTTGCAGCGACGGTGCTCAATATCGTGTTGGACTTGCTTTTTGTTGGTTGGCTGGGGTTCGGCACCAAGGGGGCGGCTATTGCAACAGTCATTTCCCAAGGAGGCGCTTTTTTCATCGGGCTGCAAGACTTGCGCAAGCGAGGCTTGCTTTCCGGATTGAAAGCAGCAGGTTTTACAGAAGCAAAAAGCAAACTGACAGATCTTGTTCGCGTGGGCGTGCCCTATGCGGCGCAGATGGTGGTGGTCAATTTTTCCTATCTGGTCATCACCGGCATGATCAATACCTATGGTCTGACTGTAGCCGCAGCGGCGGGCGTTGGTTTGAAGATCAACACGTTCGCGGCAATGCCTTGTTGGGCGATCGGCCAGGCTGTAACGGCCATGACCGCGCAGAATATAGGCGCGGGAAACATCGGCAGAGTGCGGCAGGTTGTCCGTAAAGGGCTGCTTTGCAGCCTGACTGCGACCGGCATACTCGTCCTCCTGGTTCAGGTTTTCGCCGGGCAGGTCATAATGCTGTTTGGACAGTCTGAGCAGGGTTTTGTTGATGCGGGAGTGCAGTATCTGCGCGTTTGCTGTTCAGTGAATTGCCTGTTTTATGTCACCATGTACACGTTGGATTCCTTCGCCGTTGGCGCAGGGGCTCCCAGGCTCGCTCTGTTCAACTCTCTGCTGGACTCTCTTGTGCTCAGGCTTCCTTTTATCTGGATTCTGGAAGTCTTTTTAGCACAAGGGCTGGCAGGCATTTACCTTGGACAGGCATTAGCCCCTGTGGTTCCGGCAATAATCGGGCTGGTGTTCTTTCTTGGAAATACATGGGTGGCCAACAGACAGCCTTAAACGGCTCCGCGTCTGCCACCTCAAATGTATCCACAAAAAGGACATTGCAACAGGGAAAGGACGAAGATCTGTCTACGGCCTTTCCCTGTTTTATGTTTTCCATAACATACTGGAAAGGATAGGAATGCGAAAATTAAAAACGATCAGACCTCCGCTGATATGCGCCAATTCAATATACTCGCTCAAGAACTTACCACGCTTATGATTCGCATATGCGAAGACCGAATCGCCTCTGCCCCAGGCAGCCCTGTGGAACGAAAAGCGCTGGCGGCTTCCGTCCTGGCGGTTCAGGAAGCGCTGAAAACTTTTGTCGCGGTGGAACTGGCAGTAAAGAATAATTAGTCAAGCCACAAATTCATCCATTTTCATCCAACGCCCTGCAAAAGTCCCGCTTCTGCTTCACAGCGTCCTTGCGCGACCCCTGCATCACGGGCAGCACCTCCCTTTCCCAGGCGGTGCTGATCGCCTTTGCCGTGACAACAATACTGTTCGCGGCCATCCAGTACGGCGCGGTCAGCATCGGGCTTCCCCTGCCCGGCGAAAACTTCGTGGTGCCCATAAGTTTTGCCACGGTTTTCGGAGCCTTCATCTTCGGCATCGGCATGGTCATCTCCGGGGGCTGCGGCTCGGGTACGCTGATGCGGGTGGGAGAGGGCTTTGCCATGCAATGGCTGTCGCTCTTTTTCTTCGTCGTCGGCTCGCTTGTCGGCGCGGCGCACTTCGGTTGGTGGAAGGAAAACTTTATCGTCCACGGGCCGAAAATCTTCCTGCCGGATATTTTCGGCTGGACCGGCGCGGTTGTGGTGCAGCTTCTGATCATCCTCTGCCTGTACCGGGCGAGCATGCTCTGGGAACAGAAAAAAATGGGCACGGGCGAGTGACCCGTTCCCGCGCAGATACCTGAATATATGTAACCTATTGAAGGAGAATGTTATGGCCGAATACACCCTTGACTGCATGGGCGAAGCCTGCCCCGTACCCCTGATGAAAACGGAGAAAAAAATGGCCGAACTCGCTGTCGGCGACATCCTCATCGTCAGCATCGACCACAGCTGCGCCATGAAAAACGTTCCCGAGTGGGCGCGTAAGCAGGGCCACAACGTGGAAATCGAGGAAGTCGACGACGGGGAATGGGAAGTCGTCATCGAAAAGGCGAAATAGTGTTTTTCCCGGCCGCCTTCTCCAGGGCGGCCGGGAAAAACCGGATCATCCGTCACGGATACGCCAGAGAGACAACAAACAGGCAAGGTGCCCCATGAGCAGCGTGAAAAATTTTTTCGACAGAATAGGCCAAAATCCGTTCTATGTCGCAATTTTCAAAAACCCGTTCACCTATATAACGGGCGCGGTCCTGCTTTCCGTCTTTCAGGCGGCCACGCTGTCCACCACGGGCGACCCCTGGGGCGTGACCGGGGCCTTTGCCAACTGGGGCGCCTGGCTGTACCAGGCCGTCGGCGGCAACGTGGACAAGTGGTATTACTTTTCAACCGAAAGCGCGCAAGCCACGCTGGCCCGGAACTTTTTCGACGACCCTGGTTCCGTGCGCAACCTGGGCATCATTCTCGGCGCCCTGACGGCCACCCTGCTCGCCTCGCAGTTCAAGTTCAAAAAGATCAAGGCGCCGCGCCAGGTCGTGGCGGCCGTTCTCGGCGGTTTTCTGATGGGGTACGGCGCGCGCATCGCTTTTGGCTGCAACATCGGCGCCCTGTACAGCGGCATTACCACCATGTCCGTTTCGGGCTGGGTGTTCGCGATCTTCCTTTTCGCGGGCGCGTATGTGGGCAGCAAGATGTTGGCGAAATTCTTCATGTAAACCCGGAGGGGTCATGGAAAAAAAAGTTGAACACTATGACGTTGTAATCATCGGCGGCGGCGCCGCCGGGCTGACTGCCGGCATCTATTGCGGCCGCGCGCGCCTGAACACCCTTTTGATCGAGAAATCCCTGGTGGGCGGCCTTGCCACCTACACCAACGAAATAGAGAACTATCCCGGCTTTCCCGAAGGCTCCACGGGCCTGGAGCTGATGGAACTTTTCCACAAGCAGGCCAAGCGCTTCGGCGTCAGGTTCAAATTGACCGACGTGAGAGGCGTCAGCCTTGAGGGGGAAACGAAAGTCGTGGAAACGTTCCGGACCGACTATCACGCCAAGGTGGTTATTGCGGCTTCCGGCGGCAAACCCCGCCTGACCGGCGCGAAAGGCGAGGACGAATTTCTCTACGACAAGGGCATTTCCTTCTGCGCCACTTGCGACGCGGCCGCCAACACCGACAAGACCGTGCTGGTCGTGGGCAGCGGGGACGCGGCCATTGAGGAAGGCATGTTCCTCACCAAATTCGCCAAAAAAGTCATCGTCTCCGTCATGCATGACGAAGGCAAAATGGACTGCAACGAAATCGCCCGTAATGAAGCATTGCAGAACCCCAAGATGGAATTTGTCTGGAATACGGTCGTGGACGAGTTCAAAGGCGCCGAGCGGCTGGAGACGGTCGTCCTGAAGAACGTCAAAACCGGTGAACTCGTCACCATTCCCGTGGACTCCTGCTTCCTCTTCATCGGGTATCTGCCCAACACGGAAATTTTCAAGGACCAGCTCGAAATGAACCGCGCCGGGTATCTTCTTTCCAACGAACGGATGGAAACCAACATTCCCGGCGTGTTCGCCGCCGGCGACGTGCGGGACAAGTTCCTGAAGCAGGTCGCGACGGCCGTGGGCGACGGCGCCATCGCGGGCTATTCCGCCGAGAAATACATCGCGGAAAGCGAAGTCTTCGAAAACCAGATAATGGGCGGGGAAAAGGCCAAGCTGGTGTATGTTTACAATGCCGTGGACCCCAAATGCCGCGAGATTCTCCCCATCATGGAAGACATTGAAAAACGGGGCCAGGGCAAGGTGGAGGTCGTGCGCATCGACACCTACAAATCGGGCGGCCTTGCCCGCCGCCTGGGCGCGGAGGGAACGCCGTGCGCCATGGTCATCCGGGGCGGCGAAAAAATCAGGGAGCTTTCCTGTGACGGGCTCTGCTGCGAAGACGTTCTGGCGTGTATTGAGGAATAGGCGTTACGCGTCAGGGGCGCGGGCAGTGATAGATGCGGACCGCGAAATCCCTGCCGCCGTTCTGGAACCGCGTGACCCTGACGCCGTACTGATTGTCCGTGAAAGTCCTGACCAGCGCGCAGGTGCGGAGATATTCCTCCATTTCCGGCAGGAAGTTTATCGTGCCGTAAATGCCGTTCCAGACGGGACGCCGCTCGTAAAGGAAACGGAGCTCGTCGGAAACAATGACGTATTCCACGGCGTTATCCCGCGCGTAGTCCGCGAAAGAGAGCCCGTTCTTTTTCAGATACGGCAGGTTGCGGTAATCGCGTAACGCGCCATTGGCAAAATGGTACCCGGCATTCAGGTTGCCGATGGTTTTCGCCCCGGGCGGCACGGCGGCCGCGATGTTGGCGAGATAGCCCTCGTACTGGAAAGGTTGCGTGGCAACAGGCCACACCTGGGCCGCGCACAACCAGCCCGCCAGGCCGATACAGGCGCAAAGACAGAGCGGCGCGAGCGTTTTCCCCAATCCCTGCAACAGCGCGGTAAGCAGAAGATAGCAGAAGGGAAAGAAAAAAATAACATAGGGCTGGCTGAAACGCCCTACCAGGGCCATGCCGGCCCAGATGCCGAAAAGGGCGGCGAGCGGCAGAGCGAAGCGCCTGCCGGAACGGATGGCCGCGATGGCGGAAAGCGCCGTGACGAAGAGAAAAAGAACCAGCTGCGGCCGGATGTCCGGTGTATAGTAGGTGCCGGAAACCCGGTAATAAAGCCGTTGGAAGTACGGCCCGGTTTCGCGGATCTTGGCCGGGAGCGAGGAGTCGATGAGGAACTCGGAGCCGAAAGCAAAGTAGTGGCGGAAAAAATCGGGGTCAAACGCAAGGCTTATCCCCACGAAAGCCGCGGCGAAAAGGCCCGTGATGCCGGCATACGCGGCGACCGGCCGCCAGCCGGACCGGATGACAAGGAAAAGCGCGCCGCACATGGCCGCCAGAATGAACGCGTTGGGATGCACGCCGATGCACAGCCCGGTGATGACGGCGGCGGCAACGGCGCGGGGTTTTCCGGACGGGCGGGCCAGCAACAAAAAGCAGGCCAGCATGGCGAGCAAAACGAGTATTTCCTGCCGGGCGAAGTGAGACGCGTAAATGAACTGGATATCAACGCCCAGCAGCACGGAGGCCAAAAGCGCGATGGCCCCGGAACCCGCAAGGCGGAGCGCCAGGGCATGGAAAAGAATGAGGCAGCCCGCGCCGCCGAGCAGAGACAGAAGGCGGAACGAAAAGGCCCCGTACCCGAAGATTTGCAAGAACGGCATTTGCAGAAGATGGAACAGTGATTTTATCGCATGCGGGAACCTGGGCTTCAGATCAAAAAAAGGCTCGGTACCATTCAGGCTTCCGCTTTCGAGCATGGCTCTGGTAAGGCCCGCGAGCCACGGTTCATCCGAGTGCACAAAGGGGAAACGCTCCAGAAACAGCAGGTTTCCCCCGAGCCACAGGACGAGAAAGCATATGAACGGGCCGTGTTTTCGCATGAGGTCGCCTTTCCGCCGGGGCGCGCGATGACCGGCCAGGCGGGGTGGTATACAGCGTCAAGACTACTGCAACACTTTTGCAGGAAGCAAGGCCTTATCCCGGTTTTCCGGGCGGGTCACGATAAAAATCCTGCCGCGCATGAGGATATTGCCATGAAGAAACGTTTCGCTTTGCCCTTTGTGGTTCTGCTGACCCTTGGTTTACTGGCTGCCACTGGGTGCGACAGGTCGAACTACGCGGCTTCGGATCAGGTCATCCTGGAAGCCAAAGATCTGCCGCAGTATATAGGCAAGGAAGGCGTCGTCATTCTCGACATGCAAAAGCCCGAAGCCTATGCCCAAGGGCACGTCGCGGGCGCCGTCAACTACGCCGTCTCCAGCATCCTCGTCAGCCTGCCCGTTCCCAACTCCCTGGCTCCCGGCCGCAAGGTGGCGACGTCCCTCGGCAACGCGGGCGTCGGCAACGATAGCCTTGTGGTCATCTACGACGAGGGGAAAAGCCTCAACGCCGCCCGGCTGTGGTGGACGCTCCTGGTTTACGGGCACGACAAGGTCAAGGTCGTCAGCGGGGGACTGCCCGCCATCAAGGCCGCGGGAATAGCCATGACGCCGGACGTCCCGCAAGTTACGCCAAAAGAATTCACAACCACGGACAAACGCGGGCTCTATCTCGCCACCATGCGCGACGTCCGCAAGCAGGTGGACGACCCCGACCCCAAAACCATTCTGCTCGATACCCGGACGGACAAGGAATACCGGGAAGAAGGCAAAATACCCGGGTCCATGATGATGGACCACATGCGAAACTTCTACAAAGACGGCACGTTCCTCGACACCCGCGCCACCCGCATCAATTATATCGAGCGGGGCATCAGAACCGACAACAACGTGATCGTCTACTGCAAAACCTCGATGCGCGCGGCTCCGGTCTTCCTCAGGCTGTGGGACGCGGGTTACCGGAACGTGAAACTCTACGACGGCGCCTGGACCGAATGGTCGCAGAACAGCGCCAACCCGATCGAGCGTCCGGACGGGGCCGCCGTGCCCATAAGCCCGAGAGACAATTCCTGACGAGAATACGTCTTATCCAAGCACGGACCCATAAACCGTCGGCTATTCATGCAAGGAGAAAAACATGAAAAAAAGATTGTTCCCAATCGTATTCCTCAGCCTGGCCCTGGTCATGGCGTTCGCCGCGACCGCCACGGCACGGCAGGCCGTTTCCGGCAACGTCGAGAAGCTCGCGTACGCCTACTTCAAGGACTTTCCGTCGGACAACAACGTGGTCAAGGCGGACAAGCTCTTCTCCATGATGCAGGCCGGGGAGGACATGGTCATCCTCGACATCCGCCGCCCGGACGATTACGGGAAAAACCACCTCAAGGGCGCGGTGAATCTTTCCTTCTTCGATACATCCATACCGGACGCGCTCGACAAGATTCCGGACGACAAGCCCGTCATGGTTTACTGTTATACCGGCCAAACGGCGTCGCAAGTGACGGCTCTCTTGAATATTTCCGGAAAGATGGCCAAAAACGTCCAGTCCGGGTTCAACAACGCCATAACCAAGACCGAAGGGCACGCGGCGCTGCTCGAACAGACCGCCAACCCCCTTCCGGGTGGAACGTATCCGGTGGACCCCGGCGTCAAAGAAGTCCTCACCGTCTATTTCAGGGACAAAATGGCCCTGGACGGCACGCCGTTCGCCAACTTCAACGTGACCGCCAAGACCGTCAAAAGCATTGTGGATGAAAAGAATGACGACTATCTGATCCTTTCCGTCCGGCGCGCCGACGATTACGCCAAAGGCCATATCCCGACCGCCGTGAACATCCCGTTCGGCCAGGGCATGGAAGAAGGCCTGGTGAAACTCCCCAAAGACAAGAAAATCGTGGTATACTGCTACAGCGGGCAGACTTCTTCCCAAACCATGGCCGTGCTCCGGATGATGGGCTACGAAGCGTATTCCATGTCCGGCGGCATGGGCGCCTGGACCAAAGAAGGATTTGAGGTGGTCGCCAAGTAGACCCCATAGCATGAAAAAAAAGCGGGAGTGCTGCACAACACTCCCGCTTTTTGTCCCAGCTTGCCCCAGCTTGCGCAGGGAGGCGCCCGGCCGGAATCGCGCTCATTGTTTTCTTGGGGTGATATGCAGTTCCCACACGCCGTTTATGACTTCATCCGCCACGTACCCCAGCTTTTTGGCACGGCAGAATTCCCCGATGGATTTGGGAACACACGAATGATCGGTTATCAGGAGGATATTTTCATACCCTGCGTTGTCCTTCAACGCTTTTTGCAGCCGCATGACGGGCACCGGGCATATTTCGCCCAGGCAATCGAGAATGACCATATTTCTCTCCGTTTGTGACGGATTATGATACGTGTATGGACAGCCGGTTTTCACATATACTCCGTTTCCGGCATGCCGGGCAAGAACACGCTGCAAAGGACGCCGCATGATTCCCTTTTCCCGCCCTCACCGGGCCGCCGCCCTTCTCCCGCATGCCGGACATGCAAACTGGCGCTGCCCGCGCCTGTTTGCGGGAGAGTATGCCATGACCGGTTCCCCCCTGCTTTCCGTCGTCATCCCCGTTTTCAACGCCGCGCCCTTGCTTGACGCCCTGCATGCGGACATTTGCCGTTCCCTCGAAGGCCTGGATTCGTATGAGCTCATCTTTGTGGACGACGGGTCCGGGGACGGGAGCGCGGCCACCCTCCAGCGCATCGCGCGAAAGGACCCCGCAGCCAGGGTGCTGGCCCTGCCCCGCAACACGGGCCAGCAGGAAGCGACGCTGACCGGCCTTGCTCTCGCTGCCGGGGAATATTGCGCCACCATGGACGACGACGGCCAGCACCCGCCCGGTCTGCTGCCCGGCATGCTCGCCAGGCTGCGGGCCGACGGGCTGGACATCCTCTACGCCGTTCCCGAGGGACGGCGTGAAAGCCTGATGCGGACCGTGGGCGGCATCATGCGCGACGGTCTGTTCACCCTCCTCTTCCCGCACTGCGGGAGGGATGTGCGCGTCAGCTCGTACCGTGTCATGACCCGCGCCCTGGCGCTGCGCGTGCTCGCCGGCCGGAGCTCTTTCAACTATTTTTCCGCCATGGTTTTTCAGGAACCCACCCGGGCAGCGGTCATACCATATCCCTTCCGTCCCTGCCGCACAGGCCGTTCCGGCTATTCATTCGGGAAACTTTTGGCACTGTATTGGAAAATATTTCGCCATTACGGGCCGTTCGGCACCGGGCGGCCCCCCCTGAAAGAATCACCGGCGGCACGGGAGGTACGCGGCTTTGACTAGGCTGCTCATCCTCGGCGGCGGCAGTTGCCAGCTGCATGCTTTCAAGCGGGCGAAGGAGCGGGGATATTCCGCCGTTCTCTTCGACTATCTGCCCGCCCCCCCGGCGGCTGCCCTGGCGGATATCCACCGCCCGGTGAGCACCTTTGACTGGGACGCATGTCTGGAGGAAGCGAAACGTCTGTCACTGGACGGCGTCATGACCGTGGGAACCGACCAGCCAGTCTTCACCTGCGCACTGATCGCCGCCAAACTCGGCCTCCCGAGCCTCATACGGCCGGGAACCGCACTTGCGGTCACAAACAAGGCCGTCATGAAACGCATCCTCAGCCGGCACTGCATCCCGACGGCCCGCTGGTTTCTGACGGATAAGGAAGAACTGCCCCTTCTGCCGCTTGAAGGGCCAGTCGTCATCAAACCGGTGGACAGTCAAGGCCAGCGAGGGGTTATCAAAGCGGAAAACGTCCAGCGGGCCGCCGATTTTTTTGAAGACTCCATCGCTTTTTCCCGGCGCGGCGAACTGCTGTGCGAAACGTATTATCCTTCCGCCGAAGTGACGGTGAATGCCTGGGTCCACGAGGGGAACGCCCATATGCTGGCTGTGACGGACAGGGTCTGCTTCGGCCATGAACGGCATATAGGGGTCTGCGCCGCGCACCGTTTTCCCTCCCGCGCCGCTGCCGGGCAAGAGGATGTGATCCGTGCCGTTACGCAGCGCGTCGCCGACGCCTTCGGCTTACGGAACGGCCCGCTCTATATCCAACTCCTCACGGGAGAAAGCGGCATTCTGGTGAACGAGCTTTCCAGCCGCATCGGCGGGGCGTTCGAGGATGTGTTCATCCCCTATCTCACGGGGTTCGACATCCTGGACGCGGTAATGGATGCGGCGCTGGGCAGATCTCCCGCGCCACCCGCGCCTTTTGATCCCGCAGGCAAGCAGATACGCGTTCTTATGCCCTTTGCCAGGCCCGGCCGGATCGGCTCCATGACGCCCCCGGCCGATATCCTCGCGCTGGAAGGCGTGATGGATGCCCGGTTCAACTATGCCGCAGGCGACGTCATCCCCCGTTTTGAAAACGCGGCCGGGCGCCTCGGCGTCATCGTCCTGCGGGCCGAAAACGCCGGCACAATGCGGCATTGCCTTGATCGCTTCTACAGCATGTTTCATGTTCTGGATGACGCCGGGGAGGACATGCTCCTTGACGCCTGGCGGGTCAGCTAGAGCAATAAGCGCTTCAAATAACCCACGCCATTCGAAAAGCCCCCTTGTACGAAGGCTCTGCGGCGATCCATCTTCCCAAAATGTTTTAGAGCATACTTCGGGCAAAGATGCTGCCAGTGCCCTTACCTCCTGAAAGATATATTGAAGATTTGGTGTTCCTCCTTGTAGCCAGGCTGGGCAAACAGCAGACCCGCGAGCCGTACATGCGCAAGTGCGACGATCAGGTCATCTGCATCGCGCAGTTCGAAAGCCGTGCGGCGGTGGAACAAGCGGACGCTATCATGGCGGTTGACGGCATCGATATTGCCATCGTCGGGCGGGGCGACCTCGCCCACGACATCGGCCTGCCGGGCAAGGCGTCCAGCGACGAGGTAACGGCCCTGGTGGACCGTGTCATCGCGGCCGCGCGGCGGAACAACAAGGTCGCGGGAATTCTGGTGGCAACGCCCGAGGAAGGCAGAACGTGGGCGGACAAGGGAATGCGGTTTCTCACCTACGGCAACGAGATCAAATTCCTCATGGCCACGTATGCCAAAGGGCTTGAAATCATCCGGGGCGGCAAATAGCAGGGGACAGCCCGTTCCGGAATGGAACCGCCCCGGAACAGGCAGTGCTCCTGTTTCACCCTTCGGGGTGAGGGCCGGGAAGGGCCAAGCCAGCGGCTCTTTCCGGCCTGATGCGTTTGGCGCCGCCAGGCGAAGGGGGCTTACAAAGGCTCTCCCGCCCCGCTCTCGCCCACACCTGTCGCAGCCAGGGATTCCTTGAGATCAACGAGCAATTCCCGGAGCATCTCGATCAAGGCGAGGGCTATCCGCGAAGGGGGCCGCTCGCGATGATAGGAGGCGACCAGCTGCAAGTTGCAGCCGGGATATTCAATAGGGAAAACGTATACGGTGTCCTCACCGTTGGGGACGAAAATATCCTTCCGCGCGGCGATCAGGGTTTCGGGATAGAACGACACACCGATGGACCGGGCCGCCAGTAGAAATACCGTCTCAATGTCGTCATTTTCCAGCATGACCTGCGGCTTGATGCCAAGCTGATAGAAGAGGTTGTCGGCCTTTCTCCGGATATGGTTGTCAATGGTCACAAGCAGGAAGGGCAATTCCGCCAGAAGCTTGATGTCCACGCCGCCCCGCAGGGATGGGAGCATTCCGTCCAGTTTGTCTCCCAACGCCTTGCGCAGCAGACGGCGGGTGACAACGGCGCAAAGCCTGTCCTGGGCCAGGAAAATATCGTTTATCTCTATGAAGGTGGACGATTCGTACCCGATACGGATATCCGCCGCGCCGGACAACACCAGGCGTTCCATCTTGGCGGAACTCCCTGACCGCAGGTGAAAGTCGACGCCGGGATATTTTTCTTTGAATTTCGGCAGCAGGATGGGCATGTGATGGCGGGCCCTGGTGGCGCTCATGGCCAAGGAGAGCTCGCCGCGAAAGTCGTTGCGCAAATCGTCGTAAATGGTCCTGAGCTGCTTGTCGAGGGAGAGGATCTGAGCCGCTTTTTCCGCCAGACATTGCCCGGCATACGTCAGCTTCATGCCTCTCGAGCGGGAGAAAAGCTCGATGCCGTAATGGCTTTCCAACCGGGCCATCTGCTCGCTGAGCGACTGCTGGGAGATATACATCCTCTCCGCGGCGCGGGTAATGCTCTGCTCTTCGGCGACAGCCAGGAAATTGGCGAGAATTCGCAAGTTCATGTGCCAATGTGGCATACCGCACGCGCGGTGTCAAAAGATCCCTGTCCGATGCGAAGGCCACCTCCAGGTGGCGGCACCGAATACGTTGTTTGCTCCCGTCGTCCTCGTAGCGTATCGCCGTTGCGACTTTTTTCCGCATACTCACACAAAAACTTCCGGTTCCCGGCGGGGGCTGCATTTTCGCTCAAAGAGCATGCCGAACAGCGTGTAGGGAACCCCACGAAAAGCCTGCGCGTCTTGTGGGCAGGCCGCGACACAGGCGGCGCAGGAAATGCACAGGGCTTTGTTCTTGGCGGGAGGATTCTCCCGGCTGATGGCTCCCGCCGGGCATACGCGGGCGCAGGCACCGCAGGCGTTACATTGCTTTCCGACAGAAGGCTTGAGCGGTACCGAACCGGCCTTTTTGTAGGGAAAATTGCCTTTGACCCGGATAGGGGCTTCCTCGCCCGTCATCCGGCTCAATTTTGCCTTGCATTGCTGCGAGAATTCCGCGATACGCCGCATGTCGCTTTGATCCGGGCGGGCTGCGGCGACACGTGGAAAAATCGAATGCTGCGCGACGAAAGCTCCCGCGCCGAGAACGAAAAAGCCGTTGCTCTGCAATAATTCCGTAAGTTCCAAGAGCGCGTCGTCATAGTCCCTGTTTCCGTAGACGACCACGGCAATGGCCGGGGTTTTGTTGCCTTTCAATTTTCCCAACATTTCCAGGCAAAGCTCCGGGATGCGGCCGCTGTAAACCGGCACGCCGATGACGGCCAAGGTATCACCGTCCACGGTTTCCGGAGTGATAAAATGCTCCCTGAGGATGTCACGCCGGCTTGCCTCCTGGCTGAAATGGCTCCCTATTTCCCGCACAACTTTTTGCGTCGATCCGGTCGCGCTGAAATAAAACTGCTGAACATTGCTGTATTGCATACGTTTTCTCCGCCTTTTTTGCGTGATGACCATCGTTCCCGCTAAACAAACAACACAGCCTCTTTTCGTGCGACGGCATGCGCCAGATGGGCGGCATATTCCTTCATGGTTTCGGCGTTGCCGAACCTCCTCGCCTTTGCCGGGCAGTATTTGAGACAAGCGGCGCAAACGATGCACTTGCCGTTGTCGGTGGCGGCGCCGTCGTCTGACACGGCTCCCATGGGGCAGACCCCGGCGCATTGGCCGCATTTGGTGCAGACGTCCATATTCGTGTTGGGCCAGATGTCTATTCCGGCAGGGAGATCCCAAGCGCGGTGCGCGCCGGGAGCCGCAAGCCCCTCTCCACCGGCTTGCGCTTTATTCAGGGCTTGCAGACCGAACTGCGCGAGCTTTTCCCGGTCATCGGCGTCAGGCCGCCCGGTGGCGATGCGCGGCGCGCCCGAATGCTGCGCGACGGCGGCAATGGCGGCAACCGGAGTGAAACCGTTCGCGCTGACGCCTTCGTGCATGTCCAGAAAGGCTCCTTCGTATTCCCGGTTGCCGTAAACGGCGACCATGACCAGCGGCGTGCCTGCGCCTTTCAGATGCGCAATCAGGGAAGAAAAATGGACCGGCATATTCCCGCCGTAAACCGGGAACCCCATGATTACCAGGTCGTTCCGGCTGAAACGCAGTTCCCTGGTACGGTCACCGGGGAGGGTTATGTTGTATTCGTGTTTCGGCAGCGGGATATCACGCGTTATGGCCTGCATGACATTTTCCGTTCCGCCGCAGGGGCTGAAGCTGATTACGTGGACGCTGCCGATCATCGTTTCTCTCCTTCATTTTCGAATAGTTTCATAAATGAACGTGCAAAAAATACCATGTATATACATGCATGATAGTAAAAAAATATACCTGCTGAAAGGCTAGCCCTTTGTTATCTGGTTCAGCTTGCCCAAAAGCCGCAAAAGACTGTTGAAATCGTCCCCGCCCATACGGGCCACGATGCGTTTTTGGGCTTCTTCCCACAGAGGCTGCGCTTCCGCCAGCTTGGCTTTGCCTTGCGCGGACAGTTCCACCTTTTTCTTGCGCGGGTCGCCGGGATGCGGCCTGGTCACCACCAGGCCGGACTTTTCCAGTTTCTCCACATTCCGCGTGACCGTGGTTTGATCCATACTCAAAAAACGTCCGATATCGGAAATAAACGGATCAGGCAGACCATCCACGCAGCGCAACATGCCGTACTGAGTGCTGCGGATGCCAATGGGCCGCAGGGACTGGTCGTACATTTGCGAGAGCTGGCGGTCGGCCCTGCGCACATGCAGGCAGGCGCAGGGTATGTCCTGGCGCAGCGTGTTCATTTGTTGCTCATCCATGTATATACATATATGACAAAAAAAATCAGCCTGTCAAGAAGCTTGCACGAAACTGGGTATTGCGCAGGGAAGCGTGGCAAACAGCTTGAGCCGCATTTGCATCACGCTGGGCGTAGGGAGCCGCATTGAAGCCAGTAACAGTTGGATGGAGAATGGCGATAACTTTTCCCTTGAACTGATCCGCGCTCTGAGTTTCAGCGCATCTTCCTTTTGTTGGGCGCACGAAATGAGGGCTGATGCGGCAAAATCCAAGCGCGCCGTATTGGACCGAAATCTTTGGGGCAATACGGCCGGGTGTATTGTGTCAGACGTGACATTATGGCAAGGTTGCTAACAGTCTGTTCCGCCATGGCACGCAGCCGTTCGTTATCCGCACACGCATACCAGGAGTAGCACGATGAAAAAATTGATCCTTGCCGGGCTTGTCCTTGTGGCCGTTGCCGCTTTCGCGCCTCTCTCCGGGGCGGCCGAAAGCATCAAGATGTCCACCACCACCAGCACGCGCGATTCCGGGCTCCTGGAATATCTGCTGCCGGAATTCAAGAAAGATACCGGCATTGAGGTCATGGTCGTCGCCAAAGGCACCGGCGCGGCCATCCGTGACGGGATCGACGGCAACGTGGACGTCATTTTCGTGCATGACCCGGACCGCGAGAAGCAATTCGTGGCCGACGGCTGGGGCACCAAACGCTATGCGGTGATGCACAACGACTTCGTCATCGTCGGCCCCGCCAAGGATCCCGCCGGGATCAAGGGGGAAAAGAGCGTTTTGGAAGCGCTGAAAAAAATCGCGGGCAAGAAGGCGTTCTTTGTCTCGCGCGGCGATGATTCCGGCACCCATTCCAAGGAGTTGAGCCTGTGGAAGAAAACCGGACTGCCCCTGGCCAAGAGCGAGCAGACCATCAAAAAAGGCGGCAAGGACGCCACGGTAACCTTCGAAGTGCCCGAAGGCTCCTGGTATCTGAGCATCGGCCAGGGCATGGGCAAAACCCTGTTCATGGCCGAGGAAAAAGAAGGGTACGCCCTTGCGGACCGGGGCACCTTCATCCAGCAGAAGTTCGGCAAAAAGCCTCCCACCAGCCTTGAGATTCTTGTGGAAGGCGACGAAGGCCTGTTCAACCCGTACGGCGTTATCCCGGTCAATCCCGCGAAATACCCGTCCGTGAAAATAGACGCGGCCGCCAAATTCGCGGAGTGGCTTGTCTCCCAACGCGGGCAGGAGCTTATCGCCCGCTACCAGCTCGAAGGCAAACAGCTTTTCTTCCCGGATGCCATTCCGGGAGCGAAATAACACCGCCTGAATCATCGCCGCGTTTGCCCGCCCGGCCGGATTTTCCGGGCGGGCATCACCACCGCCGGGAATTACAGGGAATTGCATGGCCGGAATGTTCCTCGACAGTCTGCTTTCCGCCTTTCTCATGATTATGAGCGGCGACAGGGAACTATGGAGCATTGTTTTCCTTTCCCTGCGCTGCACCTTCCTGGCCTGTTTCTTTGCCGCGCTTGCCGGCGTTCCCTTTGCCCTGTTCCTCACCAACAACGATTTTCCAGGCAAGCGCCTCCTGCTGCTTGTCCTCAATTCCCTTCTGGCGCTCCCCACGGTGGTTGTGGGGCTTTTCCTGTATGTCTTCATTGCCCGGCGCGGTATTTTCGGCCCCCTCGACCTTCTGTATTCCCCGGCGGCCATCAGTCTTGGGCAGTTCATCCTCATCCTGCCGCTGATAGTCATGTTTGCCTACGCCGCCTTGAACCGCCTGGACAAACGCTACCGCGAGACCGCCCTGACTCTCGGCGCCAGCGCATGGCAGGCGTCCCTCGCGGTCATGCGCGAAGCCCGCTTCGCCATGGTGGCTACCCTTTGTGCGGCCTACGGGCGGGGCATCGCCGAGGTCGGGGTGAGCATGATGCTCGGCGGCAACATCAAGGGATTTACCCGGACCATGACCACGGCCATGGCGCTTGAATACGACAAGGGCGAGTTCACGCTGTCCTTGGGGCTGGGCGTCGTGCTGCTGCTGGTGAGTTTCGCCTTGAACATGGCCCTGGGGCTTTTCCAGGGCCGGACGGAGCCGTGACCCATGACTGCCCTGTATTCATTGCGCGGCATTACCCGCAGCTACGGCAACCGTGAGGTTCTGCATATTGATTCCCTGGATATCCAGCCCGGGGATATCCACGCGTTGCTGGGCGCCAACGGCGCGGGCAAATCCACGCTGATGCGGATCCTGGCCTTTCTGGACTCCCCTTCAAGCGGTGAGCTGTATTTCAAGGGTGAAAAAGTTTTTGCCGGGCAGGAAGCCCGGCACCGCCCCGGCGTTGTCTGGGTGCCGCAGTTTCCGGTTATGTTCACCGGGAGCCTGCTCTACAATATCGAGTACCCCATGGCGCTGAAAAAAATTCCGCCGCAGGAACGGAAAAAACGCGCGGTGGAACTTCTTGAAAGCGTCACCCTCGGGCATCTGGCCAAGGCCCCGGCGCACAAACTTTCCGGCGGGGAGGCGCAACGGGCGAGCATTGCCCGGGCGCTGGCCGCCGGGGTGGAGATCATTCTTTTCGACGAGCCCACGGCCAACGTGGACCAACGCGCGCAAGACGACTTCATGGCCCTGGTCCGCTCGCTGCGGGAGCGGCGCGGCCTTTCCATTTGCATCACCACGCACAACGCGGCCATGGCCGCCGCACTGTGCCGCAAACAAATCTTCCTGGTTGAAGGCAAACTCGTCCGCCAACACGTATTGCCTGACGGAAGCGTCGCCTGGCCCGGAAAACTGGCAAAAACTCCGGAAGGTTTTCACCTTTGCGTCACGCCCGATGCGGTCGCGTCTTTCTCGCCCGGCACACCCGGCGCACCCGGCGCGCCCGGCGCGGCCGCGCCTGGAAAAGGCGTTGTGCGGGGCGTCGCGGATTTCGCGGCCGGCGTCACCGTGCGCCTTGAACTGTCACCCGGCCGGATGGTAGAGTTCCTGCTTGAAGACACGGCCAGCCGGGACATGGCGTGCAGCCTGGCCCTGAACTCCCCGCTGGCCATACATGTGGAACGCGATACCCTTGCGGGCGGCATCAAGGCTTGATGCCGACGGCGTTTCCAGAAGGCGGATCCATGCCGGATATCCAGACCGTACCGTTGCACATCCCCGACGCGAACCCCGCCTGGAAACTTCTTTTGCAGTCGGGTGTCGGCATGGCCTGTACCGTCGGCATTCCTTTTATGCATTTGTTACGGGACGAACTCGGATTGAGCGACGACCAGCTGCGTCCCGTGGACGCGTTCCTCCTGGACGGAATGCCCGTGGATGAGCCGGAGACCGCCATTGTTCCGGACGGCGCGCGCATTGCCCTTGCCGCGGGGTTGCCCGGCATCGCGGGCCTGGCCATGAAGAGCAAAAGCGCGGTACGGGCCTTGCGATCCGGTATTACCCATACCGGAGACGCGGTTCCCCATCCCCGCCCCGGCGCCGTTATTCTTTCCCTGTACAGCCTTGTTCTCCCTCTGCTCGGCGGGCACTTCCTGCGCCGTGGGGCGCTGGTCGAGCCGTCCCAGCTTGTGCGTTACGCCCGCTTCTCGCCGGACGATCATGCGTTGGTCAACGGCACGGTTCTGTCCATGCCGGAGCTGGAGCAAGCAGTTGCTGCAATGCCGGAAAGCACTGTGTTTCTGCTCACCGCCGCATTATGTCATGAATGACATAATGCTTTGATTTAACACGCAATCCACATTGACAAAACTGCTCGCCGGGATATAGTCAGACAGGATCTAAAAACGATTTCCGGCGTCGCGCCATTGCGGCCGGCCGGCATTTCTCTGTCCCGAAAGCCCAGGGAGGATACCATGGAATTCAAACTGCTCCGCGTCAACATGGCCACCAAGGAATGCCGTTTTGAAAGCGTTCCGGAACAATACGCCGGTCTCGGGGGACGCGGCCTGACGTCGACGATTGTCGCGGCCGAGGTTGAACCGACCTGCAGCGCGCTCGGCCCGCACAACAAGCTTGTGTTTGCGCCGGGCCTTCTGGGCGGAACCAACTGCGCCAACTCCAACCGTATTTCCGTGGGCTGCAAAAGCCCCATGACCGGCGGCATCAAGGAAGCCAACTCCGGCGGCCAACCCGGCGGACACCTTGCGAAAATGGGAATTACCGCGATCGTTGTCGAGGATATCGCGGAAGAAGGTTCCTGGTTCCAGCTTGAGCTGACCAAGGACAGCGCGAAACTGGTTCCCGCCACCGCCGCCGGGCTGAACAACTACGATGCCGTCGCCAAGCTCAGGGAGCAGTATGGCGACAAGTGCAGCTATGTTTCCATCGGCCGGGCGGGCGAATTCCGCGTGACGGCCGCGAGCATCGCCTTCACCGACCGTGAACTGCGCCCCTCCCGCCATGCCGGGCGCGGCGGCGTGGGCGCGGTCATGGGGTCCAAAGGACTCAAGGCCATCATCATCAATCCGGAGGGTGGCGCCAACCATCCGCTGAAGGACGAGGAATCTTTCAAAAAAGCGGCGAAGCGGTTCGCCACGGCGCTCATGGAGCACCCCGTCTGCGGCCAGGGCCTGCCCACCTACGGCACGGCCGTGCTCATCAACATCCTGCACGAAGCGGGCGGCCTGCCCACCCGGAACTTCTCGACCGGGCGCTTTGAAGGGCATGATGCGGTTTCCGGCGAAACCATGAACCAGCTTACCAAGGACCGCGGCGGCGAAGGCGTTGTCTCCCACGGTTGCATGACCGGCTGTATCATGCGGTGCAGCGGCATCTACCCGGACAAGAAAGGCAAGGCCATCGGCAAATGGCCGGAGTACGAAACCCTGTGGGCGTTCGGCCCCAACTCCGGCATTGACGATATCGACATGATCGCCCGTTACGACAGGATCTGCGACGACGTGGGCGTGGATACCATCGACGTGGGCTGCGCGTTGGCCCTGTTCATGGAAGCGGGCGTCCTGAAGTTCGGCGATGCCGAAGGCGCGCTGCAACTGATGGAAGAAATCAGCAAGGGTTCTCCCATCGGCCGCGTACTCGGCTGCGGCGCCGCCGTGACCGGCAAGGTTTACGGCCTGCGCCGCGTGCCCGTGGTCAAGGGGCAGAGCATTCCCGCCTACGACCCCAGGGCGGTCAAAGGCCAGGGCGTAACCTATGCCACCACGCCCATGGGCGCGGACCACACCGCCGGGTACGCGGTTACCGCCAACATCCTGAACGTGGGCGGTACGGTTGACCCGCTCGGCAAGAACGGCCAGATCGAGCTTTCCCGCAACCTGCAGATCGCCACGGCGGCCGTTGACACCACCGGCCTCTGCCTGTTCGTGGCCTTCGCCGTGCTGGATAACCCGGACGCCCTGGTGGCCATTGTGGATATGCTGAACGCCAAGTACGGCATCTCCCTGGTGTTGGACGACGTCACCACCCTGGGCAAAAAAGTTCTGGACACGGAAATCGACTTCAACCGCCGCGCGGGCCTCACCGAGGCCGCCGACCGCCTGCCGGACTTCTTCTCCGACGAAAAGTTCGCGCCGCACAACGTGAAGTTCGACATTACCCCGGAAGAGCTGGACGAAGTGCTCAAGTGGTAAAACACGCGACATGAAACAGAAACGGCCGGGAAAACCGGCCGTTTCCATTCAGGCATATTTTTTATTCCTGTTACCGGGCGCACTCGCCCGTGGTCCACAAAACCTCGCCGGTCCGTGCAACGCCGTAGCCGCCGAGGTTCGCCACGGCCTGCTTGAAGGCGGCCGAGCGGACAACGTCCAGCAAGGCGCGGATACGCGCGTCGTCCCAATAGCGGCCTGGAATGATTAGGTCGTATTCCTCCACTCCCACGGGAATGAACTCCAGCCCCAGCGCCGATGCGGCGGCCTGGACGCCGAGCCCGGTTGCCGCGCGGCCGGAAAGAACGGCGGCCGCAACGTTCATATGCGTGTATTCTTCGTCAAAGTATCCCTGAACGGCATGCGGCTTGATGCCAAGCTCGCGCAACCGCCAATCGAGAAGCACCCGCGTTCCGCTGCCGCGCTGGCGGTTAATGAAGGTCACATCCTCGCGGGCAAGATCTCCCATGGACGTGATGCCGTGCGGGTTGCCGGGTAGCACCATAAGGCCCTGCACCCTGTCCACGAGCCTGACGGCATGGACCGGCATGGCCGCGAGATGCGCCGCCACGGCTTCCTTGTTGTAGACGCCGTCGCTGCCGAGCAGGTGGGAACCGGCAAGATGGCAACGGCCATTTTTCAGGGCCGTCAACCCGCCCAACGAGCCGACATGGGCCGAGGTGAGGCTGTAGCCGGGATGCTCTTTACGCAGGATGCTGTCCAACAAGTCCAAGGTATTGTCGTGGCTTCCGATGGCCAGAAGGCTCCCGTCAATGTGCTCCCGGGTCCGGATAAGGGAGACGGGAGACGGGGTAAATTCCGCCACGCCCTCGGCGTCCCGGTCTATCCTGATTATGCCGTCGGCCCTGGAGAGGCTGCTCACGGTGCCCGCGCCGCGCGGCAAGGGCACGGCTATCAGTTCCGAGCCGACCTTGCCCAGCTTGACGCGGACGAATTCCTCCATCCCCGGTTTTGAGGGCAAGGCCTGGAACGGGCGCGCGAGGGCTATTGCGCGTTCCGGCATGGACCGGCTCTGCCACAGAGCCAGCAGCGGCTGGCCGAACGCCTCGAACGACAGAATGGCGGAAACGGGATACCCCGGAACGCCAAGCACCGGCTTGCCCGAAACGCGGCCTATGGCGGTTGGTTTGCCCGGCATCATGGCAACGCCGTGAACCCAGAGTTCCCCGGCCTCCTCGATGATGCCCGCCGTGTAGTCCTTGCTGCCCGCCGAGGAGCCTGCGTTGACGACCACCATGTCGGCGCCGCTTGCAACCGCCGCGAGCAGGGCCTCACGGATGCGCTCCGGCTCGTCCGGCACGATGGGCAGCACCACGGGCTCCCCCCCGGCGTCACGAACCAGCGCAGCAAGGGTCAGGCTGTTGAACTCCGGCAGTTTTTCCCCGGCGGCGAGCAATCCGGGCGTCGCGTCTTCAAGAGGAACCAGTTCCGAACCGCTGGGAATGATCGCAACGACCGGTTTTGTGAACACGCAAGGTCTGAGCACGCCGGCGGCGGCCAGCGCGCCAAGCTCGTACGCGCCGATTTCCGTTCCGGGCGGCAGCAGAATCTCCGTGGCGACCATGTCCTCGCCGAGTTTGCGCACGTGCTGCCAGGGGAACGCCGCTTTCTCGATGAAAACGGCCTCGTCCGCCGCGTGGAACCTGTCCGGATTCACATGCTCCACCATAATCACGGCATTGCACCCCGCAGGCAGGGCGTGGCCTGTGTTTATCCAATGCGCGTCCTGCCCGATACGCAGCCTTTTGGGTCTGCGCTCGGATGCGCCGAAGGTCTCTTCCGCCCTCACGGCAATGCCGTCCATGGCCGCGCCGTGAAACGCGGGGGAGGAAACCGCGGCGGCGGCCGGTTCCGCCAGGATGCGGCCGTGGGCTTTTTCCAGGGGAACGGCTTCCCGGCCGAGCGGGCTTGCGGCGCAATGCCCGAACAGAAGGGCTTTCGCCTCGTCCACCGTTGCAAGTTTCAGATACATCTTCCGTTCCATGCCTGTTTCCTGTCGCGCGGCCGTTGTTACAAAAGCAGGTGCACAGCCACGGTCTGGCCGGCGTCCAGCCCTTCCCGGTCTTCCGGGCAGATGATGAGCGCATCGGCTTCCACCAGCGTCGTTATCAACCCGGATTTCCCCATGACCGGCGTGGCGGCAAGGCTGCCGTCCGGCCCGGTAGCAAGGCGCACCCGGATATAGTCGCGCCGCCCCTGGGCGGAAGCCACGGGCCGCGTGAGGGTTGCGTTGAGCCCCTTGCGCCAGGTTTCCTCACCCGCCATGCCGAGCAGACGCCGCACAAGCGGCCGGATGAAGACTTCCGCGCAGACCAGGGCGCTGGCCGCGTGGCCGGGGAGCCCCCAGAGAAACGTTTCCCCCTTGCGGGCCATGATCAGCGGTTTGCCCGGGCTGATGGCCACGCCGTGCGCGAGAATGTCCGCCCCGGCACCGGCAAAGGCGTGGACGGTAAAATCCCGCATCCCGGCGGAGGAACCGCCGGAAACAAGAATGATGTCGGCCCAGCCCAAAGCGTCCGTTACGAACCCCGCAAGTTCTTTCTCGTCGTCTCCCGCGATGCCCAGGGCGCGGGCATCGCCGCCCGCCGCCGTGACCAGGGCCGCCAGGGTATATGAATTGATGTCGCGGACCTGCCCCGGTTTAGGGTCGCCATCCACCGGCACCACTTCGTCTCCCGTGGAGATGACGGCGACACGGGGCTTCTTCCGCACCGCGACGACCCGTTGCCCCAGAGCCGCCAGCAACCCGAGTTCCTGCGGCCTGAGAAGCGTTCCTTCCGGCAGCAGTTCCTGGCCCCGCACAGCGTCTTCGTCCGCTTCAATGACGTTTTCCAGCGGGGCAGCCGGGCGGGTCAGTTCCACCTGGTGGTCGCCCGCCGGGCGGGCATACTCGAGCATGACAACAGCGTCCGCGCCTTCGGGCAACATGCCGCCCGTCCATATCCGGGCGGTTTCTCCGGGTCCTATCGCCAGGGAGGGCTCTTCACCCGTGGGGCATTCGCCGACGTACTCCAGCAATGCGGGTGAGCCTTCGGACGCGCCGAAAACGTCCCTGGCGCGCACCGCATAGCCGTCCATGGTCGACCGCGCGAATCCGGGCAGGTTTTCCGGCGCGGCAAAGCGCGCGCCGAGCACGCGACTTAAGCAGCATTCGAGCGGCAGATCTTCCGTGCCGAGAGGCGCAACGCTTCCGATCAGTTCCAGAATGCGGTCAACAGGCTGCAGCGTGAGAAAATGCGCCATGAATCTGCCTTGTGTTGTGAAGAGAACAGGCTTCAAGTACAAGAAAAACAGGGTAGTGGCTCATTTTGCCCTGATACTGCGTCAGGCTCACCCCGTGCGAAGCTCATGTATGTCTTGATACACTCCGCTCCGCCCGGAGTTCGCCTTTCTTGTCTGAGGCCAAACTGAGCCACCACCAAAAACAGATGTCGGAAGTATGGCACAGAAACACTGGCGCGACAACTGCCCTGCGGCTATACTCTTTGCAAAGAGGAGCACGCGCCATGAACCTGTCCGCCAAACTCTTCCTTGAGGATCGGGAAAAGTACGTCCTCGGCCCCGGACGCGTGGAACTCCTGCGTTCCGTGAAAGAACTGGGGTCGTTGCGCAAAGCCGCCCAGAAACTCGGCATGAGTTACCGCTGGGCCTGGGGCCGCCTGAACGACGCGGAAAAAGCACTGGGCGTCAGCCTGCTGGCCCATGACGGAAACAGCGGCGGCAAAGCCAAGACGCTGACCGCCGAAGCGCTGGAATTGCTTGCCTGGTACGACGCCATCGACAGCGATGTGAAGACGGTTCTGGATAACGCGGTCGCCGGGCAACCGGCATTCCTGAAGAAAAGCCCGCCCCACCGGGGAAAAGACGAAAGCGGCAGCAAGCCTGACTGAAAACACCCGGAGAACGCCATGCCCATACTTGTTACCCTCAGCACCACGCTCCGGGCCTGCGTGGCGGATTACAACCCCGCCACCGGCCTGACCGTGGAATGGGATGGCCCCGTCAACGCGGGCGAGCTTGCCGAAAAGATCGGCCTTCCCTTGCGGGAGATAAAAATCGTCATGCGGAACGGCCGCCATGCCGGCCTTGAGGAAACCATCGCCGACGGCGACCGGGTGGGCTACTTCCCCGCCGTGGGCGGGGGATGACCATGGCCGCCCCCCTCCCTTCCCGTCTGGATACGCTGCTGGCTCCATTTTGCACAACGCGGAACGGCCCCGGTTCCGGCTCATTCCGGACGGTCACCCTCGAAGGCGCGCGCGCGTTGGCGGAGCATTGCGCCGTGTCCCTTCGCGACGCCATGATGACCGTTCTGGAGCATGATATCTGGCCGTTGCGGTTCGCCCGGAACCGGGGTGTTTTCAGTGCCGCCGACCAGCGAAAACTCCTGGCTTCGCACGCGGCCGTCATCGGCTGCGGCGGCCTCGGCGGGCATGTGGCGACCCTGCTGGCCAGGGTGGGTGTCGGCGCTCTCACGCTGTGCGACCCGGATATGTTTGACGAAAGCAACCTGAACCGCCAGCTGGTATGCACCGAACAGAACCTGGGGCGGAACAAGGCGCTGGCGGCACGGGAGGCGGTATCCGCCATCGCCTCGCATACGCGTATCACCGTTCACCCTGTTGCCGCCCGCCCTGACAATTTGGCGGAAATATTGACCGGAGCGGACATCGCCATGGATTGCCTCGATTCCCTGGAAACGCGACGCCATCTTGCAGCCGCCGCGAGCGAAGCCCAAATCCCCATGGTATATGCGACCGTGGCGGGGGATGAAGGCTTCACCATGCTGGTCCGCCCGGGAGACAAGAGCCTGCGGAGCCTTTGCGGATCGGAAGACTCCGGCGAAAAAACCGGCGCCGAAACCACGCTGGGCGTACCGACGATCACCCCGGCGGCAACTGCAGCCATCCAGGCGGCACTGGCGATTCAATGCCTTTTGGGGAAAGAGATGGAGGAGCCATTGCTACTCCATCTCGATCTTACCGTGCCGCAGATTGACGGGCTCGCCCTCTAAAACCTAGATTGAAAAAGGCCGCAAGCGGCCTTTTTCAATCTTTCGTCTCCCAATCCAGTCCTAATACACTTGCGGATCGCAAACCAGTTCGGTGATAACTTCCACTACCGCCGGTTTGCCGCTGTTCAGGGCTTCTTTCACGGCCGGGCCGATATCGGCCGCCTTTTCAACGCGCAGGCCAACGGCACCCATATCCTTGGCTATCTGGGCAAAACTGGCTCCCGTGAACGCGTACATGTCTTCCGGCCTGCCGGGGGCACCGTCGTAGATGTCAACGATGAAGCGGTAACACTGGCCGAGCCCTTCGTTATTGTTGACGATGGTGACCGTGGGGATGTTGTTCCGCACGGCCGTCTCCATCTCAACCAGGTGATACCAGAACCCGCCGTCGCCCGTGAAGCAGATGACAGGCTGGTCCGGAACACCGCATTTTACCCCGAGGGAAGCCGGGAATGACCAGCCGAGAGATCCCCCGGCGGCCCGGATATACCGCTGCGCCGGCTTGACAATATCTATATGCGAAGCGGTCCAGATGGCCGAAAAACCCGTGTCGGCCACCAACACGGCATTGTGGGGAAGCACATGCTGCAGTTCGCGGCAGAGCCGCTCCGCGCGGATGGGGGAAACGCCGGCATTACGCATTGCCTCAAGCGTGGCGCGCCAGGAGTTCAAAGCCGCCGTCGCCTTGCGGCCCCAAGCCTCGTTGGGGTGCGCGCCGCGCAGCTCGTTCACGAGCAGGGCCAGGCTGGCTTTGGCGTCCCCGAGCATGCTGGCCGTGTTGGGATAGTTGCGCCCAAGCTCGTTGGGGTTGATGTCGACCTGGACAACCGGCGTGCCGGGTTTGGGCAGAGTCCAGGCATTGGTCGTCTGATCGCAGGTGCCGCACCCTATGAAAATGACCAGGTCCGCTTCGGCCAGTACCGCGTTCGTGGCGGAGCGGCCGTAGTTTCCCACGCAGCCGAGGCACAGCGGGTGGTCTTCCGGCACTATACCCTTGCCGTCGACCGAGGTTCCCAAAGGAATTTTGAGCGTATCGAGCATCCGCAGGACTTCGTCCCCGGCGTTGGAAATATTCGCTCCCCCGCCGGAAACGATAAAGGGCCGCTCGGCTTTGTAGATACACTCCACGACGGCGCGGACGTCCTCGATGGCCGCGGCCGGCCGGAAAGGAGGCACCCGGCCGTAGCGTTTTTCCACAACCAGTTCTTCCGCCACATCCCCGGCCTCGATAAGCCCGGCCTGGTGGTTGGGCATGTCGAGATGCACCGGGGCGGGGGCGCCGGTGGTGGCTTCGCGGAAAGCCTGCCTGAGCAGGCGCGGCATATCGGCGGTATTCTCGACGGCCACGTTGAACTTGGTCACCGGTTCAAACAAGGGGATATGGTTCAATTCCTGATACGCGTTACGGTGCTGGTAGCTCGACGGCTTACGCCCGGTGATGGCCACGACGGGCGAGTGAGCGAGAAAGGCATCCTGCAGGCCGGAGGCCAGGTTGGCCGCGCCCACGGACTGGGCCATGCACAGCCCCGGACGGCGGGCGGCGCGAGCGTACCCGTCGGCCATATAACCGGCCGTTTTTTCCGAGTGCGCCATCACACGCTTGATGCCGCGTTTTTCCATCGCAACCAGCGTATGGCGCAGCACGGCTTCCACAAAAAACGCATGCGTCACCCCGTAACCGGCGAACATGTCCGCCATGTACATTTTACCCTTCTGCAATTTCGGTGAAATAGAAGACATTGTTCTCAACTCCCTTTTTGGTGTGCGCACCAGCCGCTTCATGCGCCGGGAAACGCGTTGCTGCAAAAACGTTACTCGGGCAGACGCCTGAACTTCAGGTTCAGAATATCCTCGTAAACCAGCGCCATCGACCCCTTGTCCTCCATCCCGTGCCCCATCTGCATGGCCGTACGGTATACGCCCGTCACCGCGGACAAAATGGGGATGGGAACCGCTTTCTCAATGGCCACCTCGTGGGTGGTGATAAGGTCCTTGTAAGCCCAGGCTATGGGGAAACTCCCCCTGAATTCGCCGTCGAGAACCCGTGGGATGAAATGTTCGGACGCGAAGCTCCGGGCCGAACCGTTGTTGATGACATTCCCGACCTTGACCGGGTCGAGCCCGGCCTTTTGCGCCAGGAGAAGGATTTCCATGGTGCCGGCGATGCAGATATCGTAAAGCGAATTGTTGATGGCCTTGGTCAGTTGTCCGGCCCCATGCCCGCCCATATGTACGATGGTTTTTCCGATGCGCTCGAGATAGGGTTTGACCCGCTCAAAAACCGGTTCCTCCCCGCCCACCATGATGGCCAGGGTACCCGCCTGCGCCCCCTTTTCCATGCCGGAAACCGGGGCATCGAGGAAATCAACCCCCTTGGCGGCAAGGGCCCCGGCAACCTCCCTGGTGGCGGAAAGCACCACAGTGCTCAGATCCACCACCGTCTGCCCCTTGGAAAGATGGGGCATGAGCCCTCCCTCTTCAAGAACGACCGATTTAAGCTCCTTACCGCCGGGCACGCTGATGAAAATCAGGGAACAATCGGCGAAATCCTTGGATCCCGTCGCGGCGCGGGCGCCGGACGCGCAAAGAGCCTCTACCCTTTCAGCGGAAAGGTCCGAAACCACAAGAGCCGTATCCGGCCGCAAAAGGTTGCGGGCCATATGCGAGCCCATCTGTCCCAAGCCGATGAAACCGATCCGTGTTATTGCACCCATATGGTCACTCCGTTTTTTGTGCGTTCATCGAGATTCCGCGCCTTGCGGCAAGGGCGGCTCAAAATAAAAAAGCGTTTATGTTCAGCTGTTATTGCATATTCTTCATCGTGTTGCCGAACAGGGCCGCCCGTATTTTCTTTTTGACGAAGGGATACAACGGCGTGCCGTTGAAAAGGGACAACGCCGCGACGATCAGGATGCCAAGGGAGATGGGCTCTTCCAGAAATACCATCCAGGTGCCGTCGCTGATGAGCAGAGACTGATGGATGCTCACTTCCAGCATCTGCCCGAGTATGAGCCCCACAACCATGGGAGCCACCGGCACCTTCAATTTGTCCATGAAATACCCGAGAAGGCCGAAGCACAGCATGATGTAGACGTCGAAAAAGCTGTTGTTGATGGCAAAGGAACCGATGACGCAGAAAATGACGATGGCTGTGCACAGCACCTTGTTCGGCACGCGCGTCACGTGGACCGCCAGCCTGGTAAACCCGAGGCCGATGCCGAACATGGTAAAGTTCGTCAGAAAAATAGCCCAGATAAGGGTATAGGCCACGATGGCGTATTCGGTCATCAGGGTCGGCCCGGGCATGATGCCGTGCGCCATGAGCCCGCCGAGAAGAACGGCGGTGGAGGACGAGCCGGGGATGCCCAACGAGATGGTAGGAATGAGCGCACCGCCCACCACCGCGTTGTTGGCGGCTTCCGGAGCGGCGACGCCGTAATAGGACCCCTTGCCGAAATTTGCCTTTTCCCCTTCCGGGGCGAAACGCTTGGCTTCGTTATAGGCGAACCAGCAAGCCGTATCCCCGCCGGTGCCGGGAATGAGGCCGGTGAAAATGCCTATCACACTGGAACGGCCGATGGTCGGCACGAGCGGTTTGATCTCCTGCCATTTTGGAATAACGGAATCGTTGATGGTATTGGCTTTCAGGTCGGCTTCATCCCGTTCGAGAAGGCGCAGCACCTGGGGGATTGAAAACAGGCCGATCAGGGCGACCGTGAAGGGCACCCCGGAATACAGGTTTATGTTGTCCATGGTAAACCGCGCGGAACCGGAAATAGCGTCCATGCCCACGCAGGAGATCATCAGGCCGAGCGCGCCGGAAAGAAGCCCCTTTACCGTTGATTCCTGCGACAGCGAAGCAATAATGGTCATGCCCAGCGTCGCCACGGCCGCCATTTCCACGGGGCCGAATTCCAGCGCCAGCTTCCCCAGGATGGGGGCGACGGTCAGCAGTGCAATGGAACTGACCAGCCCGCCGATGAAGGAGGCTGTCAGCGAAATACCCAGCGCCTTTCCGGCCAGCCCTTTCTGGGCAAGGGGATAGCCGTCGATTACCGTGGCCGCGGCCGCGGCCGTGCCCGGCGTTCTGATAAGGATGGCGGCAATGGACCCGCCGTACATGGCGGAAAGATATATGGCCGCAAGCAGGCTGATGCCCGTATCCGGGGGGAAGGCAAAGGTTATGGGGACAAGAATGGCGATGGCCATGGTGGCGGAAAGGCCGGGCATGGCGCCGACAAACAAGCCGACCACGGTCCCCGCCAGAATGGCCAGAATATTGACCGGGGTGGTGACATTCCCGAGTCCCAGTAACAGGCTGTCAAAAATCATTGCCACGCCTCCAGCAGGTTTTCAAGAAGTCCCAGGGGGACAGGCAGGTGCAGCATGCGGACGAAAAGCAGGTAGATAAAGGCCGAAAATCCCACGGCGATCGCCAGTGATGTTTTCAGCCGGACGGACCGCAGATAGGCATACGTCAGGACGATGAAGAGCGGAGTGGAAAAAAAGTACCCCAACAGTTCCACAGAGCCCACATAGCCGACACACAGGCCGAAGTAGACGGCTATGCGTTTTCCCTGAAACGGGGGCCTTCCCGTATCGGAAACATCCGCGTGCCGTTCCGCCTGCCGTGCGCGGTAGGCCTGATACACCATCAGGCAGGACAGGAAAATGACAACCCCGATAAGAATTCTGGGAAACAGCGCGGCGGATGGTATGAGTTCCCCCGTATTGAAGAGGAAAAGCAGAGCCAACGCCACGCACGCCACGGCAAAAAGGGATTCTTGGGCAAGCCGGGACACGGTTTTCTCCTTTAGGCTGGGCGGCTGTTCCTACAATGCGTTCCCCATGGGGCCGCGAGCAACTGAACGGCCCGGGATGCAGCCAGAAACCTCCCGCGGGGAAGGAACCCTCCCCTTGCCGGACGCCTGCTGTGCCCGGCAAGGGGAGTCGCGGCGGCAAGGCGCCGCGCTGCCTGAATTATTAGTTCGTATACTGGCCCTTCACTTCTTCCCAAAGCTCGCCATAGTACTTTTCGTCCTTTTTCATCATGTCCATGTATTCTTGGCCGTAGCGCATATCAACGACCAGCGCGCGGTCTTCGCAAGCCTTGATGAACTGGGGGTCCGCGGCCATTTTTTTGAACGCGTCAATAAGGATCTTTTTCACATCATCAGGCGTGCCTTTCGGGGCGCTGTATCCCCGGGAGGAGCCCGTTACCACGTCATAACCCAGTTCTTTCATGGTGGGCGTATCAGGAAGGAGGTGATAGCGATTTTCGGCCATGATGGCCAACACGCGCAGGTTGCCGCCCTTGATCTGCGGGTAGGTGATGCCGAGGTTGTTAAAGCTCACGTCGACCTTGCCGCCCATGGCCGCCTGCCAGGAAGGACCGTCGCCTTCAAAAGGAACGGGCTTGGTCTTCAGACCGGAGATTTTTTCAAACATCAGGGTGGCGAAGAAATCATCGCCGCCGATGCCGGAGTTGGCCACGGTAACTTTCCCGGAACGGGCTTGGCAGTCCTTTTTGAAATCTTCGAAGGTCTTGTAGGGACTGTCCTTGCCGACGACCACCACGCCGGGATCGGTCACTATGTTGGCGATGGTGTCGAACTCATCCAGCCTGTAAGTGATTTTTTCGTTCATCACGTAGTTGGTATAAATAGGCGGCGTGCAGGAAATGCCCAGCGTGTAGCCGTCCGCCTTGGTCTGCTTGGCCAGCTTGGTCAGCATGATGGCGGAGTTGGCGCCGGGCATGTACTGGTTAATGAAACCGGGGGTCAAAATCTGGCTGAGAGCGGGCTGGGTCACCTGGGCAAGGGCATCGCTCCCGCCCCCGGCTTTGTAGCCCTGGAGAATCGTTATCTGTTTTGTGGGGAAGGCCGCCTGCGCCGGTTGCGCGGCGAAGCAGACAAGGCCGGAAAGAAGCGCGCCGAAAACCAGGGTGCGAATGGTGCCGCTGTGCATCATGCTTTCTCCTTATAACAAAGGTTACTGGTCATATGTCCATGAACGCCTCAACCGTGCGGCAAAGCGTTACACGCTCAGCAAACGTTTTCTAAAAATTCGCACGGCCCTCCCTTTACAATCGCACTGTCACCGTGCGGGAACCATTTCAGACAAACTTCTTTTTTTCCCAAAGGCCGTAGAGCGCGGGCATATCCTTGGGCGGCAGGCCGCCGAGCTCTTCTTTAAGGCCAAGCGCTTCCATGCGCTTCAAACGGTCAATGGCGCCATTGGTCACGGTCGGGACGATGCCCACGGCCTCCATGAGATCCCTGGCTTCTTCCGCTTCGTGCGCCCGGCGGCCGGCGTGAATGGCGCCGGTACACATCATGCGGGTCATCATGGTTTCCACGGGTTCCTTGCCGAAGGAAGCGGAGACGGATTCCATTATCTCTTTTTCAAGCCCGACGGTTTTGGCGAAGAGGAACGCTTCGATGCACAAGGCCTCGAAACCCTTCATGAACACGCTCCGGGCGAGCTTGATCCTGGAAGCCAGGCCGGGGTCGCCGTCAAGAATGGTAATGCGCATGCCGTAAGGCCGCATGGCGTCGGCAAACGCGACCGCGCCGTCGCCGGAACAATTCATGGGCACTCTGTGTCCGTCCGCCGGGACGGCGGACATGATGGCGGCATCCACGTAACGGACGCCCTTGTCCTTGAAGGCCTTGGCGAGGCGCTCCTTCAACAGGGGGCTGGACGACGTGGCGTCGACATACAACGTTTTGGAACCGGCATGGGGAAGCACGCTCATGGCGGCGGCCTCATTATGCTGCGACGGGACAAGGCATAGAATGATGTCACTGGATGCAACCAGTTCCGCGACGGAGGAACGCGTAGCCACCCCGGCATCCCGGGCGCGGTCAAGTACGGTTTGCCTGTAAGGGCCGTCCGTGCCGAGGGCCGCATCATAGGCCGCAAGCCCCGCGCACCCTTCCTGTACCAGACCCTTTCCTATGTAATATCCCGCTTCGCCGAAACCGAGCAGGCCCAATGTGCTCATGGCCGCCTCCTTATTGTGTTTCCCCGCCCCAAAACCATCATAAACGGTTGCCGGCCGCATCAAACCGGTTGCGGGCGATACGCACGGCCGGCGGTTTCAAAACAGCAAATAGCATGCCGGTCATTATACCATGGCAACGTTTTATTTTCTTGAGGAAAATTCAAAGGTGTTGCCAAAAAAAGCGACACATGCAACTTTTATAGTAACTTTTGTCACGGAACAAATGTTGTCATCCAGACACAGGGAGGTTTTATGCCCACCATCGCCGTCTTGGCGCCCAGCGAAACCATCGGGCAACGGGCGCTTGCCATGGCTGACCAGCTGAAACCGTTCACCATGGCCGTATATGAAGGGAACAACGAGAAGGTGGAGGAATCCGCGGCACAGGCCGTCAGTGACGGAGCCGCCGTTGTTGTCGCCCGCGGGGCCGCCGCCGCCATGGTCATGCGCACAATGCCGGATATCCCGGTAGTCTCGATACCGGTCAGCGGCCAGGATCTGGTCAAGGCTCTGGATGAAGCGAAGCGCCTGACGGGCCGCGAGCGCCCGCGCATCGGCCTGATGACCTTTCCCGCCATTCTCGCGGATATGGAATACCTCGCGGACCTCCTGAATATCGATTTGCATGTCTACCACCTTCAGGAAGGCGGCAACAGCCACGACCGCATCCGCAAGGCCAAGCGCGACGGCGTGGATATCGTGATCGCGGGGAACACGACCGGGAGGCTTGTCCGCCAGCACGGACTTTTAACGGTGTTCCTGGATTCCGGCGACATATCCCTGAGTATGGCCCTGCTGGAGGCCCGGCGCGTTGCCCAGGTCCGGGTGATGGAACAGGTCAACGTGCAAAAATTCCGCACCATCCTTGAGGTCTCCCGCGACGGGGCGCTGTTGCTGAATCCCGACGGCCAGATAGAAATGGCCAACCAGGCCGCCCTGAACATTCTGCAACTCGGCGCCAACCCCATGGGAACGGATGCCGCCGCCATATTTTCCCCGGAAATTCTCAGCGAGGTTCTGTCCAACGGCAAAGCCGTCCTGGACGAGGTGGTCAGCTTTGCCGGCAACACCATCCTCGTCAGCATCACGCCCCTGCGCGCGGAAGGCTCCATCACGGGGGCAATAGCGTCACTGCAGAAGACGGAAGCCATCTCCGCCCTGGGGGCAAAAATCCGCAAAAGCCTCATGGCCAAAGGCATGCTCAGCCAATACACCTTCGCGAGCATCCAGGGAGCTTCCCCCCAGATCAGGCGGGCCGTTTCCCTGGCCCGCAAGTATGCCGCCACGGACAATGCGGTGCTGATCGTCGGCGAAACGGGAACCGGAAAAGAACTGTTCGCCCAGGCCATCCACGACGCCAGCCAGCACCGTCACGGCCCCTTTGTCGCTGTTAACTGCGCCGCCCTGCCCCCGACGCTGCTGGAGTCCGAACTGTTCGGTTACGAGGAGGGCGCCTTCACGGGCGCCAGACGACAAGGAAAACCCGGGCTGTTTGAACTGGCCAACGGAGGCACCATCTTTCTGGATGAAATTTCGGAAATGGATCACTACGGGCAGACGCGCCTTTTGCGCGTGTTGCAGGAACGGAGCAGCCTGCGCCTCGGCGCGGACAAGTACACCGCCCTCAACGCCAGGGTCATTGCCGCCTCCAACCGCGACCTGTATGAGTATGCGCTGGCCGGAAAATTCCGGGAAGACCTGCTTTACAGGCTGAACACATTAACGCTGTCCATACCGCCCCTGCGCGAGCGCGAAGGCGACATTGTCCACCTGGCGCGGCTGTTCGCCAGGGAACACGCCCCCCTGGCCAACGGCCATCCCCTCGCCCTGCCCCCGGCCCTGCTGGAGCGCCTGCTCCGCCATCCCTGGCCGGGGAATATCCGGGAACTCTCCTCGGTGATCGAAAGACTGGCCCTTCTGGCGGAAGACGGCCATGTGGACATGAACACACTCGAAGAGGCGCTCAGGCCGACGCCGATCCTTTCCGGAAAGGCGCCATCCACAGCCATACCGGCCGCCGGGCAGGCGGAAACGGCGTTCCGGCCCGACGCGCCGGGCGATGAACGCCAAACCATTGTGGAAGCCCTCGAGGCCGCAGGCGGCAACCAGATACAGGCAGCGCGCCTGCTGGGCATCCATCGCGGAACCCTGCACCGCAAAATGCGCAAGTACGCGATACGCCGGGCCATCATATAATCCCGGCACGGACCGCCGGAGCGCGTTGCCCCAATCCGCCTCCGCGACATCTGCCGCGGATGGATTACGACAAATGCCGCAAAAAAACCGCAACAGATGACGGAAAAAATTTTCCGGCGCCTTGCTTGTCCTGTGTCCGCCGGCGCCGCAAAACCGGCTGTATCCCGCTTTTTCCTTATCTCGCAGCGAACCGCGCGCACATCACGGACCAGGGAATACCCGCGAGACGTCTTTTGTTTCCCAGGCATGCTCCTTGCTTGCCTTTCGCCGGAAAAGGGGGAGCATTCCCTTTCCCTCTCTCCATCATTTTTGTCCGCCAAAGGAGCCTGCGTCATGTCCACCCTGCACACGCTGTTGCGGCAATGCCAGTTGCCCGCTCTCGTTCCCGTCATCCGCCGGTATACGGACGACGGCATCAAGGATATCGCCAAAGCCGTCCACGACACGATGGACAGCTCAGGCATAGCGGCCAGGCTTCCCAAGGGGGCATCCGTCGCCGTCGGCGTCGGCTCCCGGGGGCTCGCCCGGCTTCCCGAACTGGTCGCCGCGACAATCTCCTGGTTCAAGGCCCAAGGCGCGGCCCCTTTCATCATCCCGACCATGGGCAGCCACGGCGGCGCCACCGCCGAGGGGCAAATCGGCGTGCTGGAAAAACTCGGCGTTACCGAGGAAAGCGCCGGGGCGCCGATCAAGGCGACCATGGACGTGGTGCAGCTGGGGCAGCTGGAAGACGGTTTCCCGGTTTACATGGATGCATACGCGGCCGAGGCCGACAGGATATTTTTCATAGCCAGGGTAAAGCCCCATACGGGCTTTAGCGGCAAACACGAAAGCGGCCTGATCAAAATGATAACCATCGGCTTCGGCAAGCAGCGCGGGGCGGATAGTTGCCACACGCTGGGGTTCGGGCATTTCAACCGTCTCGTACCCGCCATGGCCGGTGTTTGCCTTGAAGCCAAACCGGGCATTCTTGGCGGCCTCGCCACGGTGGAAAACGCGTATGACGAACCCTGCGTCGTGCGGGCCGTCCCCCGGGAGCGGCTGCTGGAAGAGGACGCGGAACTGATCATTTATGCGCGCTCACGCATGCCGTCCATCCCGGCAAAGGATATCGACGTCTTGATCGTGGACCACATCGGGAAAAATATTTCCGGATCCGGCATGGACCCGAACATCACCGGCAAGCACGCGTCCCAATATACATCGGGCGGCCCCAACACTTCCCGGATCGTCGCCCTCGACCTGTACGATGCATCCTACGGCAACGCGTCCGGCGTGGGCGCCGGGGATGTTATTTCCAAACGGCTTTTCGACAAGATCGACTTTGACGCCATGTACACCAACTCCATGACCAGCACGCTCCTCTCCGGGGTGTTGATCCCGGTAATCATGCCCACGGACGAGATGGCCGTCCGGTACGGCATAAAGACCTGCAACGCCGGGTCGAGGCCCCTGAAGGTGGTACGCATCAAAGACACCCTGACCATGGACAGGCTGCTTCTCTCCCCCGCCCTGCTGGACGGCGCGGCAAAAACCGGAGACTGCTCCGTGGCCGGGGACGAAATTCCCTTCTCCTTTGACGCCGACGGCATGCTGACGAATTTTGACATCTGGGACCATTTTCCCGGCCTTTGACGGCAACCGGACCGCTCTGCCGCGCGCTACAACCCATGGGTGAAACGCCAAGGCGTTATCATCCCCTCAACCATCAAGGAGGACCCGTTTCATGATGAAAGACAACAAGCTCCGCCGGCTGCTCAACGAAAAACACCCCTCGGTTGCCACGCGCATATGGACTACCCAGCCGTTTTTTACGGAATGCCTTGGAGCGAGCGGAAACTTTGATTACATGGAGTTTGTGGCCGAATACACACCTTTTGACCAACGCGACCTGGAAACCCTCGCCATGGCGGCCGAGCTGCACAATATGGGCAGCATGATTAAAATTGATTTTCAAAACAGAGGGTATGTGGCGCAGAAAGCTGTCGCCGCCGGGTTCCAGGCAGTGCTGTTTACCGACTGCCGGAACGCCGACGAGGTGCGCGAATCCATAACGATGGTAAAACCTGAAACCGCGCAGGACGGCGGCAGCTTCGGCTATCCCATCCGCCGGTTCATCGGATACCAGCCCCGGATTCCGCAATTGGACCATGCCGCGCGCCTGCGTGATGTCGTGATCGCGTTCATGGTTGAGAAACATATGGCAATGGAGAACATTGAAGCCATCTGCGCCGTGCCGGGCGTGGACATGCTCCAATTCGGCGGTTCCGACTACAGTTTAAGCCGTGGATGGAACGCCAAAGACCACCCGGATGAAGTAAAAGAAGCCCAAAAAAAGATGATCGAAGTTGCCCTGAAGCATGGGGTGCAACCGCGTTGTGAAATACAGAGCGTCAATGACGCGCAGTATTACATCGGCTTGGGGGTAAGGCACTTCTGCCTGGGCGACCAGTTCGTGCAGATGCAGACGTTCTGGTCCCAGGAAGGCGGCGCCATGCGCAAAGTTGCGGACAGCCTTAAGGAGTGATGCGGATTACCGGGGCGGCACCGGCATAAAAATCAAGCTCTTGCGAGAAATCGTAAGAGCTTTTCCGTTGCGGGCAAACCCGCCCCGCGCTCCGGCACGGGGCATTACAAAGCGATTTGCAGGGAGTGCGCCTCTCTGAATTCCGCGCTATCCTCCCGTTCATATACCCGCTGCTGGTGTCCTGGCTTGTTTCCGCCCTCCTCTTTATAGGCGCCGCAGCACAGCGGCCGCCGCATCGCGCATGCTCCCGGCAACGAAACGCAACACCGTAAGATTTTGATTATTCAGATAGAATTCATGCTCTACACTGAAATTCCCCGCAAGACTCCCCCTTGACAAGATATTATCTGACATGTCAGATAACTAGTATTGCAAAACTGAAACACCAGAATAGCAATATGGAATAGGACGCCGCCCGATGGCGAGGGCGGAAAAGCCGGAGACGGACAGCGCCCCGAGTATGTCGCCTTGCGGAGAGAACGCACATCCCCCTCATAAAAGGAGAGTTCCATGAAGATCACGAGCGTAGAGATATTCGATTGCAACGTGCGCAGCAAAGACTCCTCCCTGAACTACTTCAACCCGGTGCTCATGCGGGTCAATACCGACGAAGGCATTTCCGGCATCGGCGAAGCCGGCCTGGCCTATGGCTCCGGCTCCAACGCGGCCGTCGGCATCCTTAAAGATCTTTGCCCCCGTCTTATCGGAAAAGATCCCATGAATATTGAAGCCATATGGGAGAACTACTTTCGCGGCACGTTCTGGGGAATGAGCGGGGGCCCGATCTTCTACGCCGGAATGAGCGCCATTGACATAGCCCTTTGGGATATCAAGGGCAAAAAACTCGGCGCGCCGATCTATCAACTCATCGGCGGCAAGACCAATGAAAAGCTGCGCACGTACGCCAGCCAGCTTCAATTCGGGTGGGGGCCGGACCAAACCGCGCTGTTTGACCCCAAAGACTACGCCGAAGCCGCCAGGAAAGCGGTTGCCGAAGGTTTTGACTGCATCAAGGTAGACCCCATCCAGTTCTACGGCACCACGCCGGAAGAGAACTCCCTCAGCAACCCCAAGCAGAGCTACTACGGCCTCCTTCTGGCCGAGGACATCAAGCGCGCCTACGGCAGGCTGAAAGCCATGCGCGAAGCGGTTGGCCCGGATGTGGACATCATCCTGGAGGTCCACTCCCTCATGGGCACGAACGCCGCCATTCAACTGGCAAGGGCCGTTCAGGATCTCAACATCTTCTATTACGAAGAGCCGGTACACCCGATGAACAGCAGCGCCTTCGCGCGGGTTACAAACAACGTGACCATGCCGGTATCCACCGGCGAACGCAGCTACACCCGCTGGGGATACCGGGATCTGTTTGAAAAGCAGGCCGTGGCGGTCATTCAGCCTGACGCCTGCCTTGCCGGCGGCATCACCGAGACAAAAAAAATATGTGATTACGCCAACCTGTATGACGCGACCGTGCAAGTCCACGTGTGCGGCGGGCCTGTTTCCACGGCGGCCTCCCTGCATATCGAAACGGCTATTCCGAACTTCATCATTCACGAGCACCACACCATCGCGCTGAAGCAGCGCATCATTGAACTGTGCAAATACAATTACCAGCCGGAAAACGGCTACTTCAAAGTGCCCGAGCTTCCCGGCCTCGGCCAGGAACTCAACGACGCCATTGTGAAAGAATACCTGGCGTGCACGATCAAATAGCCGTCCGGATCACAGAAGGGGGAGGCGGCGCGGTACCGACCTCCTCCCCCTTCGCTCTTCCGTTCAGCCGCTGAAAAAGAGATTGCTTTTTTTGCCGACCTATACTTCACTGACCCGGCGACACTGTTTTTTGCTACGGCATTGCACCTTATGGAGAAAAAATGGACATAACGTTCGAACGCCCGCAACCGTTGGCGAAACTGGTATCCGACAAGTTGCGGACAGCCATCGTTGAAGGCGCTTTTTCCATGGGGCAGCCTTTGTCCGAGAACATGCTGGCAAAACTTTTCAATATCAGCAAAACGCCGATAAAGCACGCGCTGACGGAACTCCGCAACGAGGGGATCGTCGAGATTATCCCGCAAAAGGGAACGTATGTTTTCACGGTGACCTCGGAAGACGTGGCCCAATTGTGCGACATGCGCGAAATCCTGGAGGCAAAAGCCCTGCAGACCGCCTATGAGAAAAACAAAACGCAGATGCTCTGCACCCTCGAAGCGATCTACAACATGATGCTCAAAACGCGGGAAGCCCATGATACCATTGAGTACCTCCGCCTGGATTCCTCGTATCACCAGGCCATCATGGATCTTTCCAAAAATCCGTACCTCATCAACGGGTACAAGGGCATTTCCGTTAAAACACGGGCCATCTTGTTCCACCTGGCCGATTCCCCCCTCGACCATAAAGACAGGTTCGAAGAGCACGGCGACATTTTGCAAAACCTGAAAGACGGCAATCTCAAAAAAGCCGTCTCAATCATACAAAAGCACGTCCAACGGCTCGCGCGCGTGGACTTTTCGCGTCTGGAAGATTTCGGCGCCCGCAATATGGCCCTTCTGTCACAGGCCTTCCTGTAATTCCCGGCGGAACGCCGCCGGGCCCCTCGAGCGGGTGCAGAAGCGCCAGGCCCTGTCACAGGCCGAAGTCATGAGCAACCGGGTCAACCCCAAAAATACGCCGGAAGCCGTGCGTAAATCCACCAATACGCTCATCGGCAGGTACAACAGATTATAACCCGCCGCCGTCCGGACGGCGGACCGCGTAAAAACAGGCTGAAACCCCGGGCAAGGGCTTACGCCCTTTGGAGCTGCAGGGTTTTCAGCCTGTTCATTCTTCTTTGGCGTGAATATATTCCCGTAACGTGTCTTTCGTGCTTTTCATCCCGGCATAGCCCGATTTGAAGATGACGTTGTCCACTTTCCAGCCGTTCTCTTGCACCAGCAGCAGGCAATCGTTCCACTCCGTCGTGTGTTGCCGCTCCGTGTGTGAAAACAGCACATCCACCGTTGCCGTACCGGACGTTATATGTATGGAGCGTATCCGCATGGCGTCGGCACCCTCGTACAGGCTCGAAAACAGATCACCTTCCATGATGAACGGCTTGTCGGTCGGGTACGCGCTCTTTGCCGTTTTTACAATTTCCCGTTGTTCGCGGTCCATGCTTTGTTGCAGCAGCGAGGATAAGTCCCCGGAAAGGTAACCGTGATCGATCTCCCGGAAATCCCGGCCTTTATAGTGGGTAAAATACGTGTGCACGGCTTGCGCCACTTCTTGCTCGGCCGATGTTCCGGCATGCCTGCCGGACGGGCCGCAACCGCTCGCCGCTATCACAAGGAGGAAGAGTATGAGACGTATTTTTTTCATGCTGTTCATCGTGTCCCGCGGGAATACGGGGCTCACGCGGGCGGGCCGGGGCAGACCGTGAGCCCCGGCCCGCATGCCCGCGTGGAAACCTCCGGAAAAGCCGCATGCCCTTGTTATTTGAAAATCGTATTGTATATACCGATCAGCGCGCTGAGCTGGTCGGCGTAATCACTCGGCAGTTCGTTCCCGGGCACCCCCGCCCCCGGTTTCTTTTTGGCGGCATTTTGCACCAGGGTAATCATATTCGCGGCGCACATTTTCAGTTTTGTCGCAGCGCCGATGAAAGACTGCACTTCCGTCGCGCGCAATCCTTCCTGCAACGCCGAGTTTTTTTTCGCCGCCGCCTCAAGCTCGGCGAGCGCCTGAGCGAGCGCATCGTATGGAACCCGGAACGCCTTGACGTCGAGTTCGCGGATGTTGCTGTCCCCTATCCCCTGCCTGTTAAGCCAGAAGAGGACCGCCTTGCTGCGCGTCATCGTCTGCATCATGGCGGCGCTGATGAAATATTTTTCCGCCAGCCTGTCTTGTATTTCCTGGGCGATGACCAGTTCGCCCATGCGGTCGATGTGCTCGTGGAAAACTTCAAGGAGCGGCCAAAGCTCGTCGGTGGCCGCATCGATAACGGCGTGCAGTTCCTTTCCCTTGGCGAAGTTGTCGCCAGTGTAAGCCTTTCCGGCGTAATACGCATCAGCTTCGATCAGGAGATCCCATACCTTTTTCGCGACCGGCTGTATGGCTGCAACAGAAGGGTCTATAAGCAGTTTCGGCTCCTTGCCCGGAAAAGCGGCCGCCTCGGTTATCGCCCGCCCGGCCGCGCTCGAGAAGGAGAACGGCTGATACCGGAACCCCTCTTTCTCCGGAAGGTACTCTTCTTCGCCGATGCTGTCGAAGTAATGGTTGACCGCGTCATCCAGCTCCCCCGTGATGACATTGAAAAGGATAACGTAGCTGTTGTTCTTGTCGTAGAAAGCATCGTTCAGCGTGTAGGATTCCTCTTGCGTTTTCGCGGCACCGTTCCCGCGCTCTCCGGCCGGCGCGGGGCGGGCCGTGGAAAGCACGAGCACCAGTGCGAGGGCGAAACAGGCGGCAAGACCGGTCTTGGTCATGGCATGTCTCCTCATGATAGGGGGTGGTTACAGGGTTGTGCGGCATTGGGGTTTTCCGGAAGAGCGCCCCATGCCTCACCCCCGGAGCCTGCCCTGCCGTGTAGAGGGCGGCATACTACGACAAATACCACGAGTCTTTTGCAGAGCAAACAAAAAGGTTTGTTGGGGATTTTTTATATCGAAAAAAACAATCCCCCCTGTTTGAAGGGATTGCTTGCGGCGGTTTGGGGCAACAATGCCGCGCGGGGTACGCGCAGGCGCCCGGCTTGAGCGGAGCGATACCGGACCATGGCGCGGGCTTCACCGGCGCGCTTCCCGGCATCTGGGAAGACGGGATCAAGCGTTTTTAAGCAACGTAAGCACCTGGATGAGTTGGCTGTTCTTACGGGCGGCAACCCCGGCGAGATCCTCCTGCGTCCAGTCAAAAAATCCTTTGCCGCTTTTTATGCCGCAATTTCCGGCCCTGACCTTTTCTGTAAGAATGAGCAACGGGACAGTGCTGTTCTCAAGGTCAGGGTACAGATACTCCGCAATGGAGAGGTGCGTGTCCAACCCGTTGAAGTCGCGCTGCTCAATAGGGCCGGTGAACAGCAACCGCACGGCAAGGCTGGTTTTGACCACCATATCCACGTCCTCGGCGGACGCCACGCCCTTTTCCACAAGGCTCATGGCCTCGCGGGCCAGCGCATGCTGGAGGCGGTTGGCGATGAACCCGGGAATATCCACCCGGACATGTACGGGGGATTTGCCCAGTTTTGTCAAAAAAGACATCAGCGCGTCGATGACCCCGGTGGCTGTTTTGTCGCCCTGGATCACTTCCACCAGCGGGATCAGGTGCGCGGGCATGAAAAAGTGCGTGCCCGCAAAGTTTTCCGGCCGTTTGGTCAAGGCCGCCAGCGTGTTGATGGGAATGCCCGACGTATTGCTGGCGAACACCGTTTCCGGTTTGCAGAACGCATCCAGTTGCCCGTAGACGGATTCCTTCAAGGCGAGTTTTTCCGGCACCGCTTCGAACACGATATCCGCGTCCTTGACGCCCTCTTCCATATCGCTGCTGTACCGGACAGCGGCAAGAACGCGTTCCGGACTGTCCGCCGGAGCCATGCCGGATGCCACAAGCTGCATCATGGACGCGCGGAACTTCTGTTCCGCCGCGCGAAGCGCGTCCTTGCTGATATCCACCAGCGTAACGGGAACGCCGCCGCGCGCGCAGACAAGCGCTATGCCGTGCCCCATAATGCCGGAACCGATCACCGCCGCGGTGGAAAAGCGCATGGTCATGATGGTCTCCCGCGATTATGCAGCCACGAACTGCAACACAGGTTTGACCGCAACCTTGCTCACTGCGTCTTTAAAGGCCTGCCCGGCTTTTTCGACCGGGTAGTAAGACAGGAGCGGCTTGATGTTCAGTACGCCGGCGTCAATGAGCGCGAGGGATTTTTCGTAGTCGTCCCAACCCGAGGTGTAGCTGGTGATGATGGATATTTCGCTCCGGATGGCGTCGGCAAAGGGGAAGCTCACTTCCTTGTTGGGAAGCCCCAGAAGCAGCATGGAGCCGCCCTTGCGCGTCATGACCACCATTGAAAAAAAAGCCGCCACCTATGACGATGTGGAAATCGGCAGGGAAATCACGCGCGAATTCCACTGCACGCCCCACTGGTGCAGAGCCTACCGCTTCGCGACGGAAGACGACAGTCTGCTTTTCGACCCCTTGCGCAACCCCGCCGCGTACGTGCCGCCCGGCGCCATTATCGCCGACCTGTTCGTGCTGTTCCTCCAGGCGTACGACCACGCCAAAACCACGGTCCTCCACCAGCGCGAGGAGATCTGGTGCCTCAAACCCGTTCCCATCGGGGCCGTTCTGCGCTTCTCCGGGCGTTTTACCAGCAAGTACGTAAAGCGCGAAAAAGGCTACGCCGTTTTTGACGCCGAGGCGTATGACAACGCCGGCGATATGGTCCTCCGCCAGCGCAGCGTGTTCATGATGCCCGTAAAACCCGGCACGGAAACCGCGGACGGCATGGAAATCCCCCCTTCCGTGCGCGTGGAGGGCGTGACGCCCGAAGGTGCGGCCTTTGCGGACAAAGCCTCGCCGGCCGTTGAGCCGCCTGCCACCCTGGCGCCCATGACCAAGGTGGCCCGGCAAGACCAGATGGCGGTATTTTCCGGCATTGCCGAGCACCGGTACAACATCCACAACAGCCTGGAAAAGGCGAAGAGTGTGGGCTTTGACCGTTGCGTTATGGCCGGAGTGCAGGAAACGTGCTGGAAGCTGGAGTATGCGACGCGCTTCTTCGGCGAACCTTTCCTGCGGAACGGGTATGTTCTGAGCACGTATATGTCGCCTGTGCTCACCGGCGACGTCATCACCTGCCACGGCCTTGTCAGCGGTAAGGAGTCAGTGAGCGGCGGAACCAGGCTCTCGCTGGAAGTCTGGCTCGAAAATGAGGAAAAGAAAAAAACCGCTCTCGGGCTTATTGCAGCGACAGTATAGCTTGCGTAACCGAGTACGATCAACGCGGCCGGGCATGAAATACCCGGCCGCGCTGATCGTATCGCGGGGCCGCATGCGGCGTCCGGTTTCCCTGCCGCTGCCTGGAAGCGGCCCGCCCGCTCCGGAGCGGCAAGGAAATCTCCCGCCGTCCGGGGGTCACCCCTGCTTGGACCGGTAACTTCTTTCCATAGCCTGGACCGCCTCTTCCTTGTCGTGGAATTTGCACGCGCACAGTTCGGACGTGGCAATATCGATGACGGCCGGGCCTTTTTCCGCGAACACCGCTGCCAAATCCTTTCGCAGCGTCGCGGTATTGCGCAGCGCGTACCCTTTGCAGCCCAAGCCGCGCGCCACCTGGTCAAAGGCGACCCGCTCCGTGTCAACCTCGGTGAACCGGCCTTTCCAGATGGCGGCTTCGTACCACTTTATCCAGCCGAGGATCGCGTTGTTGAGAACAACGACCTTCACGTTCATGCCCTGTTCCCGCAAGGTCGCCATCTCGCCCAGGCAGTAGCTGAGGCCGCCGTCGCCCGTGAGCACGACGACGGTGCTGTCCGGCCGCGCCGCCGCCGCGCCCACGCCGCCCGGCAAACCATAGCCGAGCCCCGCGTTGCCTCTGGGGAACAGCGCCCTGCGTTTGCCGTACACATCGAAAAAGGTGCCGCCCCAGCCGCAGGAAAAACTGGCGTCGCACACCAGGATGGTATTGTCGCCGCAGACCTCGTTCAGCACGGATACCACCTGCTGCGGCCGGATGGGATCGGCCTCCCCGGCCTCTTCCGCTCTGTCCTTCGCCCAGGCCTTTTTGAGAGCCTCGGCCGGAGCGGCATCATGCTTCGGGCAATCCGCGGGCAGCCGGGACAACAGCACGCCCAATGACGCCTTGGCGTCGCCGAGCATGGCGACGTCCGCCACCCGCATTTTGTTCAGTTCCATGGGGTCTATGTCGAGATGGATCATCCGCTGCCCGGCCAGGGGCAGCTTCCAGTTAAAGGTCGCATTGGCGCTGGATTTGAAGCCCACCGCAAAAATCAGATCCGCCTGCATGGCGGCCTTTTCCGAGGCCGGGTTCCCGCCAAGCCCGCTGAGAACGCCGAGGGACAGGGGGTGGTTTTCCTGCAATATCCCCTTGCCGGACAGGGTGGTCGCCACGGGCGTCCCGGTTCTTTCGGCCAGCGCGGTCAATTCGTCGCGCGCGCCGGAGAGCCAGCAACCGCCCCCGGCCAGGATGAGGGGACGCTTGGCGTCCAGAAGCAGCCGTATGGCCGCGTCAATATCCTCAAGCCCCGGAACCGGGCGGTACGAGGGAAGATTGGCGAGTTTCGGGTCCGCTTTGGGTTCCGGCCCGGTGTATTCGTCCTTGAACAGTTTCCAAGGGCATTCGATGAAAACCGGGCCCGGCCTGCCGCCGGTCGCCATCTGCGCCGCCCGCTGGACCAATTCGGCCATCGTGTCCGTTGTCGGCAGGGTGGCCGTCCATTTGGTGACGGGGGCAAGCACGCCCTTGGAATCCGTCATCTGGGGGCCGCAGCCGCGATACCGGACCGTGATCCAGTCATGGTTCATTTCCGACGCAATGGCGATGACCGGGATGGACGAGTTGTAGGCCTCGGCCAGCCCGGACACGAACTTGATCGACCCGCAGCCCGCGGTCGCATCGCAGACCCCGATTTTGCCGGAAACGCGCGCGTAGGCATCGGCCGCATACGCGGCGTTGATTTCGTCGCGCATCAGGACGTGCCTGATCCTGTCGCCCCTGTCCAGTATGCCGTAATACAACGGCAAGGTCTGCCCGCCGGGAACGCCGAAAACCGCTTCCACCCCATAGTCGACCAACAGGTCGGCCATGATATTGTCCGCATGCTTACCCACTGTCGTATCCTCCGAAGATAACTATCCGCCCGTTATGAAATCCTGCCGGAAATTCCGGCAAAAAAAGCCTCGTTGTCATCTCCCGGCCCGATTCCGGCCGGAAGAACACGCACACGCCGTCACCGGCCGGGGAACCGCCGCATGTCAGGTGGGGTCGAAAAGCGCCTTGCGCAAAATCTTGCCTGTGGACGATATGGGAAGATTGTCACGAAATTCTATTTCTCGCGGGCACTTATACGAAGCCATCCGCTCCCTTGCCCAGAGGATGAGGTCTTCCCCGGTCACCCGGCCTCTGCCTTCCTCCGTGAGTTGGATAAAGGCCTTGACGCGCTCCCCCCGTTTGGGGTCAGGCACGCCGACAACCGCCACCCTCTCCACGGCCTCATGCCAGGAAAGCAGCGTTTCGACCTCTTCCGGAAAAACGCTGAACCCGGATGTCTTGAGCATCTGCTTGGTACGCCCGAGAAAGGTCAGGTAGCCCTCATCGTCCAGGAACCCCACGTCGCCGGTATACAGCCAGCCATCGCGGAAAATCTCCTCCATGGCCTCGGGGTTGTTCATATACCCCAGGAAAACGCCGTCATCGCGGACCACGATCTCGCCTTCCACGTTGGGCGGGCATTCTTTCCCGTCCGGGCCGATGATCTTCACGCTCCCGTGGCCGAAAAGCGGGATACCGAAGGTGCCGTGCTTGGGCCGTTCCGGCGGCATCGCGGCGGCCGCGGTATGCGACTCCGTCAACCCGTAGCCGGACTCTATCAAAAGCCCCCCGCCCGTCGCCTTGGCCCAGCGCTCGGCCAGCTCCCCGGTTGTGGAAATGCCGAAACTCGATGACGTGCCCTGGCGCAAGGAGCACAAACAAAAATCCGCGCTGTCCGGGTCATCGAGCAATTGCCTGAAGCTCTGGGCGCTGGCGTACCACGCATCGCACAAATACCGTTGAATGGCATGCCGTACCGAGTCCAGATTGAAACGAGTCAGCAGCACCATGGTCGAGGCGTTATACAGGTGGACGCACAGCATAAGCATGCCGCCGATGTGGTACATCCCCTGCGTCTGGAGCCAGCGCGTCTGCTGGGTGTAATGGTAGGCGGCTCCATACCGCGCCGCCTTGTACACCTGGCTTTTGAGCGAAAGCATCGTGGCTTTGGGCATGCCGGACGTGCCGGAGGTGAACAGGATCAGCCCCGGCTCGGCGATATCCCGTTCCCGGCCTGGCGGCGGTTCCGGCGACGCCTCCCGCATAAGCTCGGCGAGGCTGAGCGCCCCGCCTCGCGATTCAGGGGCTTCAAAGGAAAAATGCAGCGGAATCTCCGGCGTTTCCGGCAGGTATTCCGAAAAATCCGTCAGTATCACATGGGAAAGCACCCCCTGTTCCACCAGCGGTTCCAATACCGGGTACAGGCAGCTGTTGGCGATAACGACGCGGGACCCGGTCATGCGCAGCCTGTTCTCCACCTCCCAGGTCTTGAACATGGGATCAAGGGAGGCCGGGATCAACCCCGCCTTCTGCGCCGCCAGGTGGGCGAAAACAAACTGCGGGCAGTTCTGCATGAAGAGCGTGACCACGGGGCCCGCATCCAGACGCCGCAGGGCGTTGCCCAGCCTGTTGATGCTTTCTTCCAGTTGCGCGTAGGTGATGCGTTTCCCGTAGTAGACAAGACAGGCCTTGTCGGGCATCCGCCCGGCGTGGATGGACACATATTCATACAGGGGCCGCAAGCCGAAGGAATACTCCAGCGTGCCGGACAGTTCTGTCGGTATGTAATGCGTCACCTGACCAACTCCTTTTTCCCGGCTCCCCTGCTTTACCAGCCGAGGGTGATTTGCTGGAACGCGATCGCCCCGTTCTTGATGGTCGCCATGGGCACAACCATTTTTTCGGCAGCCATTGATTCGCCGTACAGGTCATCAATCCGGTAGGGCCGGTTCTCGACCTTGAATACCGCTATATCGGCGGGCCGCCCGGTCCGGAGCGAACCGGCTTCCGCCTCCAGGCCGAAGATGGCGGCGGGCCTGGAGGTCACCGCCGCCACAACCTCTTGCAGCGGCATGCCGGCGGCGAGGTACGCGGTCATTTTGTGGGCCATCGAGAACGCGGGCCGCCAGTACATCGTCCGCCGGGTGAGGTCCGTACTGATTATGTCCGGATAAAAATTCTCGCGCACCGCGGCTTTGAGAACCTTGAGAGAAAAATACGGCCGCGAGCAGGCTGTCTCGAAACACACACCCCTTGCCCGGGCTTCGAACATCGCCCCGCGCAGCCGGCCGTTCTCGTCAATGGTCAGCGAGCGCCCTCCCCTGTACAGGTGCGCCATGACGTCGCCGGGCCGCATCCGGGACAAAATGTCCTCCAGGAACAGCCCTTCGGCCAGGTCGCCGAAATGGACATCCAGGATGCATCTATAGCCTTCCCGGGCGAGTTTGTCCGCTGTCGCGGCGGCATTTTCCAGCGCCAGCAGGCCGCTGTCCCGGGGGACATGGTCGTGGAACCGGATTTTGAGGCCGACCAGGTCGCGCGGAAATTTCTCAAACAGCCTGGCGACCTTTTCGTACCGGTAATAGGCAGGGTCCTGCGGCTCCTCGTGCGGGTGGCCCTGCACGCCGTTATTGGACGGGTGCAGCAAAACCTTGATGGTCGTGGCGCACTGGCGCACCGGGCCGTTCACCAGGTTGCCCACGGTGAAGATTCCGGCGCTGCCCGCGTCCACCGCCGTCGTCACCCCGGCGGGCAGGCAGATCAGGTCTGCCTGAGCGCCGAATTCGCTGCCGCGCGCGAAAAGGTGTATGTGCGTGTCGATAAAGCCCGGAGTCACATAGCATCCGGCCGCGTCGATGACCCGCATGGCCTCCGTGTTGCCGCCCGGCTCCACAATGCATCCGCCATGCACGTACAGATCCCGGACCGATTCCGTGCCCTGCGCCGGGTCCATCACGATTCCGTTAACAATTTTCAGATCTACCATACCATCCTTCCTTCATGCTTTCGCGTGGACCCGGCCCCGCGTCTCGGCGGCGCCGTCCTAGGCCGACTGCAGCCGCGAGTTCTTGAGTGAGCGCATGAAAACCGGCCAGAGCAGCACGACGGCGCTGACGATGAGCAACCCATAGGCGATCGGGTGCGTGGCGATCGAAAAGATGTCGCCCCTGGAGGAAATCATGGCCACACGCCAGCTGTCTTCAATGATGGGCCCCAGAATGAAGCCCAGAATGATCGGCGGCAGGGAAAACCCGCTGTTCAGCAGCAAAAAGCCGATGACGCCGATAAACAGGAAAATCCAGCAGTCGAATATCTTGTTGTTGGCCGCGAAGGAACCGAGCGTGCACATCGCGAGGATCGCCGGGAACAAGATGTTCACCGGGGAGGAAAGCACCCGGATGAAAACTCTGATCAGGCCGATTTCCATGAGGAACATAATGATGTTGGACAGAATGAAAACGATATATATGGCGCCGATGATATGCTGGTGGTCCCGGAAAAGCAGCGGGCCGGGAGTCATGCCGTGAATCATGAGACCGCCGAGCAGAACCGCCGTAACCGTGTCGCCGGGAATGCCCAGCGAAAGCATGGGAATCAGCGCGCCGCCGCAGCAGGCGTTGTTGGCCGTTTCCGAGGAAACTATGCCCTCTTCGCAGCCGGTGCCGTATTTTTCCGGATGCGGGTCCGACCCCTTGGCGGCGTTATAGGCCAGCAGAGACGACGTGGTCTGCCCCACCCCCGGCAAGATGCCGATGCCGGTTCCGATGGCGGCCGAACGCAGGATGTTCTTCAGCATGCCGGGCTTGCCGAGAAGCCCCTTGGAAGGGAGAAACCCGACTTTTTGGACCGGAATGGTATGGATTTTTTCCTTGGCGAACATCTTGTTGACCTGGGTGTAAATTTCGGTCAGCGCGAACAGCCCCATAAGCGTCGCGACCTGAGGGAATCCCCCTTCCAACTGCCAGACGCCGTAAGTGAACCGGTTGTTCATCAGCACGGGGTCCATGCCGACCATGGCGATGGTCATGCCGATGATTATCCCGAGAAACCCCTTGATATAGTCGTCGGCGCAGAGCTTGACCACGATGCAGACGCCGAAAATGCCCAGCCCGAAATATTCCCACGCGCCGAACTTCAGCGCGATCTTGGCGAGCTGCGACGCGAGCAGCACCAGGACGATGGCGCTCAGGATGCCGCCCACGGCCGAGGAAAAGGTGCCCAGGTACAACGCGTCGGCCGGACGGCCGTTCCGGGCCATGGGCGACCCGTCAAAGCAGGTGACCATGGCCGCCGGGGATCCCGGAATGTTGAGCAGAACCGAGGCGATGAGCCCCCCCGCGATACCGCCGACATAAATTGCGAGCAATAGCGCCATGCCGTCTTCCGGAGCCAGGATATAGGTGAACGGCAGGATGAGCACGACGCCGAGGGTCGCGGTCAGGCCGGGAATGGCCCCGAACACCAGCCCCAAAAAGACGCCGCCGATAATATACAAAAATGTGATCGGGTTTTCGAACAGATACCACCATCCCATTCCGAGGGCATCAATGATATATTCCACTCTTTTTCCTCCCTGGCTGTGTTTTCCTCCGCTTCCGCCCGGGCGGAAGCGGAGGAAAACCGGGACCTTTTCACCGTCTCGTTCAGAAAGGGCTCTTACTTATACTTGTCCCAGATCGCCTTTACCCTCGGCTCCAGATCTATATAGACCTTGGTGTAATCAGCCTGATTGAGGTACAGGGGCTCGTACCCGATATTCTTGATTTTATTCTTGAATTCCTCGCTCTTCATAACCTCGACGATATCCGCGTTAATCGTGTCGAGAATCGCCTGGGGGATTCCTTTAGGCCCCTGGAGCCCTCTGTGAATACCGAAAACCATTGTCGGGTCCTTGGTCACGTCCTTCAGCAGGGGAACGTTCTCGATTTGCGGATACGGCGTATCGGAAGCCACCCACAGGGCTTTCAGGTCGCCGGACTTGATATAGGGAATGCATTCGTCGGTGGCGGCCAGAACGGCAACGTTATGCCCGCCGATGACGGAAGTGCGCGCGTCCACAAGACTCTTCTGGGGCACCCAGGTCATGTCGATCTCGGACGATTCGTTCATGATGTGCATGATGGTCTCGGCAAAAGACTTGGACCCGGAAGCCGTCACGGTCACCTTGCCGGGATTGGCTTTGGCGTACTTCACGAGGTCGGCCCAGGTGTTGTAGGGAGACGAGGCTTTCACGCAGAAAATGCTGAACCCGGCCGCCATGCCCGCCACCCACTCAAGGTCGGACGCGGGCACGCCGGAGTCGCCGCCGTGATACAGGGTCAAAATCGTTTCGGGCGCGATAGCCAGGAAGGTGTAGCCATCGGGTTTGGAAGCCCGCACATGTTTTGTGGCGATCATGCCGCTGGAGCCCTGCATGTTGGAAACCAGGATGGGCAATTTCGAGTATTCCGCGTATGCCCGCATGATGACGTCCGGGGATCCTCCGGTGGAGTAAGGAATGACGATCTGAATATTGCCTTTCGGCCAGTTGTCCTCTGTGCTTTTCGCGGCCGAAGCCGGGATGGCACACAAGGCGCAAATCAGGGCGCAAACAACGATGGTTGACAGTTTCTTCATCTCAAGCCTCCTTACACTATTCGGTTACAATGAATGTGAACGGATCGGCCTCCTGAACAAAGGGGAAAACCGCTCTAGAACAGCCAGCCGCGCGGCAGCATCTGGCGGAGAACCACCGCGAACAGCACGTAGATGCCGGCGGAAAACGCCAAACTGATCGCCGCCAGCTTCACGCTTTCCCTCTTCCATGTTTCGGCTGTCAGCTTGTCCATGCCCCAACTGAACAAAAGCATGGTCGAGAACAGGAACAGGAATGTTGCAACGTTAAAGCCCACATAGCTCATGCCGAGAAAGTAAAGCCCCATGAGAACCGTGGTGACCACCACAAGAGGCCCCCAGATGATGTTCACCCGGGCCTTGCCCGCGGCGGTATCCCGGTTGCGCCAGGCCCTGCGCATGAGAGCGGCGGCCAGCACCAGGAGAGCGAGCATCCAGAAGATCAGCCAGACTTCCGTTTTGGCCAGGAAGGTCGTTTTGCGCGCCGCCGAGCTTGTGGGCCGGGTTACCCAGGCGTACACGATGTTGATGACGCTGAACGCCGCGATGACCGCGCCGCAATAAAAATCCCGCTTCCAACTGGGCCGGTTGCCTCCCGCGCTGTGCGATTCCGTCATGCGATATACCCCCCCATGATATCCACGTTCGCGCCGGTCACGTAGCCTCCCGGCTCCGAAGCCAAAAAAGCGACCACGTTGGCCACTTCCCGGCAGGTGCCAAGCCTGCCGAGCGGAATCTGGCTGATAATATCGGCGCGCACATCTTCCGGCAGAACCTGGGTGAGGATGGTATCTATCCTTCCCGGGGCCACGCTGTTGACCGTGATGTTGTGCTTGCCCAGTTTTTTGCCCAGGGTCATCGTCATGCCCAGGATGCCCGCCTTCGAGGAAGAATAATGGAGCGCGGCATGGTTCGCGCCGAACCTGCCCGCCATGGAGGAAAGGTTGACGATGCGGCCCCAGCGTTTTTCCTTCATGTACGTTACCGCTTCCCGCGAGCACAGGAACGCGCCGGTCAGGTTGACCTGCAGAACGCGCTGGAATTCTTCCGCCGTCAGATCCTCAAACTGTGTTTTGGGCGAAATGGCCGCATTATTGACCAGGATGTCGATGCTGCCGAAACGCTCGTGCGCCGTCCTGAACAGCGCCTTGACGTCGGCCTCCACGGCGACGTTGCCCGGCGTGAAAAAGGCGGAAAAACCTTTTCCGCTCAACGTGCGCGCGGCGGTTTCGCCATCTTCGGCGTTTATGTCGTTAATGCAGACACACGCGCCTTCCTCCGCGAAGACTTCCGCGCATGCGTATCCTATGCCTCTGGCGGAGCCCGTGATAACGACAACCTTACCTTTCAATCCAAGGTCCATGCTCTTCCATCCTCGTTTACGCCCCTTCGGGCATGTTCCGGTTAAACCGCCCGCGACGCTTTGAGTTGCCGGATCTCTTCCCGGGTTTTCCCGAGGATGTCGCGGAGGATCTCCTCGGAATGCTCTCCCGCCAGGGCGGGCCTGCGGTAAATAGCCCCCGGCGTGCGCGACAACTTTACGTTGACGCCCGGCAGCGGTATGGGCCCTATCCCGGGGTAATCAACAAATTCAACGACCTTACGCGCTTTAACATGGTCTGAATCCAAGGCTTCACCCACGTTGCGGACAACGGAAGCGGGGATATCAAAGGCGGTGAGGCGGCGCTCCAGTTCCTCCGCTTCCTTGTCGGCCACCCACTCCGCCAGGATTTCGTCTATTTCCTGGCCGTGGTCGAAGCGGTAATCGGGATCGCCGAACCGGTCCATCAGGTCCTCCCGCTCCATGCACTGACACAGGCGCTTGAAGACCGCCTGCGCGCCGCCGTTGATATGGATGTAGCGATCTTTGGCCATGTAGGTGTTGACCGGAGCGCAGACGCGGTCCGTGTTCCCGACACGCGTCTGGATGACCCCATTGGCCAGATAATCCGGCATGTTGGTGGTCAGGACGGAAAACCCGCTGTCCAGGAGGGCCACATCGATCTCCTGCCCCAGGCCGGACTTTTCCCGCTCGAAAAGGGCGAGCATCACGCCGTAGGCGCCGTAAACGCCGGTTATGCAATCCAGAAGACTGCTGCCCGTCATCTGGGGCATGCCGTCCACCTGCCCGGTCAGGTCTTCAAGCCCGCACATGGCCTGAATGATGGCGTCGTAAGCGACCCTGTCGCGGTTCGGGCCGTATTGGCCGAACCCGGACAAGTGCGCCACGATCAGCCGGGGGTTGAGTTTTTTGAGCGCGTCGGCGTCAAACCCCATGCTTGCCAGGGTTCCGGGGCGATAGTTTTCCACCAGAACGTCGGAAACCTTAATCAGATCCCTGAAAACGGCGAGCCCTTCGTCATTCCGGAAATCTATCCCCATACTCCGTTTGTTGCGGTTGAAGACCGTGTAAAACAAACTCACCCCTTCTTTCCATGGGCCATAGGTACGGCCTTCTTCGCCGACGTCTTTTTTTTCGATTTTGATGACATCCGCCCCCATATCGGAAAGCAGCATGCTACAGAGCGGCCCGGCGATCACCTTTGTCATGTCAAGCACGCGTATGCCTTCAAGCGGTTTCTTCATGGTTCCATCCTCTCGTTTGCCTGCCAAAAGCGTTAATTTTGGATACGGCCATTTCAGCAAAAGGCATGCCATCACAATATAACCGTCTAAAAAATATACTGTAATTAAGAAGGCAAGAAAGACGGGCCCGGCAGAACACATGATCGCGGGGCCGGGTTCCTATCCTTGGGCATGATTCTTTCATGCAAGCCGGAGGACGCATGATGGCGGGACGGTCCACTGACGCGGACGGCGCGGAACGCCACAGGACGGGCTGTTACACAGAGGCATGGATGGTATGGTTTACGCAAGAGGATCCTAAAAACAGCCGTCAATTGCTTTATTAGGACAGTAAACCAGCATCTATATAGAGAATCTAATAATTAATATGAGACATTGACTGTTTAAAATAATTTCCATAGCCTAAAAATGTATCCGCATGTTTATTGTCTCTTCCTTGTATTCTGACGGAACTATTCGGAAGGCTGGCCAATGACACAGACAAACAGCGAGTTGGTTGTTTATTCCATTACCCGCGAAGACAGGGCGTACCTTGCGCAGACCCTGACCCGCATGTTCAGGAACTATCTCGACATTATCGCGCCGGATGAGAAGGAACTGCTGGAGCTGCCGTTCAAGCCCAAAGCCGTCCTGGTAACCCAACTGTCCCGGAAGACCGCTGTCGAACTTTTCCCGGAAAGCAAGATCATCGAAATCGACCGCATGGTTTCAGGCTACAACCTGGAACGTATCATGATGTTGCCCCAAAAGTCGGCCGCCCTGGTCGCCAATCTGCCTAAAAGCTCGGCCCTGGAGACCGTGAACAACCTGTATTCCATGGGGATCAAGCAAATCAAACTTGTCCCGTACTGGCCCGGGAGTAAAATAGAAACGTCCTTGTACGACACAGTTATCTATACCGGTTTCAAGCATTACGCTCCCGAAAACATGAAAAATTACATTGATATAGGGCACAGGAATATTGCCACGACAACCATTGTCGAAATCATCAAGACCTACAACCTGCCGTCGGAATGCCTGAACAAATATACGGAAAACAACGCCAGGCAAATCGTCAACATCTGTTACCAGATAGCGTCAGCGTACAATGAAGCGAAGAATATCAAGGAAGTATTTGAACAGCAGTGTAACCTGAGTCAAAATGCATCCATCTACATCGACCATGAGGATGTGATATCCATATTCAATCCCGGGGCGGAAAAAGTTTTTTCCGTGACGCGCAGCGCGGCCATCGGCACGGACTATCGCAAAACGCTCTCCGGCTTCGGCCATGTCGTCGAACGGATTGCGGCGGGAAAGCCCCTCAACGATCATTTCATAACGATAAACGAGGCAAACTATCTTCTCACGCTCAACAGCATAGACGCCGAAAGCCACAGGCGGACCCTCGTCAACCTTACACCGGTTGAAACCTTGCAGCGCTCCGAGGCGAAAGCCAGGAAGAAGATGCACGCCAAGGGGTTTGTGCCGAAATACAGTTTCAGCGATATCCTCGGCTCCTCGGAAACCACCCAAAAAGTCACGCAACGGGCAAAGCATTACGCTGAAAGCGACGCCACCGTCCTGATTATCGGCGAAAGCGGCACGGGCAAGGAACTGTTCGCGCAGTCCATCCACAATGCTTCCAAACGCCGGGGGGCGGCCTTTGTGGGGCTGAACTTCGCGGCGTTGCCGGAAAGCCTGGCGGAAAGCGAGCTTTTCGGCCACGAGGAAGGAGCGTTCACGGGTGCCGCCAAAGGCGGCAGGGCGGGCTTGTTCGAGGTGGCGCATAACGGCACCATTTTTCTTGACGAAATCGGCGACGCGTCCCTGGCCATGCAGGTCCGCCTGCTGCGGGTCATCGAGGAACGTGAAATTATGCGCGTCGGTTCGTCCCGGGTCATCCCCGTGGACATCAGAATCATCTGCGCCACGAACCGGGACCTGTCGCAACTGGTGCGGGAAGGCAAATTCCGCCAGGACCTGTATTACCGCATCTGCATCCTGCCGCTCAGGCTCCCGCCGCTGCGCGAACGCCGCAAGGACATTCCGGACATTATGCGGGCATCCAAAGAATTGGCCTGCCTGGACAAAAAAACCGTGGACGAGCTGGTCGCCTCCATAGCCGGCCTGGAATACGACTGGCCCGGCAATATCCGCGAACTTAAATCCATAATGCAGTACATTTCCGTAATGTACCGCGAAAGAACCGAACAGCCCGTTTCGGCAAGGGAACTGCTCAACGAGATCCATTATCAGTTTTTCGGCTGCTCGGGGATCTCTTCCAAAAAAGAGACGCGGCAGCGGCAGCGCGAGCCCCGGCCCGCGCAACCCGACCGGCAGGGCAGCGAGACGGCGGCAATTCTCACCGCCATCGAGGTTCTCTCGCAAAGCGGGCGGCCGGTCGGGCGGTATTCTCTGGCCAAGACCAAGGAACTGCGCCACCTGAATCTCAGCGAGACCAGAATAAAAACCCGCCTAAAAAAATTGGCTGACCAAGGGTATATCGTCATCCGGAAAACCAAGCAGGGCGTGATCCTGACCGATAAGGGCAAGGAAACGCTGCGGCGGAGCGATACCGTTTAGGACATTTTTAAATGAATAACCATGTATTATACTTGATTATTATAAAAATGGGATATGTCTGAAATTTTTAGGAGAATATTGGGAGATAGCGCCTCAAAAAACCGCATCACCGGAAAACGGCGCGGATGGCCGGGCGGGTTCGTCCCGGAAAATGGAAAGAGCGCCTCCCTGCAACGTGACGGCGAGCGATACGGCCCAGTCCGGCGAGGTGCCGGGGTAGTCCGTGCGGCAATGCGCGCCTCTTGATTCCTCACGCAGCAGAGCGCTTGCCGTGACGGCCCCGGCCAGGCGCAAGGTCCGGCCAAAGGCCCGGTCAGCCGGGCCGCCGCCCCTGCCCCATTCTTCCCGCATGGCATGTGTCTCGTCCAACGCCGCGCGCAGCCCCGCCGCGTCACGAAGAATCGAAGCATGGGTCCAGAGGATTTCCCGCAAGCGCTTCATGGCGGCGGCACGATCGGCCGCCGGACGGTCCGTTCCCTTGCCGGAGGGGGCCACCGGTTCGGTTTTCGCGGGAAGCGGCCCGGCTTCCCGGGCGGCGGCCATGCCCGCCCGCCTGCCGAAGACGGCGGCCTCCATCAGAGCGGCTCCGGCCAGGCGATTGGCGCCGTGCACGCCGCCGCAGATCTCCCCGGCGGCGTACAGCCCCGGGATACCCGTGCGGCCATCCGGGTCAACGCGGATGCCGCCCATCGTATAATGGGCGACGGGTTCCCCCTTGAGCCAGTCCTTGCGCGGATCAATGCCCCGTTTGGCCAGAGCGGCGCACAGCAGGCCGTGCCGGTCCCGCAGGACGTTTTCCGGAACGCCGCGGCAGTCGGTATACACACAGCCGTCCACGCCCCCGCCCGCGCGTATTTCCAACGCGATCGCCCGCGCCAGGGCGTCGCGCGTCATCAGTTCCCCGGCGGCGTTGTGCCGCAAAATAAACCGTTCCCCGTTCCTGTTCCGCAGGACGGCCCCATCCCTGAACAAAGAGTTCGGGATATCCAGCCTGAATGGCGCGGGCATCACATTGGGGTAAAACTGTACCATCTCCATGTCGCGCAAGGCGCATCCCGCCTCCAAGGCCAGAACGAGGCCGTCGCCGTGGCTGTCCGATACGTTGTCCGTTTTGCGGAACAGCCCCCCGTACCCGCCGGTGGCGAGAACAACCGCGCCCGCGCGCACCTGGAGCCGCTCTCCCGATTTACGGTCAACCGCGGCAACACCCGCGACCCGGCCGCCGCCGCGCAGCAGATCCGTCACCCGCAGCCCGTTCAGCAACGGAACGTCCATGGAGGACAAAGCGGCGAGGAGCGGATCAAGGAAGGCCCGCCCCCTGGCCGTCAACGCCGCCGCAGGCCGGTCGACGAAGGCCGTTCTCGGAACGGAGTGCCCCGCCGGGTGGACGCACCTGAACCCCCGGCCTTCACGGCGCAGAGGCACTCCCAAAGATTCAAGGCATTCCAGCATGCCGGACGAGTCCCCGGCGAGGCGGGACGCCAGTTCCGGGTCCGCCAGGCCCTGCCCGGATGCGATAAGGTCATGGAAAAAAAGATCGGCGGTGTTTCCCGGAGCGCGGGAGGCGCCCGAAATGACGCCCCCCGCGACCAGGGTGTTGCCCGACAAGCCTGCCGGGCCAAGACTGAGAACCGCCATGGAGCGCCCCTCCCGCCGCGCGGCCAGCGCGGCCATCAGGCCCGCGAGGCCGCCCCCGACAACGAGCACATCCGGGCGGACGGGCAGAACAGCGGCGGATGCGGGCATCGGCTCCTCCGTGAGGCCGGGGCGTGCGCCCCGGCGTTGCTTTACGCTTTCGCCGGATAGGTGAAATAGCCCCTGCCGGTCTTCAGGCCGAGGTGCCCGTAGTCATACAGGCGCCGCAGCATCCGTGGAACGGCGAAGTCGCGCACGCCAAGGCCTTCGTAGATATTCGCCGTGGATTTGATGCAGACGTCGAGGCCGGAAAGATCCGCCAGCCCCAGACCGCCCATGGGCATGCCCAGCCCGGCCTTCAGCACCGCGTCAAGCTCCGTGGGGTCCGCGCCCAATTCCAGCATGCGCGAGGCTTCGTTCATGATGACGACCAGCAGCAGGTTGACGATGAAGCCCGGCCCGTCCGGGGCGTCCACGATCACCTTGCGCAGGTCCTCGGTCACCGTGCGCACAGCCTGGTACGTCGCATCGCTGGTCTTGTTCCCACGGATGAGCTCCACCAGCTTCATGACCGGAACGGGCGAAAAGAAATGCGCGCCCATCAGTTTGTCCGGCCTGCCGCTCCGCTCGGCCATATCGCTTATGCACAGCCCGGAGGTGTTTGAGACGAAAATGCAGTCGGCCGAAACGTACGCGCCCACCTCTTTGAACATGCCCACTTTGACGTCCAGGTCCTCGTACACGGCCTCAATAACGATGTCTCTGTCCGCGAACGCGGCCAGATCCGCCGCATAGCGGATATTGTCCAAAGTCTTCCGCTTGTCCTCTTCCGTCGCCTTGCCCTTTTTGATGCGGCTGTCGAAGGATTTTTCAATACCCGCCCGGGACTTGTCCATGGACTCCCGCGAGGCGTCATAACAGAGAACGTCGTATCCCGCCTGCGCGCAGACCTGAGCTATGCCCGACCCCATGAACCCGCAGCCTATTACACCGATCCGTTTCATCGTCCGCCCTCCCTGTTGCCGCCCTTTTCGTTGCCGTAGCGGTAAAAACCCTCACCGGAGGCGACTCCCGTCTTGCCCTCCGCCACCATCCCGACCAGGAACTCGTGAGGGCGGTACGCCTGATTTTTCGTCTCCTCGTAAATGCCCTCAAGCAGGCGGAGGATGCGGTCCAGACCGAACGCGTCAGCCATGCGGAGCGGCGCCTTGCTGAAATTCGTCCCGTACTGCATGGCCAGGTCGATATCCTCGGGTTTTGTGCCGCCCATGACCAGACGCGCGGAAATATTGGGCATGAGCGGCAGCATGCGGTAATATATCCCGCCCAGGGCGTCCGGTGCGTCCACGACCGTGGGAAAAAGCCCTTTCAGGATCTCTTTTGCCCCGTCGTACACGGCGGCGTCGGCTTCCAGCGTTTTCACCAGTTCGATGATGATGTTCTCCCCGTCCACGATCACGTGGGCGGGCACCACCCGGCCCCGCTTCCGCGCGGCGGCGGCGATGCTGTTGACGTTCAGAAAGACCGTCGACGGCACGATGACGGCGCCGTCGGGCAAGATCCCGTCCAGTTCGGCGGTCAGGCCGCGCTTGTTCTCTTCCGTGTCCTCCTCGGAAAGATCCAGCACCATGCCGCAACCGGCAAACGCCGTCAGGACCGATACCGCTGTCGCTCCGGCGAGGCACGGGAGGCCCTGGCTGAGCAGCAGGACGTCCCATCCCGCGTCCATGAAAATCTTGGCCACGGCATGCGCGTCCGCGCCGCCGATCAGCCCGATGCTCTTCTTCATGCAAGTCTCCTCGTCATTTCGTTACATGCGCTCAATAACCGCCGCCGCGCCCTGGCCGCCGCCGATGCAGAAGGAAACCATCCCCACGCCGCAACCGCGCCGCACCAGTTCGTACATCAGCTTGGTGACGAGAATGCCGCCCGTGCCGGCCAGCGGATGCCCGAGCGCGATGGCGCCCCCGTTCACGTTCAGCTTGTCCGGCGGAATATTCAGTTCCCTGATGCAGCCCAACGACTGGGCGGCAAACGCCTCGTTGAGTTCCACAAGGTCGATGTCCGCGAAGGTCATCCCCGTCTGCCTGAAGAGTTTTCTGACAGCCTCCACGGGGCCCAGGCCCATCATGCGCGGGTCCACGCCCGCCACGGCATAGGCCTTGAAGCGGAACATGGCGGCATACCCGCCGCTTCTGGCCCTGCCCTCCTCCATGATGACCACGGCCCCGGCCCCGTCGTTCATCGGGGAGCTGTTGCCCGCCGTGACGATGCCGTCCTTCTTGAAGGCGGGCTTCAACGCGGCCATGCTTTCCAGGCTCGCGTCCTTGCGGACGCATTCGTCGGCGGCGACGATGACGTCCCCCTTTTTCCCCCGGATCGTCACCGGAACGATCTGTTCGTTGAAATAGCCTTGTTCCCAGGCATGGGCGGCCTTCTTGTGGCTTTCCACGGCAAAGGCGTCGCACTCCTCACGGGTGACGCCGCAGGCCTCGGCCACGTTCTCCGCCGTGATGCCCATGGGCACGTTCAGATCGCCCGGCGCGGTGCGGTACGTGGCCCATTGCGGCGGCATGACCTGATACGCGGCCTTGGGCTTTTCCATAATATACGTCCGGGTAGAATCGCTCTCCACCCCGCCCGCGAGCAGCACGTCCTTGAAACCGGCCTGGATCATGGCTGCGGCGTACGCCATGGTTTCAAGGCCTGAAGCGCATTGCCGGTCCATGGTGACCGCCGGGACGGAGAACGGGAACCCCGCTTCCAAAGCCGCCAGGCGGGCCATGTTGCAGGCTTCGCTGTTCAAAAGGTTGCCGAAAACCACGTCGTCGAGCTCCGACGGCTCGATTCCGGCGCGTTTCACGGCCTCCCGCATCACGATCGAGGCCAGGGTGCTGGCCGGTACCTCGGCCAGCGAACCGCGGCACTTGCCGATCGGGGTTCGCGCGCCGGATACGAGTACGGCTGATCTGCTCATCACGCTCTCTCCTGTGGTCGGGATGTTCCGGCAAAGCTTTCGTTGCCGGTCTTCCCGGTGTTCATGATTATGCGATGCCGGGGCGCTAGAGCCTCTGCCCCCTGAAATCCGGACGCCTCTTTTCCATGAAGGCCCGCATGCCTTCCTGCTGGTCCGGCGTTCCCATCAGCGTTGAAAAAATTCTCGTTGTCTCGGCCACCGCCGGCAGCATATCCGGAATAGCCGCCGCCGCGGCGAGCGCCTGTTTCGCGGCGGCAAGCCCCGGCGCGGATTTACGGGCCAGCCGCACGGCCATTTCCTTGGCCTTTTCCCCGGCTTCCCCGGCGGGAGCGACGCTGTTCACCAGCCCGAGCGCGAGCGCGGCTTCGGCATCCACATTTTTCCCCATGAAAATCATGTCCTTCGCACGCGACGGCCCGATAAGCCGCGACAAGCGCACGGTGCCGCCCGCCCCCGGAAACAGCCCCAGGTTGATCTCGGGGAAGCCCATTTGCGCTCCGGCCCCGGCAATCCTGAAATCGCAGGCCAGGGCGAGTTCCAGCGCGCCGCCGAGCGCGTATCCCTCAACAGCCGCGATGGTCGGCACGGGCAGCAGCTCAAGCTTGTTGCAGGCGAACATGAGCGGGCTTTGCCGGACCTGTTCGGGGGTGTAGTCCACAAACTCGTCCACGTCCGCGCCCGCGCCGAAGTTGTCCTTGCTTCCCACGATCAGCACTTTCAGGTTCTTGTCCGCGGCCGCGTCATCCAGAAGAGCGCCGATCGCGTTTGTGACCTCGTTGTTGAGGGCGTTCATGACCTCGGGCCGATTCACCGATAACTGGCCTATTCCATTTTCCACCGAGTACAGCACGTATTCCGACATGAAAGACCTCCTTTCATTGCAATGCCACAGATAATCACTGGGGAAAGCAACTATTGTGCCAGCGATCGCAATCGAGGAGTCGGCGGCAACGGGCGCGAACAACGATCCAAGCCCCCGCCGGGCGGTGCATCCGTAAAAACCCGGTCCCGGCCTTGGCATGTATCTTGCTGCGATGCAGTTTGATGCGGATTTTATTTTCACAAATAATGTAAGGAGGATATGGCAATGAAGAGCATTGAGTCCGGCGAATTGCTGTTCAGCGTGACTGATGGGGTTGCCGATATCGTGGTGAACAGGCCGGAAAAGCTGAATGCGCTCAATACGCGGATCGTCGCGGACATGCATGCCATCATCACCCGGCTGGACGGCGACAACAGCGCCAGGGTGGTCGTCATCAAAGCCGCGTGCACGAATAATTCCGTATACTCCGGCAGTATGGCCGGGGCGGATTTGGACGAGATGACCGCCTGCCAGGGAAACTTCGACTACCAGGCCTACTATTCCGTTTTCGCCAATTTTTACAGACGCCTTCGCAGCATCAGCCAGCCCGTCGTCACGGTCATCAACGGGTACGCCTTCGGCGGAGCCTGCGCGCTCGCCCAGTCCAGCGAATTCGTTGTTGCCTCGGACAAATCCGTTTTCGGCATGCCGGAAATCAATTTCGGGTTCCCGGGCGGCGCCGCCACGTTTTCCGCCCAGTTCGGACGGCAGAAAGCGGCGGAAATCACCATGCTCGGGAACAATTTCGACGCCCAGGAAGCCTACCGGATGCTGTTGGCCTATAAAGTGGTGCCTGAAACCGAACTTGAGGAAACCGTCCAGAAAATATGCGCGACCCTGAAAAAACGGTCTTTCGAATCCCTGAAAATGGGCAAGCATATTATCAACGTCAGCGCGGATTGCGGGGTGGACGAAGCCGTCAACACGGAAATAATCGCGGCGTCCCTGTGCCTGAACACCGAATACGCCCGGAACAAGATAGACAACTTCATGAAAAAACAAAAATAGGCTGCCGCATTCCGGAATAGCCTAAAAGCGAGCCGAAAGACGAGCCCGCCGCCGTGCGGAGTTCCATGAGGAGCGATTATATGATGCATGACATACTCGTGAAAAACGGTCTGGTGATCGACCCCTTGTTCGGCAGCGCCCCTGTGAAGCGGGACATCTATATAAAGGACGGCGTCTTCGCGGCAGACGGCGGGGGAGGAAAAGCAAGGCGGACCATAGACGCCGGGGGCTGTTACGTCTCCCCGGGCTTCATCGACGCGCACGGCCACTATTACAAAGGGGGAAGCGAGCTGGGGGGCAACGCGGATATCATTTCCCCGCCGAACTGCGTGACCACGGTCATTGATGCCGGCAGTGCCGGAATTTAGAATTTTGCCGACTTTTACACGAATGTCATCTCCCGCGCCACGACCACCATCAAGGCGACGCTCTCGATCACCAACATGGGCGTGCAGATGCCCCCTCACGAGGAAATACAGGACCCGGCTTACTGTGACTTTACGAAAATCCGCAACAATTTCCTCAAGTACGGCGACGCGCTTGTGGGCCTCAAGGTCCGGGTGCATGAGGATGTAACCGGCGATTACGGCCTCAAGGCTCTGGAAGCGGCGGGCAACGTGGCCGGAGCCCTGCGTGGGGAAGGGTTTACCTGCCGTCTGATGGTCCATTTCGGCAATCTCGCCGAAGGCATCACCCTGCGGGACGTCCTGGACCGCCTGGCGCCGGGCGATGTCATGACGCATATCTACCGGACGAACGGGACAACCATTTTTGACGACGACGGGCAGATAGCCGCATGCATGGTGAAGGCCAGGGAAAGGGGCGTCATCTTTGAAAGCGGCTGCGCCCGGATGCACTGCAGCCTTGAAAGCATCAAAAAAGCCATGGCGCTGGGGTTTTATCCGAACATCATCAGCACGGACCTTATCGGCGCCACATTTTTCTGGAAACCGTCCTTCAGCCTGGCGTTCAAAATGTCCATCTACCTCAACGCGGGCATGCCGCTGGCCGATATCGTGAAAGCCGTCACCCTTTCCCCGGCGGCCGCTTACAACCTCCAGGAGCAGGCGGGAACACTGACCCCGGGCAGGCCGGCGGACCTGGCGGTATTCCGCATTGACGACAGGCCCTTCCAGGTGGACGATCTCTTCGGGGGCTCGCTGACCGGCGACAAACTCCTCGTCCCCATGGCCACGGTCAAGGCGGGCAGCATCGTGTTCCAGCAGGTTTTCCTGTAAGACGGCCCGCGCCTCTTCCCTCACGGCAATGACCGGAACGGAGCTCCCACGGCTATCCGCCGCGGGAGCTCCGTTGTTACCGCGAGACAACGACGGTCGCGTCTGCCCGTTGTGCCGTTTCCGGGCGCAAGGCCACCCCCAGCCCGGAACGCCGGGGAAGTTCAATGCCCCCGCCGGCGATCACCGGCAACGCGTCGACAAGATCCCTGTACCAGGTGGCGATCACGGCGCGCACGACCTCCTGGAACAGCGTTACGGGCGAATGAAAAGCCAGATGCACCCCGGCCCAAAGTGAGATGGGCCCCGTGCAGTCATGCGGGGTTATGGCAATGCCGTTCGCTTCCGCCAGGGCGGAAATTTTCCGCCCCTGCGTGAGGCCGCCGCACCAGCCGAGGTCCAGCATGGCGATATCCACGGCCTTGTGCGCGAACATCCTGCGGTAGGTCGAGAGGCCCGCCAACGTCTCGCTGCCGCACAAGGGCGTTTTGGTTTTCGACCGGATATCGGCCAGCCCTTCGATATCGTCCATCTTGCAGATGGGGTCCTCGGCCCAGAACACGGCATATTCCTCAAGAGCCCGGCAGATCCGGATGGCGGACTGCACATTCCACATACTGTGCAACTCGGCCATGATTTCGATGCGGTTGCCCACGGCCTCACGGATCTTGCGGAACGGCTCGAGAGCCGCCTCAAGGTCCGCCAGGGAGATGAAAGTCCCCTGGGTTTTGACGGCATAGGCGTCGAAAGGCCAGATCTTCATACCGCGGTAGCCTTCGGCAAGAAGACTTTCCGCCAGGGCTCCCGCGTCGTTCATAAAGGCTATCTGATCGTCATACGGGCCGCGCATGGCGTCTTTCTCGCCGATGACCCGGCGGGCGGTGCCCGCGTTGAAAGAGCTGCTGCTGGTGTTGTAGGCGTAGCCCGCGCAGGTATTGTAGACCGGAACAACGTCGCGGGAAGCGCCGCCCAGCGCCTGATGGACCGGGATGCCGTGGCGTTTGCCGCACAGATCCCAAAGCGCGATGTCAATGGCGCTCGCTGCCCGTATTTCCGCGCTGGCGCTGGCAAAACCGACATACGGGGTAGTCAGCGTCCGTGAAATAAGCTCAATGCGCCTGGAGTCCTGCCCGAGAAGCCAGGAACTCATCTGGTTATGGATCACGCTCTCCACGGCATCCGCGCCGCGAAACGCCTCGCCGGTGCCGGTCAACCCCTCGTCCGTCTCTATCTCTACCCAGAGAATGTTGGACCGTTCCGCGATGCGTATCGTCCGTATGGATGTAATCTTTGCCACAACGGCGTCTCCTTTCGAGCGTCGATTGTCTGAACCGTGGTGTGAAGAACCGTAAGCGGGATGAAAAAGACGGAACGCGTGAAGGGAGACGCGACGCTACAGCGAGGTATGCCCCTCCAGCTCCAACGCCCTGCGAAGACGTTCCCTGCTGTTCACCAGATGTATCCGCATGGCCGCCTGCGCCGATTCGGCATCCTGCCGGGCGATGGCGTCAAACACGGCCTGATGCTCCAGGTGGTTCCGCATCAGGTAGGTTTCCTGCGTATCCGCAGTGTACTGGGCGATTTTCAGGCGCGTGCGCGGGATGGTATTTTGCCCGATGAACCGGTAGACCTCTTCAAAATACCGGTTTCCGGTCGATTTGCCCAAATGAAAATGGAAATCCAGATCTTCCTGGATAGCGTTGCCGCCCTCGCGCACCCGCGCAACGAATGCCGCGAGAATATCCGCAAATACGGCCAGGTCCTCTTCCGTTCGCTTCATCGCGGCCAGGCCCGCGGCCTGGGTCTCCAGGCTGATGCGAAATTCCAGCATGTCCAGAACATCGTACATGGTCACGATGGAAGATTCCGCAAGTTGTTCGGAGGGAATTTGCTTTGCCGCGCGGACGAACGTTCCGATACCGTGGCGCGTTTCGACCAACTCCGCCGCCTGAAGGCGGGAAATAGCTTCACGGATGACCGTCCGGCTCACGCCGAGCGTTTGCATCATCCGCTGCTCCGTCGGCAGTTTTTCGCCGGGAACGAGCGCGCCCGAGGTTATCTGGCGCGTCACCTGGGTAACGACGTCTTCCACCAGACTGCGGGAATGCCGGCCCGTCTGGGAGGATGCGTCGGCCCGGCCCGGCCCGGATACGTTCCGATTGGGTGAGGGTGTTGGTTCCATAATGGCATCTTAAGTCATACGATGACGTATGTCTAGAAGAAATCCGCAACGGAATATGTGATAGCTTATTTTATTTTATTAATAAATACAAATTGCTATGCAAAAGACACACAAGAAACAACCCTTTATATGCTATAAAATATCTTGCCAAATTATGGCGATTACGGCATAGACATCTTATGTCATACGATGACTTGTATCGTTCTTGCACGCCAACCCGCAAGGCATCGTCTGACGGCGAGAAATCGTTATCCCACAGCCTGGCAGGCTGAAGAGTGCGATTCGAAGGGGCGCAGCCCCTTTTCGCGAAAAACCGCATGCGGCCTTCACTGCCACGCGGGGATCTAGTCATCGTATGAGTTATAGTGTCACACCACGGGAGAAAAGCCATGCGCTCTGATACGCCGCTGTACCTCAAAATAAACGCCAAGGACAACGTTGCCATCGTCACCAATGACGGAGGCCTGCCCCGGGGAACGCGGTTTCCTGACGGCCTGACGCTTATCGAGGACGTTCCGCAGGCTCACAAGGTGGCGCTGCGGCCCATCGCGAAAGGTTCTCCGGTACTGCGCTACGGCGTTCCCGTAGGCTACGCGCTGGAAGACATACCGCCCGGGGCCTGGGTCCATGAGGCGACCGTGCGCATGCCGAGCGCGCCGGATCTTGAAGAACTCACGGCACTTGTGGATTCCCTGCCCTTTCCCGCTCCGTGCGAACCGCTGGGCGGCCATACCTTCATGGGGTTCCGCAATGCCGACGGCTCGGTGGGCACGCGCAACATGCTCGCCATCAGCACGACCGTGCAATGCGCCGCGCCCGTCGCCAGAATCGCGGTCGAACGCATCAAGGCGGAATTGCTGCCCAAGTATCCGCACGTCGACGGCGTTGTCGCCATCGAACACGCATACGGCTGCGGCGTGGCCATTGAAGCCCCGGATGCGTACATCCCCATCCGCTCGCTGCAGAACATCGCCAAAAACCCGAACTTCGGCGGCCTGCCCCTGCTGGTAGGGCTCGGGTGTGAAAAGCTGACGCCGGAACGCTTTTTCCCGGAAGGTTCCATCCCGCCGTCCCCCCTTACCGCCCTAGGTGAAGAGCACGTCATCAATTTACAGGACGAGCGCTTCATCGGGTTTGAGTCCATGATTGACGGCATCATGGCCGCCGCGGCCAAGCGGCTGGCGATTCTGGACGCGCGCCGCCGGGAAACCTGCCCGGCCTCGGAAATCGTTCTCGGGTTGCAATGCGGCGGCAGCGACGCCTTTTCCGGCGCCGCCGCCAACCCGGCGGTGGGGGTCGCCGCCGACATGCTCGTGCGCTGCGGGGCCACGGTGTTCTTTTCCGAAGTGACCGAAGTCAGGGACGGCATAGAGCAGCTTGTCCGGCGGGCGGCCAACAAGGACGTGGCCCTCGGCCTCATCAGGGAAATGGCCTGGTACGACGGTTACCTCGCCCGGGGCGGCGCGGACCGGAGCGCGAACACCAGCCCAGGCAACAAAAAGGGCGGCCTCAACAACATTGTGGAAAAATCCATGGGGTCCATCGCGAAATCCGGCAGCTGCCCCATTTCCGGCGTTTACGGGCCCGGGGAAAAAATTCCCCACGATAAAAAAGGTCTGTTCTTCGCGGCAACGCCCGCCAGCGACATCGTCTGCGGCCCCAGCCAGGTGGCGGCGGGCATGAACGTGCTCGTGTTCATAACCGGGCGCGGCACGCCCTACGGCCTGGCGGAGGTCCCGACGATCAAGGTGGTCACGCGGAACGAGCTGGCCGCGCGCTGGCACGACCTCGTGGACGTGAACACCGGGCCCATCGTCACCGGCGGGAGCACCATCGAGGAAAAGGGGCGGGAGATTTTCGACCTCATCCTCCAGGTCGCCGGCGGGAAAAAACCCGCCGCCGAGCGTCTCAAGCTGCACAACTACATGGCGGTTTTCAACCCGGCACCCCTCACCTGAAACGGCTTCCGTTCCGGCGCGGTCCGGAGCGGTGTGCGATTATAGTGCAAGGAGAATGTGTATGAAGAGTACCGGCGCACCGGTCGTAACGGAGTTCCAGGTCATTCCCGTGGCCGGGCGTGACAGCATGCTGATGAACCTCAGCGGCGCTCACGGCCCCTTTTTCACCCGCAACATCGTCATTATGCGCGACAACGCCGGGAATACCGGGGTCGGCGAAGTGCCGGGCGGCGAAAAAATCCGCCAGACCCTGGAAGACGCGAAGCCTCTCGTCATCGGCGAATCCATCGGCAATTACCGCAATATCCTGCGTACGGTGCACACCCGGTTCGCCGAGCGTGACAGCGGCGGCAGAGGACTGCAGACGTTTGACCTGCGCACCGCCATCCATGCCGTCACGGCTCTGGAAGCGGCGCTCCTCGACCTCTTCGGCCAATTCCTGGGCTTGCCCGTGGCCGCCCTGCTGGGCAACGGGCAGGTACGCGAAAAGGTCGCCATGCTGGGCTATCTGTTTTACGTGGGCGACCGTAAAAAAACGCCCCTTCCCTACGCTGACGGCTCACAGGAAAAGGACCCGTGGCTGCGGCTCCGGACCGAAGAGGCCCTGACGCCTGAAACCGTCGTCCGCCTGGCGGAAGCCGCCCGGGACCGGTACGGATTTTCCGATTTCAAACTCAAGGGCGGCGTGCTGCGCGGCGAGGAGGAAATGGAGGCCGTCACCGCCCTGCACGAACGGTTCCCCGACGCGCGCATCACCCTGGACCCCAACGGCGCCTGGTCTTTGGAAGAAGCCGTCCGGCTGTGCAGAGGCAAGGGCCATATCCTGGCCTATGCCGAAGACCCCTGCGGCGCGGAGGGCGGGTTTTCCAGCCGGGAGGTCATGGCGGAATTTAGGCGGGCAACGGGCCTCATGACGGCCACCAACATGATCGCCACGGACTGGCGGCAGATGGCCCATTCCGTCCAGTTGCAGTCCGTGGACATCCCCCTGGCCGACCCGCATTTCTGGACCATGGAAGGGTCCGTCCGCGTGGCCATGCTGTGCGAGATGTTCGGCCTCACCTGGGGTTCGCACTCCAACAACCACTTCGATATCTCGCTCGCCATGTTCACGCATGTGGGCGCGGCCGCGCCCGGCAGGGTCACGGCCATCGACACCCACTGGATCTGGCAGGAAAACCGTGACGAACTGACCAAGGACCCCCTTGCCATCCGCGACGGCATGGTGGCCATCCCCGACAGACCGGGGCTTGGCGTGGAACTGGATATGGCCAAGGTCGAAGAGGCGCACAAACGCTACAAGAGCATGGGGCTCGGCGCGCGCGACGATGCCGAGGCCATGCAATTCCTCATTCCCGGCTGGACCTTCGACAACAAAAAACCCTGCATGGTGCGCTGAAAACCGGCGCCCCGCGAACATTGTATCCTTGAAGGAGACTGTCATGGAAGTTGGATTCATCGGACTCGGCATCATGGGCAAGCCCATGGTCAAAAACCTGCTCAAGGCGGGCATCGGCGTTCTCTGCTTCGACCTGAACAAGGCGGCCGTTGACGAATGCGTCAAAGCCGGCGCCAAGGCAGCGGCCTCCATCGCGGAAGTCGCCCAAAAAAACACCTTTATCATCACCATGCTGCCCAACTCGCCCCAGGTTTCCGCCGTGGCGCTCGGCAAGGACGGCATTGCGGACAACGCCAAAGCCGGGACCCTGGTCGTGGACATGTCCTCCATCGCGCCGCTGGCCGCCCGTGAGATCCACGACGGCTTGAAAGCCAAGGGCATCCGCATGCTCGACGCCCCGGTTTCCGGCGGCGAGCCCAAAGCCATCGACGGCACCCTGTCCGTGATGATCGGCGGCGCGCAGAAAGACTTTGACGAGGCCCTGCCCGTGCTGAAGCACATGGCCGGTTCCGTCGTGCGCGTGGGTGAAATCGGCGCGGGCAACATCGCCAAACTCGCCAACCAGATCGTGGTGGCCGTGAACATCGCGGGCCTGGCCGAAGCCATGACGCTTTCCGCCAAGGCCGGGGTTGACCCGGAACTGGTTTACCAGGCCATCCGGGGCGGGCTCGCCGGTTCCACGGTCATGGACGCCAAGGCGCCCATGATGCTGGACCGCAACATCAAGCCCGGCTTCAAAATCAATCTGCACATCAAGGACCTGGGCAACGTCATGGATACCGGCCACGGCGTGGGGGTGCCCCTGCCCCTTTCCGCCGCGGTCATGGAAATGATGCAGGCCCTCAAGGTGGAAGACATGGGCGACGCCGACCACTCCGCCCTGGTCCGCTACTATGAAAAAATGTCCAATTGCCAGGTGAAGCGCGGATGACAGGCCGGTCCGGACTTTTCGCCCTCATTTCGCTCGTGACGGCGATGCGTGTCTCCATCGTCTTCCGCAAGGGAGCATTCCGCTCCCTTGCGGAAGGCCTGATTGAAAACAGCCATTCTTGAACTGACAAACCGCCCCGCGGCGAGCGAAAGGAATGGAGCCATGGAAATACTAGACCTTATCATCAATGGGTTCATCACGGCCGGAAATCCTCTGAGCCTGGTACTCATCGTCATATGCGTAGCTATCGGCATCATTTTTGGGGCCATTCCCGGCCTCTCCGCCACCATGGCCGTGGCTCTGTTTCTTCCGGTGACATACGGCCTGCAACCGAGCATCGCCATGTCCGTGCTTATGGCGTTGTATATCGGCGGGGTTTCCGGCGGGCTTATTTCCGCCATTCTGTTGCGTATTCCCGGCACCCCTTCCTCGGTGGCCACCTGTTTCGACGGGCATCCGCTGGCTGCCAGGGGCGAGGCGCCCAAAGCGCTGGGCGTGGGCGTGGTCTTTTCCTTCATCGGCACCATTTTCTCCATCCTGGCGCTGATGTTCATCTCGCCCTGGCTGGCCAAGCTCGCCATTGAGTTCGGCAACTTCGAGTATTTTTCCATCGCCCTGTTCTCTCTTACCATGATCGCCTCTCTGTCCGGAGACTCGCTGATCAAGGGGGTGTTCTCGGGCACGCTCGGTTTTATGTTCGCAACCGTGGGGATCGCGCCCATCGACTCGGCCAAGCGGTTCACCTTCGGTGTCCTTGACCTGATGTCGGGCTTTGACATGCTGACGGTCATGATCGGGCTGTTCGCGGTGGGCGAAATCATCGCCGCCGCCAAGGATTCCCGCAAGGAGAGCCAAAAGGCCATTACCCAGCCGGACATGAAGAGCGTCAAGGGTTTCGACTTCAGCATGAAGGAATTCCTCGGCCAGCAGGGGAACATGCTCCGCTCGGCGCTCATCGGCATCGGTATCGGGATCCTGCCGGGCATCGGCGGCGGCACGGCGAACATTCTGGCCTACTCGGTCGCCAAGAACCAGTCCAGGTACCCGGAAAAATTCGGCACCGGGATCATCGACGGCGTGGTGGCTTCGGAAAGCTCCAACAACGCGGCCATCGGCGGCGCTCTGATCCCCTTGCTTACCCTGGGCATTCCCGGCGACACGGTTACGGCCATGCTGCTCGGCGGGCTGATGATCCACGGCATAACCCCCGGCCCCAGACTGTTCATGGAACACACGGCCGTTGTTTACGGCATCTTCGGGGCGCTGACCATCGCGGCCTTTGTCATGCTGTTCCTGGAATTTTACGGGCTCAGAATTTTCGTGAAACTGCTGACCATCCCGAAGCATATTTTATTGCCGATCATTTTCTGCCTCTGCGGCGTTGGCGCATACGGCCTCAACAGCCGGACCTTCGACCTCTGGAGCGTCATTTTATTCGGCGTCATCGGGTTCGGGTTCAGTTCGTTCAAGATCCCCATAGCGCCTTTTATCCTGGGCTTCATTCTCGGCCCCATGGCGGAAACGAACTTGCGGCGGGGCCTGATGCTGCACCAGAACAGCCTCGACCCCCTTTTCGCTTCGCCCATCTGCATGTTCTTCCTGACCATCGCCGGGCTTTCGCTCGCGCTTACCGCATACAGGCAGGTCGTGCGCCATCGCCGCATACTGCGGACGAACGGAACGGCGGGCGCTTCCGGCCCGGCCTGCGGGGATGCTTCCAATGGATAGATCACGGAACGCGGGACACGCCGGAACTCCAGCGCATCCCGGTGCGGACAGATGAAAAAAACCGGTAACTGCCGGATGAAGTGTGAATACCATTTGTAACAGGAGATGCCATGAAAGAAAGTTCGTTCTTGCAACGGTATAAGGAACTGCTGTTGGGCGCCGTCATGATGGCCCTGGCTGTGTTCTACTTGTACCATTCAACCTTCATCAAGGTACGCAGTTCCGTGAGCGTCAGCGCCAAACTGATTCCGGAAATTCTCGGCGGCCTTGTCGTTATTCTCGCCGCCGCCCAGATCTGGGTGGGGATAACGCACCTTGCCAAAGCGCGGCGTGAGAACGCAAAACACGGTACGCCCTCCGTTCTCTTCACCGAGGAAGAGAAAGGGGATTCCTTCCCTATCGCGCTTACGTTCGCCCTCATTCTCGGCTACGCGGTCGTTTTTGAACCGCTCGGGTTCATTATTTCCTCCTCCTTGTGCATGTTTCTGCAAATGCTGCTGATGGCGCCGAAGGAGAGGAAGAATCCGAAACTTTTCGCGCTTATTTCCGTGGTGGCGGCGGTAGTGGTCTATATTGCCTTCCGTATAGGCCTCAATCTTTCGCTCCCCCGCGGGCTGCTCGACTGGCTGCCGTTCTGAATAACTCTTACAGGAAGGATTTATGGACATCTTTGATCTCATCATAAACGGCTTTATCACAGCCGGCAGCCCGACGAGTCTGGTCCTCATTTTCGTCTGTGTGGCCATTGGCATCGTTTTCGGCGCCATTCCCGGCCTTTCCGCCACCATGGCCGTGGCGCTGTTTCTTCCGGTAACATACGGCCTGGAGCCGAGCAACGCCATGTCCGTGCTGATGGCCCTGTATGTCGGCGCGGTATCCGGCGGCCTTATCTCGGCCATTCTGTTGCGTATTCCCGGCACGCCGTCCTCCGTGGCCACCTGCTTCGACGGCCACCCGCTGGCGGCCAAGGGCCAGGCGCCCAAAGCGCTGGGGGTCGGCATCGTGTTTTCGTTCATCGGAACGATTCTGTCCATTCTGGCCCTGATGTTCATATCTCCCTGGCTGGCCAAACTCGCCATTGAGTTCGGCAACTTCGAGTATTTTTCCATCGCGCTGTTCTCGCTGACCATGATCGCCACGCTTTCCGGCGACTCCCTAATCAAAGGGGTTTTCTCCGGCACGCTCGGGTTTATCTTCGCAACCGTGGGCATTGCCCCCATCGATTCCGCCCAGCGGTTCACCTTCGGGTACATTGAGCTTATGTCCGGCTTCGACATGCTCCCGGTGATGATCGGGCTGTTCGCGGTGGGCGAAATTATCGCTTCCGCCAAGGATTCCCGCCGCCCGCCCAAAGCGGAGATCGCCCAGCCGGACATGAAGAGCGTCAAGGGCTTCGGGTTCAGTGTGCAGGAATTTATCGGCCAGCAATGGAACATGTTCCGTTCGGCCCTGATCGGGATAGGGATCGGGATTCTGCCGGGCATCGGCGGCGGGACGGCCAACATCCTCGCCTACTCGGTAGCCAAAAACCAGTCCAAGGATCCGGAAAAATTCGGCACGGGCATCATCGACGGGGTGGTTGCGTCTGAAACCTCCAACAACGCGGCCATCGGCGGGGCCTTGATCCCGCTGCTCACCCTGGGCATTCCGGGCGATACCGTTACCGCCATGCTGCTCGGCGGGCTGATGATCCACGGCATGACGCCGGGCCCGCGCCTGTTCATCGAGCATACGGGCATCGTGTACGGCATTTTTGCGGCGCTCACCATCGCCTCCTTCATCATGCTGTTCATGGAATTTTACGGGCTGCGGATATTCGTGAAGCTGTTGACGATCCCCAAATACATTCTGCTGCCCGTCATCTTCTGCCTCTGCGGCGTGGGCGCATACGGCCTCAACAGCCGGGTGTTCGATCTGTGGAGCGTCATTCTCTTCGGCATCATCGGGTTCGGGTTCAGTTCCTTCCGGATTCCGATAGCGCCCTTCATTCTCGGCTTCATTCTCGGGCCCATGGCGGAAACGAACCTGCGGCGCGGGCTGATGCTGCACCAGAACAGCCTTGAGCCTCTGTATTCCTCGCCCATCTGCATCTTCTTCCTGGCCATCGCCGTACTTTCCATGGGCCTTACCGCCTACAAGCAAATCCAGCGGCGCCGCCAGCCCGTTCCTGTTTTTGGAACCCTGGAAGCGCCGGAAGGCTAACGTATTTGAAAAAGGCGCGCCGGCCTTCCCGGCGCAACAACTTCCTCGCTGCAACAGGAGACGATATGAAAAAGTTTTTTTGCTCTCTCGCATTGGTTTTGTCAGCCATCGTGCTTGTGATGCCGAATACGGCAGCCGCGGCTGCCCAAAAAGCATGGCCCGCCCAGCCGGTTGAATTCGTCGTGCCCGCCAACCCCGGCGGCGATACCGACATTAACTGCCGCGTCTTTTTGAAATATCTTGAAAAAGAACTCGGCCAATCCATGGTTGTCGTGAACATGGCCGGCGCCGCGGGCGCGGTCGGCATGAACAACGTCCGCCAAGCCAAACCCAATGGCTACCGCGCCCTTTTCTACCACTCCGGCGCGCTGATCGGCCAGATTATGGAATTCATCGATTTTTCCATCACGGGCGCCTTTGAAGTCGCCGCCATGCCGGTTATCGACAAATCCAACTGCTTCGGCGCCAACGCGAAGGCCCCGTACAACAACATCAAGGAACTGGTGGCATACGCCAAAGCCAACCCCGGCAAAGTCTCCTTCGCCACGGAATCCGGCTCCTTCACGCATCTCCACGTTCTCGCGCTTGAAGAAGCCGCCGGCATCAAGTTCAACATCGCCGACGCCGGCACGGCCTCGGAAAAAATCACCGCCCTGCTCGGCGGCCGCATCGACATCATCGGCACCCAGTACGGCCTCATCAAGGGCTATATCCAGAACAAGGAATTCAAGTGCCTGGGCATTCTCTCCGACCAGAAGCTGGCCGGCGCCGAAGACGTGCATACCTTCGCCGAAGACGGCTACAACCTGGTGTTCGATAAGTTCTTCTATGTGGCCTTCCCCAAGGGCACCCCGAAGGAAGTCATCGACACGTTCAACGCCGCCGCCAAAAAAGTTGCGGAAAACCCGGACTACATTGCCGACTGCAAAAAGAACTTCGTGAACGCCAACTATATGACCCCTGAAGCCTCGGTCAAATACATCAACGACCAGGACGCCAACTACCGTAAGTATGAAAAAGCGCTGACCGGCAAATAATCCCGGAGATTTCGCGGGCCGGTTCCGCATGGGAACCGGCCCGCGTTCTCTTTACCCCCTGGGGCCATGCCTCGATCACAGATACAAACGCTTACGCGTAAGGAGTTTTACAATGGAATATATCCGCGAACGCGCGCTCAAAGGCGAGTTCCTGGCCGGGGCCTGGCTGAATCTGGCCTCTTCTCTGACGTCGGAAATGGCGGGCCTTGTCGGGTATGACTGGCTGCTCATCGATCAGGAGCACGCGCCCGGGGACAACATGACCCTCCTGCACCAGCTGCAGGGCGCGGCCCGCTTTCCCGTGGCTTCCATCGTGCGGGTGCCCTGGGTTGACCGCATCCTGTTCAAAAAAATTCTCGATCTCGGCGCCGCCGGCATCATGACCCCGTATGTCCAGACCCCCGAGGAAGCCAGGGAAGTCGTCAAATTCGCCAAATACATGCCCATGGGCGAGCGCGGTATCGCGGGTTCCCCCCGCTGCATGGATTATTCCGCCAACTTCCCGCGCTACTTTGAAAACGCCAACAAGGACCTGATCCTTGTCGCGCAGATCGAAACAGGCCTGGCGCTCGACAACGCCGAAGCCATTGCCGCCGTGGACGGCATCGACGTGCTGTTCGTCGGCCCGCTGGATCTTTCCATCAGCACCAATTTGCGGGCCATGTTTGACGACCCGAAATACGTGGACAACCTGCGGCGCGTAGCGGCAGCTGCCAAGAAGCACGGCAAGGCCTGCGGCATTCTGCTGCCCAACGTCAAGTGGATCCCCTTGCTGAAAGAACTCGGTTTCACGTTCATCGCCTGCGGTTCGGACGGCGGCTTTGTGCTTAACGGCATGAAGTCCACGCTGGAAGCCCTGCGGGCCTAAATAAAAAAACGGCGAACAGCGCGCCCGGACATCCCGAGCGGACATCCCGGTCGGATATCCCGGGCGCGCTGCCCGACGGACGGCCTTTGCCGCGCTTTTGCGGCGGCAATCCAGAGTTGCAGGAGATTTCAATGAAGTTCGCACACGGGGGAAACGTATCCCGGCTGCTCAAGGACGTTCCGATCCCCAAAATGTTCCGTGCTGCGCAAGTCTTCCCACGGCCCGTCATCCAGCCGGAGGACATCGCGGACGCGGTGTTCCGGGAGTTGTCCAGGCCCGACATCGCCCGGCGGATCAAGCCGGGCACGCGGATCGCGATCACGGCGGGCAGCCGGGGCATCCGCAACGTCGACCGCATCACCAGGGCCATCGCCGACTTTGTGAAAACGCGCGGGGCGTTCCCGTTCATCGTGCCCGCCATGGGCAGCCACGGCGGCGCCACCGCCGAAGGCCAGGTGGAAGTCCTGGCCGGGTACGGCATCACCGAGGAGGCCATGGGCTGCCCCATCCTCTCCTCCATGGACGTGGTGAAACTCGGCGACTCGGCACTGGGAAGGCCCGTGGTCATCGACAAGCACGCAGCTGAAGCGGACGGCATCATCGTTTCCTGCCGCCTCAAGCCGCACAACGCCTTTCGCGGGCCCTACGAGAGCGGCCCCTGCAAGATGATGGCCATCGGGCTGGGCAAACAGGCCGGGGCGGAACAGGTGCACGGCGACGGCATGGACTGCATCGGGCGGAACATCCCGACCATGGCCAAGGTGATCCTTGACAAGGCCCCCATCCTGTTCGCGCTGCCCTGCATCGAAAACGCCTACGACGAGACCTGCCTGATCGAAGCCATCCCGGCGGAAACCATCCTGGAACGGGAGCCGGAACTGCTCACATACGCCTTTGCAAACATGCCGCGCCTGATCGTCGGCGAATGCGACGTGCTGGCCGTGCATGAAATCGGCAAAAACTACAGCGGCACGGGCGTTGACCCCAATATAACCGGGACGTTTTCAACCCCCTACGCCTCCGGCGGGATCACCGTGCAGCGGACGTGCTTTTTCAACCTCAGCCCGGAGTCTCACGGCAACGCCCTGGGCATCGGCCTGGCGGACGCCATCACGCGCAAGATCTTCGACGCGATAGACGCGGAAAGCATGTACCCGAACTGCATAACAAGCACGGTTCTGGCGTCGGCCAGGATACCCTGCGTCGTCGCCAGCGACAAGGAAGCGCTCCAGCTGTGCATCCGGACCTGCACGGGAATCGACAAAACCCGCGCGCGCCTGGTCTACATCGCCAACAGCCTGCATGTGGACAAGGTCATGCTCTCCGAAGCGTATTACCGTGACGTGGCCGCCGGAAAATATCCCGGATTGGAGGCGCTCGACGCGCCCGTGGATCTGGCGTTCGACGGGGAAGGCAACCGGCCGTCCCGGCTCAAGGCGCTCTGACCACCGGCGAGGCGGCCAGCGGACGGAAGGGCCGCGCGTATTACCCCGCGAGCTCCCGCAGCAATGCGATTTCCCGCCCGTAACCGTCCGGTTCATTATGGGTTTCGAGGTAAAACGGCAGGTCTTTCAAGGCCGGGTGGGTGACGATGCGGCGAAAGCCCTCAAGCCCGATATGGCCTTCGCCGATGTTCGCATGCCGGTCCTTGCCGCTTGCCAGGGGAAACTTGGAATCGTTGCAGTGGACCGCCCGCAGGCGGCCAAGCCCTATGGCCGCGTCAAAATCCCGCAGAACGCCGTCAAGGTCGTTCACGATGTCGTACCCGGCCGCGAAGACGTGGCAGGTATCCAAACAGACGCCGAGCCGGTCCGGGAATGCCACACCGTCGATGATCGCCCTAAGCGTTGCGAACCTGCCGCCCACCTCACTCCCGCCCCCGGCCATCGTTTCCAGCAGCACAAGAGTTTTCTGGCCGGGCCGCATCACGGCGTTCAGGGCGTCCGCAACGTTCGCGGCGGCGGCCGGGGAATCCGGTTTCGGGTGCCGTCCGGGGTGGATGTTGTAATACGCCCCCGGGGTCTGCTCCAACCGTTCGATATCGTCCGCCATGAATTCCCTGGCGAAATCCCTGGGCCGCCCGTCCGCGGCTGCCGGGTTCAGGGTGTAAGCGGAATGGCCCATGATGGGGCCGAGGCCGTGTTTTTTTGCCAGATCATTAAACGCCGCGACGTCCGCCGGGTCCAGGGCCTTGGCCTTGGCGCCGCGCGGGTTGCGCGTGAAAAACTGGAACGTGCTTGCCCCGATGCGGAGCGCCTCCTTCCCCATTGCCAGGTAGCCCTTGGTCGTGGACAAATGGCAGCCGATGTTCAGCATGATGCGCCTTTATGCGGGACCGCAAGGCCGTGTCAGGAAGAAGCTTCCCGCATCCGGCGCGACACGACGTCCCAGTTGATGACGTTGAAGAACGCGTCCACATAGTCCGCCTTCTTGTTTTTGTACTGAAGATAATAGGCGTGCTCCCACATGTCCACCGGCAGGAGCAGCGCAGGGTTCCTCTTGGGCAGGTCCTGGTTCGGGGAAATGGCGATATCCAGTTTGCCGCCGCTGTGGACGAGCCAGGCCCAGCCTGATCCAAAAACCTTGGCGGTCGCCGCTTCGCGCAGTTCTTCCAGCATTTTTTCAATGCTGCCGAAACGCTTCTCCACGGTTTTTTTCAACTCGCTGGGCGGATCACCGGGCTTCGGGGTCATGGATTCGAAATACAGATTGTGGTTGTAAAACCCACCGCCGTTGTTTCTGATCGCATCACGTTTGGCGTCCGGGGCCTTTTCGAGATTTTCCAGAATTTTCCGGGCATCCATGCCGGAAAAGGCGGGGACGTCCTTTACCAGATCATTGAACTTCTCCATGTACGTCTTGTGGTGAGCGTCATAATGAACCTTGATGACGTCCGCCCCCAAATGCGGCTCGAGCGCGTCATACCCGTAGGGCAACTGTATCCGTGCAAACATGCTGTTACCTCCGTCTGTTTTCCGCCATGATCGGCGAAAGGCGATGGTACGGCAGGTTCCGCCGCTGAAAACATGATAATCAGGAAAAAACAGCGCGCGGGCCGCGAGGCCGGAACCTCCGCGCCCTTACTGCCTCTCGATGACCAGCCGCAGCCTTGTGTGCTGCGGCAGGTCGCTTCCCCTGGAAACCGGCTTGCCGTCCAGCGTGATTTCCCGCGTCGCGGTGTGGGAGTTCAGCCAGACAAGTTCCGGGAACAGCTGGTCGATGCCTTCCATGTGGATCAGGCCGTCCTTGACGTAGCAGATGCGGCCCTTATCCTCCGGAATCCCGGCGCCGAAGGCCGGAAAGGTGATGGCGTCGAGCACCAGGACATAGTTTTCATCCACGTGATAGTATTCGTTCCAGGGGATGTTATCCCAGGAATGGATCCAGCCGAAAAAGAGCTTGCTGCCCGGCTCGGCCGGGGCTTCGGCGTACACCGCGCCGGTTTTCCAGTCATAAATGCGCAGCACCGCCGTAGCGCCTGCATCCCCCGCAGTCCGCCCGGCGCACCCCCACGCCAGGCCGCAGAGCAGCGCCAAGAAAAACGCGGTGAAAAGAGCCCGGAAACAGCGCCCTTGCCGCGCGCGCTCCGGCTGCACGGATATGGTTTGCTCTTGCCTGCGCATGGAGCCCTCCACAGTATCAAACGTTATGCCACAATGGTTTTATGGATTCCGTGCTTGCGCATTTTCCGGGAAAGCGTTCCCCTGTCCATGCCGAGCGCCTCGGCGGCCTTTTTCTGGTTCCCCCGGCAGTTGCCGAGCGTTTCAAGAATGCGCCGCCGCTCCTCGTCACGGGGGGCGGCCGCCTGCCGCCGCGCCGGACCGGACGCGGGCTGCGCCTGGCCGGGCGCGAGCCGCGCCACGCGGTTGCGGGTAAGAACCGCCGCGACATCCTCCTCGCCCAATAAAAACGACTGCGAGGAAAGGCACAGCCGCTCGACCACGTTTTGCAACTCCCGCACGTTGCCGGGCCAGGCATGCTCCGTCAGCCGGGCAATGGCGGCGTCGGAGAACCGGGGCTCCTTGTTGTACTTGTGCCGGCACTGGGCCGCGAAAAACCGTGTCAGCACCGGAATGTCGTCCTCCCGCTCCCGGAGCGGCGGCACATGAAGGGTCAGCAGGTTGATCCGGTAGTACAGGTCGCTGCGGAAATCCCCGGTCTGGACCATTTCCTCCAGGTCCCGGTTGGACGCCACCAGGACCCTGACGTCCAGGGGCACATAGCTCCCGCCGCCCAGCCGCATGATGCACCGCTCCTGCAGGATGCGGAGCAGCCGCGTCTGCCCGTAGTTGTCCATTTCGGAAATTTCATCCAGGAAGATGGTCCCTCCCTGGGCCAGCTCGAAAAACCCCGGTTTTCCCTTGCGCGAGGCCCCGGTGAACGCGCCCTCCTCGTAGCCGAACAGCTCGGATTCCAGGAGCGAGGGCGGCAGGGCCGCGCAGTTGACGGCCACGAACGGCCCCTGGCGGCACGGGCTGGCATTGTGGATCGACTGCGCGAAAAGCTCTTTGCCCGTTCCGGTCTCTCCGGTTATCAGGACCGTGCTCATGGTGGCCGCGTATTGCTCGGCGACGCGGCGGCACTCCTCTATCTGGGGCGACGCCCCCTGGATGTGGCGGAAGGTGTAGGAAGCCACCAGCCCCTTGGTGAACAGCTCTTTCCGGATCGTGTTCTCCATGTCGCTGATATACTGCGCCTCATGCAACGTCACCACCGCGCCCGCCACGTCCTTGCCCACCCTGATGGGCCTGGCGCTGGCCATGAACGAATCCTTGCCCCGGGAGAGCAGCACGTCGCTGATGGTTTCCCCCAATTCCAGACAGGGCGCCAGCTCAAAGCGCGGCAGCACCTCGTGCAGGTGCCGCCCGGCGACCGCCCCCCCCAGGCGGAGGATCCGGCACGCGGCGGGGTTGGCAAGCTGGATATGCCCGCCCTCATCCAGGGTGACGACCCCCTCCCGCGACAGCTCGATCACAACCTCCAGCCGTTTGGCTCTTTCCTTCTCGATACGGCGGGCGTAGGCGACCTTCAACGCCTCTTCCAGGGCGATCCGCAACGAGATGTCCCCGGAGGTGAGGAGAACGGCGGGCAGGTTGTATTTGGCGGCAAGATGCACGCTTGCCCCGCCGAGCAACACGTCCGGACCGTCGGAAACGACCTGGTGCACGACCTCCTCGATCCAGGCCATGGTATCGGCCGCCGGGTAAAACCGCAGGTCCACATTCAGGAACGGCGCGAGAGCCCGGATATCCTCCCGGACGCCGTGAAACGGGATCAGCGCGATGCGGGGTGATTCAAGTTTAGTGATGCGTTTGCACTCGTGAATGGCCTGCGCGATATCCTGGGCGGAGATGGCGATTTCAACGAGCGGGGCGGCGACGTCCCCGGCAGCGAGGATGCGCCCGGCGGCGCCGCCGCGGGAGACGAGCACATCCACCTCCGCCGCTTCCAGTTCTTTTGCCACGGCAACCGCGTCTTCAAGGTCCGCGGAACGGAGCATGACCATGTCCGCTATGCCCATCTGGGCGATGATGGCCTGGGTCGAATCGTATATCTGCTGGGTGGGGGCGATGACGCCTATTTTCGACATACCGGCCTCGTCTCGGTGATACGCTGGGAAATACTCCGGGGGATGCCATGGGGCGCGGCGCGCGCCCATTCCCGGAAGGCGCGAAAACAGCGCGGAAACGGAGTGAAGATGACCACACTCCGCCGCGCCCGTCAATATTTTTGCCGCACATGCGGCGGATTTTCCCGCCGCATGTGCGGCAAAAAGACCGCTTCCGTTTCAGTATCTGGTCACTTAGCGCAGTAAAACCGGATCTTCTCCATGACCGCCCGTTCGTCGATGGGCTTGGCGAGGTGGTCGTTCATGCCGCACTCGATGCAGCGTTCCACGTCTTCGCGGAACACGTCCGCCGTCATGGCTATAATGGGGATGTTGCGGGCTTTTTCCATGTCCAGGGCGCGGATGGCCTGGGTCGCGTCAAACCCGTCCATCTCCGGCATCCGCACGTCCATGATGATGCAATCGTACCGGTCCGGGTCGGCGTAAAATTTTTCCACGGCCTCAAGGCCGTTTTCCGCCGTGTCGATGGTCACGTTCGTCTTTTCAAGAAGCGAGGCAAAGATATCCCGGTTGATGGCAACGTCCTCGGCCAGCAAAAGCGTCACGCGGGAAAAATCGGGAACCGCGTCATCCGGTTCCAGAACCGCCGCCCCGGCGTCCACGCCGCCGGTCATTTCACGGAGGGCCGCAACGATGGCCGACGGGAACAACGGCCGTGTAACAAAACGGTGGATGCCCGCGCCGCGGGCCTGGTCATCCACTCTGCTCCATTGAAGGAAAGACGCCACAAGCACAATGCCGCGCGCGCCGCCCGACGCGGTAACGGTCGCCGCCAGGTCCACGGCGGTCATGTCCGGTAGGCCGTACACGGAAAAAACCGCGTCATAGGGTTCGCCCGCGGCAGCCGCCGCCGTGGCAAGAGCGGCCGCCGCCGCGCCGTTTCCGGCCTCGTCCACCCGGTTGCTCCCCTGTTTCCGCAAGAACGCAAAGGCTTTCCGGGCTTCCGCGTCCGCGTCGGCAACGAGGACTTTGGCGCCGGAAACCCCCGCCCCCTGTATGGGTGCGTCAGGCTGCTCCGGCGCGCGGGCGAGCGTAACGGCGACGGTAAAGGTTGACCCCTCGCCGGGAGCCGTCGTCACGTCGATGCTGCCGTTCATCCGCTCAACGATGTTCTTGGAGATGGTCAACCCAAGCCCGGTACCGCCGAACCGGCGGGGAATGCTGGCATCCGCCTGCCCGAACGCGGTAAAAAGTTTGTCTACCTGCCCGGCTTCCATCCCGATCCCGGTATCGCTGACCCGGAACCGCAAACGGCTGCCGGCCTCGTTCCCGCCGTCCTCGTCCACGGCAAGGGTGATGGCGCCGCCTTTGGGGGTAAACTTGACGGCGTTGGACAGCAGATTGGTGATAACCTGCGACAGGCGCAACTCGTCACCCGCGTACAGCGCGCGCATCCCGTCGCCGAAGGAGACCCGGAAGGTGATATCCTTCTCTTCCATTTGCTCGGCCACGATGTTGCACAATTTCTTGAGCATGTCCTCAAGGTTGAACGGGACGCAATCCAGCTCAAACTTGCCCGCCTCTATCTTCGCCATGTCCAGGACATCGTTGATGAGCCCGAGCAGGTGCGTCGCGGAAACATTTATCGTTGCAAGGCAATATTTCAGTTTATCGATGTCGGCGGTATGCTCGGCGATTTTCGTCATGCCGATGATGGCGTTCATGGGGGTGCGCATCTCGTGGCTCATCCGGGAGAGAAACGTGCTTTTCGCCCGGCTGGCCTCCTGCGCGACATGCAGCTGCATCAGCTTTTCCTCCGCCTCTTTCAAGGTGGAGATATCCGTAAAGCTTTCCAGCAGCGCGGGCCGACCCTGGTATTGAATCTTGGCGACGGACTTGATGATCGGGGTTCTCTTCCCGTCGGCCTTGACAAAAACCCGTTCCGACCGGTCAACCGTCTGCCCCTTGTCCAGGATGGGGCAGGCGGACTCCTGCGCGGGGCAAAAACAGTTGTGGCACCGCCTGCCGAGCATTTTCGCCGCATCGTCGCCAAACATGCGCGCGGCGACCGGGTTGACGGCCAAGATATCGCGGGTTGCGGCATCCACAATCACGATGCCGCACTCAACGTGCTCCCAAATGGTCGTAAAGTTATGCAGCGCGTCGTCTTTTACAAGAATATCCATGGATCACCCGAATCGGAAATGATGCTGCGCACGTTGAGGAAAGAATGCGTCAAAATAACCGCCTCTTCTTGTAATGTCCACACAAAGTCTGTATCCCACCGAGAACAGCATGGTACATAGCATACTTATTTTGATCGCGGCAAGAAACAACAGCAACACACCAGCAAGACGCAGAAAAAAAACAGAACCTTGGTTTTACGGAGAACTTTCTGCTCCATGAAAGAAGCAGCAGTCTCAATCCGTTTCCGGAAAAGAAGAGACATGCCGCTCAGCGTAAGCGCATTGCTTGTTGTGGATGCCTGACAGGAGAAAAACAGCGCGAGAAGCTGCATCGCGGCGTTCAGCGACTGGTTGATGCCGTTGAACCGGGTCAGGCTGGCGACCGGCACCAGCTGCGGGACAACCGCGTTCACCGCGGGCGCCTGGATGCCGGCCCCCACCGAGCGGACGGCGGCTATGCCCAGCAGAAGCTCCAGGCTTTCGTACCCGGCCAGGTACACGAGCGCGAGGAGGAGCGTGGCCCCGGCAATGCCTCCGTCCGCGGCCATGATAAGATATTTCCGGTTGTACCTGTCCGCCCAGACCCCGGCCAGCGGGGAAATAGCGACCTGGGGCAGCATGGAGGCCAGGACGATACAGGTCATCCAGCTCCCGGATGCGGTCTGCAACGTCACGTGCCAGATGATGGCGAGGCCCGTGACGGAAGAGCCGAAAAGCGAAACGTTCTGGCTGGCGAGAAAGAGAACGGCCCGTTTTTCCCACGGGTCGGGATGGCCGCGGGCAAGCATATGCGCCCTTGAATACCCGGTATGCGGGGTCAGGGCAAACAGCGGCGGCATAATTCCAGGCATCCGCACCGGGCATCTTTGCCTTGCCTTTACGCCTGCCCTGCACTATGTATTTGCGGTTATCAAAACCACCATAAACAGCGAGCCTTCCATATGCCGCTCCCCCAACAATTTCCCGTGGCCGTGACCGATACGCGCACTCTGGCGGTCTTCCTCGGATGCTGCTTCGGCCTGCTTCTCGGGCTGTTTTGCTTTCTCGGCTATTTCGCCTTTCCCATCGCCGACGACCACAGCTTCGCCCTGGCTCTGGAAAGAATAGGGTCATTCGGTCTTTTCACGGAAATGTATTTCAAGGCCGCCGGGCGCTACACGGCAAACCTGCTGTACAGCGTCACCGGCGTGCTGGTTGCCAACCCGGGCTGGTACCACGCCATCGCCCTTTTCCAGATTTCCTGCCTTGTGGCCGCCATCCGCGCGCTTGTGTCCGCCTGCCATGCCGGAAGCCGGGGAAGCGCCTGGCTTATCACCCTCTGCCTGAGCGCCGCGTTTATCGCCACGCTGCCGTCCCCGAGCCAGGGGCTTTACTGGCTGCCCGGCACCATCGTCTATTTTGTTTCCTTCAACGCGCTGTTCGCCCTCGGGGCGGTGATGGGCATCGCCGCGTTTACCCCCTCCCGGCTGCGGAAATGGCACGGCGCCGCCGGTTTTATCTTGGTCATCGTCATCATGGGAGTCAACGAGATCACGGCCTGCGTCACCGAGTTTTTCCTCCTTGCCGCCTGGGTGTGCGCCCTGCGCCGCAAGCACCCCGCAACCCGTTTTTTCGGCTGCCTCTTTCTCGTCGGGACGATCGGCATTCTTGTATCCCTCTCGGCGCCGGGCAACTTCAACCGCCTGGACGAGATAGACGAACTCGTCGACAGGGGCTGGAAATGGGGTTTTCTTCTCAATTCCCTGGGCGGGGCCTTTGAGGGGTACAAATGGCTTGTCCATGGCGCGGTTCTTCCCGCGATTGCCGTCAGCACCCTGTACTTCATCCCCCGCTGGGTTCCGGACGGCCACGGCCTTACGCTCCCCCGGCGCCTGGCGCTGGTTCTGGCGCTCGGCTGCATGCTTTTTTTCGGCGAATTCCTTTTTGTCTACATCAGCACCAAACGGGCCCCATATGCCCGGATAGTGAACGCCATCTATGACGGAACCTTCGTTTACGCGCTGGCGGCCGCGGCTTTCCTGATGCAGGACATTCTGCGCCTCAGAACCTGGCTGGCCCTGCGGTTCGGCACCCGGAAGGTTCTTGCCGTTGCCGCTGCCCTTGCCGTTCTGTTCATGGCCCTGCAACCGACGGTTACCGCCGCCGTGCGCAACACCGTTAACGGAGAATTCGCCGCGTACAGGAAGGTCTGGCTTGAGCGCCTGGCGCTCATCCCCCCCAAACCCGAAGGCCGGGACATCGTCCTGGCGCTTCCGCCGTTACGTTCCCGGCCGTTCCCCCTCATCTTCCGCGATCTGGAAGAGCAGCAGGCCAAACACCAATGGGTCAAGTCCGTGTTCGCCGAGTATCACGGCCTGAAAGATGTACGCATCGTGCGCGAGAAAGCGGATCAGCCCGGCAAATAGGGCGTTTGCGCCCGGAGCCCGGCGCGCATGGACAAAAAAGCCGATTTCTGCCAAGAAGAAGGGCTTATAATTATTTCGAGGGGCCTTTCCTATGTCCACATATGCCGTTATTGTTCCCACCCTTAATGAAGCCGGAAACGTTTCCGAACTCGTCAGACGGCTGGAAAACGTGCTGGCCGGTCTGGACTGGGAAGTCATTTTCGTCGACGACGATTCGACGGACGGGACATTGGAGGAATTGCAACAGCTGGCCCAAGCCAAAAAACACGTGCGCTACCTCCGCCGCATCATGCGTAAAGGCCTCGCCTCCGCCTGCGTGGAGGGCATGCTCTCATCCTCGGCGCAATATCTGGCGGTGATGGATGCGGACCTGCAACACGACGAAACAAAACTCAGCGCAATATTCCAGGCCCTTGCATCGGGAGAAGCCAACGTTGTCGTGGCGAGCAGATATACGGGCGACGGAGGCACCGGCGAATGGGATCAGCGCCGCGTGGGCCTCAGCAAACTGGCGACCCGCCTTGCCACATACTTCCTGCGGGTTCCCTGCTCCGATCCCATGAGCGGCTTTTTCGCCATTGACCGCAAGATCATGGAAGCCTCCGTCGCAAGAATCAAATCGGAAGGATTTAAAATTCTTTTTGATATCCTCAGCATTCCCGGTCTGCCGATACGGATACAAGAGGTTCCCTACACCTTTTCCACACGCCAGCTTGGCGACAGCAAACTCCGCTACAACGTCATGGTTGATTTTCTGTGGCTGCTGGCCGCGAAAGCGTTTGGCCGCATCGTCTATACGGAATTCGTCCTGTTCTGCTTTGTGGGCCTCAGCGGCGTTCTCGTCCACCTGGCCACGGTGTCGGCATTGTACAAACTGCTCGGATTTTCCTTCCTGATAAGCCAGAGCGTCGCCACATACACCGCCATGACGACAAACTACTTCCTGAACAATACCCTCACGTTCAAGGAAAGGAAGCTCAAGGGGTTCCCGTTTGTCACAGGGTATGTAAAGTTTCTGCTCGCCTGCAGCCTCGGCGCCTTCATCAATATCGCCGTTGCCGACTACCTTGTCTCGCTGGGGCTGTATTGGCTTTTTGCCGCCCTGATCGGCACGGTGCTCAGCGCCATATTCAACTTCTTCCTTGCCAAGTTTACCATTTGGCGAAACGGGTAAGCGCCCGTTTTTGCCTGTAAGGCGCCGCGCTTCCGGTCGTTATCCGGAAGGCGGCGAATCCGCTCCCGGCCGTTTTTTACCGGCCCGCCTCATGCGCCGTGCCGCCCTGAAGATCCACCATCGCCGCGCTTCCGTCGGCAAAGTACAGGGCAACGGCATGGACCGGGCTCTTTCCAGCGCCGTCGACGGCGAGCAAGGGAACGCCCTGTATTGCGCCTGTCGCGGCATCCCGCCGCCAAACTTCGGGTACGGTTTCCATTAACCGGACGGGCCATCGCCGCTCCCGGACCAGAGACAATAAAAACGCTTCCCGCTCCTTTGCGTCGGAATACAGCGCATTCGCGGCCTTCACCAGGAGCGAATCCGAAGGAATGAGCGCCATACGCAGCCCGTCCAGCCGGTCGCCCGCCCCCTCGAAGAAAAGCCAGTCCTGCCGGTAGGTTTCATTCTCCCCGCCGGAAACTTTCGGCACATAGAGGCAGTTGACCCCATTGGCAAGCCCGGTCCATTTCCGGCTTTGCAGGTCGCCGGCGGCCGCGAGGACATTATCAAAGGAAACGGGAACACGGCGCAGCGTCTTCACACCGTAAAACTTTCTGGCGTATTTATTGGGCCAGGCCTTGGCGTCAGGCGTGAACAACGACTTGTCGTCGGGGTACGGGAACGGGTGCAGCATGAGGGTGTTGCAGACGGCGTCATGCTTTTTCCGTTCCTGCAAATAGCGCAACCGTATTCCATACTCAGCCGTATACAGACCGTATTGCCCGCCGACAGCCTGCGCGGTAACCGACTGCATCGGCAAGGTTGAGGCGATGGCGACCGGCATCATGATATAGGCGCAGCCTCGTACCCAGGTGCGCCGCAAGCTTCCGGGCCTGTTTTTTGCCGTAAGGCCCAGCACAATAAAGACCAGAAAAGGCAGGCTATACGGATACAGCTTGTTGACGGAGCCCCCCTCGGGAACGGGAACCGGGCCGAAAGCGTGGACGAAAACCTGCGATACGATAAACCCGAGCAGGAGGAAAGCAACAGCGCCCACAAACAGGACCGGATGGATTTTTTCCGTAACCGGCTTCTCCCACCTGGGAACAAAAAAGAGCGCGGCAACACAGGCAAAGGCGCTGATCCCCCCCAGCACGCGCGGGAGGACCTCCTGGAAGGTCGCATGGGGAATGGCCAGAAGCTGCGCTTTGCGCGTGGGCCAATCCACGGCGCCCGCCGAAGCTTTGAGCGGACGCCTGAAGTTCCCCCGGGCGAGATAGGCCACGAGGAAGCACACGACGGCCACGCAAAACAACAGGCGGAAAAAGCGTAAGTGCTTGTGTTTGTAAATATACGCAAGAGCCAGGGCCACGCCGGAAAGCAACACGACCAGGACGGTCGCATATTCATAGCAACCGGCGGCAAGAATGCCGCTCACGAAACAAAAATACCGGATCTTCCTTGTGATCGTCTCCGCGTTCCACAGCATGCAGAGAGACCATGTATAGTAAATGCATAACGTCAATCCGATGCCGACGCCAAGCTGGTTGGTAATGAGATAATGCGTCCATAAATCATTATCAGCTCCGCACACAATCAAAAGCGTTGCAAAGGTGGCGTAGAGAACGCTCTGCCCTTTCAGGCCCGGCGCGCCGATCTCCTTGAACAGGCCGTAACAGCCATACCAGAGGAACAAGAAGTATCCCAGCGTAAAGGGCGTGTAGGTAAACCGGTTGGTGGCGGCGTCCCCGAAAAAGACGACGAAAAAGTGGTGCGCGTAACGCCCGCTCCACTTCCACCATGCCCGGAAAAGCTCGTGAAACCCTCCAAAAGGATCAAGGAAAAAGTGCGCTTTTAATGCCCGCTGAAAATCGTCCCCGTGCGCGAAGGTTGCAAAAGCGGCCCAGGCAAACGGGATCAGCAAAACCAATAAAAGCACGATGGAAAAGTAGCCCAGAAAACCCAACGGCACCTTCGTCCGGGCAGGTTGAGACGTTGCAGAACTCATTCGATTGCATCTCCGTTACGCGGCTGTCGTATGGCAAAGCGCCATCAGCGTATTCCATGGCAAGGATCTGACGGTAAAACTTCGCGGAGCGGCAATATCACACAATAACGCCGCCCCGGCGCTACAATGCGTGACCGCATAGGTACTACCTTTCCCACGAATAGTCAGCCCTTTCCTCTCCCCCACCGCCCTGAAAAACCGCTCCATCTGAAAAGCCCCCGCGCGGGCCGTTTCCCCCTCCACTTCCCCTGGACGAAACGCCGGAAAGATATTAACGAGACGGCTTGCACCTATCGCGTACCAACAAGGAAGCTGTCCCGCCATGGCGTTTTCCCTTGCAGCCTATATGATTCTGGGCCTGGCCGCCTTTACCTCGGGCATAGCCAAAACCGGGGTTCCGGGGCTGGCCATCCTGGGCGTTGTCCTCGTGCCGCTGGTCATCCCCGCGAAACTGTCCACGGGCTACGTGCTGCCGTTTCTCATCTTCGCGGACGTCCTGGCCGTCATCTACTGGCGCAAAGCCGCCGTCTGGCGGCATATCATCGCGGTTCTGCCTTCCATGTTCCTCGGCATCGTCATCGGCTACCTGCTCATGGACCGCATCGATGATGCCGTGTACGGCAAAGTTCTCGGCGCCATTGTCGTCTTCATTCTCAGCCTTGACTGGGCGCGCAGGCGCTTCGAACTTTCCTTCCCGGTGGACAGCCGCCTGTTCGCCTGGTCCATGGGATTTCTCGCCGGGCTTATGACCATGCTGGCCAACGCGGCCGGGCCGGTCATGATGATATACCTCCTGGCCATGAACATCTCCAAGGAGGAGTTCGTCGGTACCAACGCCTGGCTGTACTTTATCGTCAATCTGAGCAAGGTCCCGTTCAGCATCAGCCTGGGCCTGATTACGCCGGACTCGTTCTTGGTGAACGCCTTCATGCTCCCCTGCGTCATCGCCGGGGGCGCCGCCGGCGTGCTCATCATGCGCGCCATCCCTGACAAAACCTTCACCGCGCTCATGCGGTTTCTGGCGTTCGCGGGCGGGGTCAAACTGTTTTTCTAGCCGTTGCGGCACACCACAGGAGTTCCCATGAAAAAGAACATTGTCCTCTGCCACCCCCTGCCGGACGATTTGCTGGCCCGGCTCCAATCCGTCTTCTCCGTCGCCTATTTCCCGGACGGCATAACGGAGCGCACCGCCGCGCCGTTTGAAGCCGCCCTGGCCGAAGCCGAGGGCCTTGTCGTTTCCGCTATCCCCAGAATCCCGGTCACCAGGGAACTGCTGGCAAAAGCGCCGAAACCGCGGTCCGTGGCCACGGTTTCCGTGGGGTACGACCATTGCGACGTTCCCGCGCTTACGGAAAGGGGGATAACCCTGACAAACACCCCGGCCGTGCTGACGGAAACGACGGCGGACACGGTTTTCGCTCTGATTCTCGCCGCCGCGAGGCGGGTTGTGGAACTCGGGAGCATGGTCAGGGAAGGCCGGTGGACGGCCAACATCACGCCGGAACACTATGGCATCAACGTCCACCATAAAACCATCGGCATCATCGGGTTCGGCCGCATCGGGCAGGCCGTGGCCAGGCGCGCCCTGGGGTTCGGCATGCGGGTCGTCTATACCGGCCCGTCCCGCAAAACGGAAGCTGAGCAGCAATACAACGCCGAATATATGCCCCTCGACGAACTGCTGGCGGCAGCCGATTTCGTCTGCCTTACGCTGCAACCTTCCGAAAAAACGCGCAACCTGATTTCCAGGGAAAAGATCGCCCTGATGCGGCCGTCCGCCGTCCTGATAAACATTTCGCGCGGCTTTGTCGTGGACGAGGACGCCCTGGCCGAAGCCCTGCGTGATAAAAAAATTCACGCGGCCGGGCTGGACGTGTTCGTCACCGAGCCGTTGCCCGCGACCTCCCCCCTGCGGCAGTTGGACAACGTGGTGCTGCTGCCCCATATCGGCTCGGCCACGGGGGAAACCCGTTACGCCATGATGGCCTGCGCCGTGGATAACATCATCGCCGCCCTTAACGGCACCCTAAAAGAGAATTGCGTGAACAGGGAACTGCTGGACGCCTGACGGCCCTCGCGAACACGGCCGTTTGACCTGCGGGCAAGAAGAGCTTACAGGGACAGAATACTCAGGGCCTTCGCACGGGCCTGACGCCAGGAGGCTTCATATGCGCGTTACATTGCGGTACGGAGAAACGGGTTTGCCCCTCACGCTGCCCGACGCCTGGGACGTGACCGTGGCGGTGAAGCCCCCCATGCCTCTTCTCGCGGACCCGGAAAAAACTCTGCAAGAAGCTCTTGCGTCTCCCGTGGCGTGCCCCCCGCTGGCCGACCTGGCAAAGGGCAAACGCTCCGTTTGCATCCTTATCTGCGACATTACCCGCCCGGTGCCCAACAAGCCGCTGCTTGAGGGCATCCTGCGCGTCCTGCGCGGCGCGGGCGTGCCGGATGCCGCCGTTACCATCCTTGTCGCCACCGGGCTGCACCGGCCCAACGAGGGTGAAGAGCTTCTCCGCCTGGTGGGCAGCCGGGACATCCTGGACAGCTGCCGCGTGGAAAACCACTTCGCCTCCAGAACGGAAGACCACGTTTTTCTGGGGGAAACACCCGGCGGCGTGCCGGTCGGCATTGACCGGCGTTTTGTCGAAGCGGACCTCAGGATCGTAACGGGCCTCGTCGAGCCCCACTTCATGGCCGGATTTTCCGGCGGGCGCAAGGTCATCGCCCCGGGAATATGCCACGAATCCACCATCCGGACCTTCCACAACGCCCGGATCATGGGGGATGCCGCCGCCCGCAACCTCAATTTGCGCGGCAACCCGCTGCACGAGGCCCAGCGCCACATTCTCGCGCTGCTGTCCCCGGTCTACGCCGTCAACGTGGTTATCGACGACGAGCGCCGCCCCGCGCTGGTTAACTTCGGCGAGGCGGAAGCGTCCCACACCGAGGCCGTGGATTTTGTCAGGCCGTACAGCGGCATCACCGTCTCCAGGCTGTTTTCGACCATCGTCACCTGCGCCGCGGGCGCACCGCTGGACCTTAACTACTACCAGACGGTCAAGGGACTGGTTGGCGTCAAGGAGGCCCTTGCGCCCGGCGGGCGGATATTCATCGCCTCATCGTGCCGCGACGGTTTGGGCTCGGCGGAGTTTCGCCGCAGCCAGACCGTGCTGTGCGAACAGGGCGTGGACGCCTTTCTCGCGGCCATTGCCCGCAGGGAAAAAGCCGACGTGGACGAATGGGAAACGCAAAAATTGACGGAAGTTCTCCGTCTGGGCTCGGCCGTGCTGTATTCCCCGGCGCTCTCCCCCGAGGACAGGGCGCTTACCGGCATCGGCCATACCAACGACCTGGAAGGATCGGTTGCCCAGTGGGTTGCGGCCCGTGGCGACAACCGCGTGCTTGTGGTTCCCGAAGGCCCCTACATCATACCGCTGGGCCCGGACGCGGAACGCGGGTAACCCCCTCAAAACACGCCTTCGGGCTCTCCGGCCCGCGCAAGCAAAAGCCTGCTGTAACGGACGGTGGAAAACCCAGCCACGCCGGGTTACTGCCGTTGCTCTGTTGACATACCCATACTTTTTCTATATGAATTCACCTACCATCACTGTATCAATACGTGTTTTTTCTTTATAAAAATTGCCGTTACAATATAACAGAATGCATCATTATTGATATTGACTTGTATTAATGTTCATTTCCATAACGCGCCATCTCATGAAAGAGAACAGCATGAACACAAAAATATCAATAGTCAAAATCCTTGAAAAAACGTTGAATTATGTTGACGCACGCCTCGTTAACCATGGAAAGCGCGTCGCGTATCTCGTCTACCGGGTATTGAAAAAGCAGAAAAAAAGTGACGACTACATTTTGAAATCCGTTATGTTGGCGCTCCTGCACGATATCGGCGCGTATAAAACGGAAGAAATCAACGGGATGCTGCAGTTTGAAACGGAAAACGTTTGGGAACATTCCGTTTACGGGTATCTTTTCATCAAATATTTCACACCTCTTCGAGAACTGGCTCCGGCAATTCTTTTCCACCATGCCCCTTGCGCCGACCTTGCTTCCATCCCTTCCCCATACCGCGATCCGGCGCAATTGATCCACATAGCCGACCGGTTCGACGTGCTGTCTCAGACTTCCGATTACGACAGCGCCGCTATCCGACGCCATTTTGAGCAGCGCGAAAACGTCCAGTTTTTCCCTGAAATGCTGGATACGTTTTTTATGGACGGGTGGGAAACGGCCCTTGATGCCATGCGCACAGACGATTCCTTTGAGGAATTCCTCTACCGAGACCGTTTTTCGGACGTGGAAACGCAGGCCTATCTTCGCATGATCGTTTTGGCCGTTGACTTCCGCAGCCCGCAAACGGTGACCCACACCATCACGTCCAGCTGGATGGGCAAAGGCCTTGCGGAATGCCTCGGGTTCGCGGAAGAGGACGTCATCCATATCTTTGTCAGCGTATTGATGCACGACCTCGGCAAAGTGGGTATCCCGCTCGATATTCTGGAAAAAACCGGCCCGCTGGACGAGATGGAAATGGAGACCATGCGGCAGCATGTGACCATTACGGAAGAAATATTGAGCGGGAACGTGGATGACAAGCTATTGCGGCTGGCCTTGCGCCACCACGAGAAACTCGACGGATCGGGATACCCGAAAAACCTCACCGCGTGTGACCTGACGCAAGGCGAACGCCTGATCGCGGTCGCGGATATCCTGAGCGCCCTGTGCGCGAAACGTTCCTACAAGGACGCCTTCCCAAGGGAAAAAACCATGGGCATACTGCGGGATATGTGCGCGCAGGGAACGATAGACTGCGATATCACCGCGGCGGCGCTGGAAAACTATGACTGGCTGATGAAAAACATCATCAAGGCCAATGCCCCGGTGATCGCGGCATACAGGCTTATCAGAAGTGAATATGAGAAACTGCTGTTCCTCGCGAGGAGCGGAATTTTTCCCAGCGAAGTCCTGTCCCCCCAGATACGCCCCCGGCAGGCCACGGTCCTGTCCGCGCTGGACAACATGACGCGCAACGCGTTTGCCGTGTTGCCCCATGAGTCGTCTTACCCCGTTCCGCTGCGGGAAGAAAACCCATCCTTTCTCCGCTCCGCGGGCGATTAGCCTTCCTACATCACAAATCACTGAGCCGGGCAAAGCCCGGCTTGTTCGTTTTACGCGCGCCATACGCAATCTTGCTGCGCCGGGCTCTGCCTGGCGCAGCAAGATTGCGTAAAGCAAAAAGCGAGGGCCCCGCAGCGCTGAGCATGCGAGGCCCTCTAGAGCATTTTAACTTTTAAAAGCTGTAAAAGTTTGCTAGACTTTTCTCATGAAGCAAGCAACTCCTGAGATTCGTTCTATTGTTGTGGCAGCGTATTTTGCGGGCACTGCAAGCCGCAAGCAACTTGCTGATATTTTTGGATATCACATTGAGACTGTCAGCAGATGGATTCGTTGCAGTCGAGTGGGCCGACTTGCGCCTTTACCCAGGGGGCATAGAATTTCAGTATTCAATGCCAACGAGTTGGTGCAATTGGCTGCTTTTATTGAGAACAATCCAGATGCCACACTTGCCGAAATACGCACCCATTTCGCAAAATCGTGCTCTCTGGTCGCTATTCATAAAATCATTCAAAAAATTGGCTATGTCTTCAAAAAAAACGCTGAAGGCAAGCGAGCAAGAGCGCGAGGACATAGCCAAAAGCCGCGATGAGTGGAGAAAGTTTCAAAAGACAGTGGATGCACACCGTTTGATCTTTCTGGACGAGTCGGGCCTGAAAACAAATATGACTCGCCTCTATGGACGTGCCCAAGGCGGAAATCGATGCTTGGATTCCACCCCTTGTGGACATTGGGAAACAGTGACAATTCTGTCTTCAGTCAGGCTTGATGGCGAGACAGAAAGTCTTGTTTTTGAAGGCGCAGTCGATCGTAAAATGTTCGATGCCTATATCAAAGAGGGGCTTGCGCCAACCCTACGGCCTGGTGATATCGTTGTTATGGACAACCTCAGCGCTCATAAGTCCCAAGAAGCTTGTGACGCAATCCGCAAATGCCAAGCTAAAGTGTTGTTTCTTCCTGCCTATAGCCCAGATTTCAATCCGATTGAAAAGATGTGGAGCAAGGTCAAACAAATACTGCGCGGGATAAAGCCTCGAACAGAAGAAGAGTTGTTTGTTGCCACAGCTACAGCCCTGAGCGCCGTCACGGCTGACGACGCTCAGGGCTGGTTTGATTCATGCGGATATGCAGCGTTTAAAAATTAAAATGCTCTAGGGTAAGAATAATGCTGGCATCGGCCGCCTTATAACAAATCGCTACGCCGGGCAGAGCCCGGCTTGCTCCGCTTCGCGGGCGGCTATCGCCGCCTGGCCGATGCAGGGGATAAAAAAGCGAGGGCCCCGCAGCGCTGAGCATGCGAGGCCCTCAAGGGTAAGAATAATGCTGGCATCGGCCGCCTTATAACAAATCGCTACGCCGGGCAGAGCCCGGCTTGCTCCGCTTCGCGGGCGGCTATCGCCGCCTGGCCGCTTGTGGGTATAAAAAACGAGGCCTCTACAGCGCTGAGCATGTAAAGGCCTCTAGGGTAAGAATAATGCTGGCATCGGCCTACTTTCCCACACATAAATATGCAGTATCATCGGCGATGAGGAGCTTAACTGCCGGGTTCGGAATGGGACCGGGTGTACCCTCCTCTCTATGGACACCAGCAAATTGCTGTTCTTTCGAACGGTTCCTAACAGGAAGTTCCTGTCAGGTCGGATCGAAAGATCCAATTGAAGGGTTGGAAAGGAATTTGATGTAGAATTAAGTCGATCGACCTATTAGTACTGGTAAGCTAAACGCATCACTGCGCGTACACACCCAGCCTATCAACCTGGTAGTCTTCCAGGGGTCTTAAGGGAGATCTTATCTTGAGGCAGGCTTCCCGCTTAGATGCTTTCAGCGGTTATCCCTTCCGAACGTAGCTACCCTGCTATGCCGTTGGCACGACAACAGGGGCACCAGTGGTTCGTCCATCCCGGTCCTCTCGTACTAGGGACAGGCCCTCTCAAATCTCCTACGCTCACAGTAGATAGGGACCAAACTGTCTCACGACGTTTTAAACCCAGCTCGCGTACCACTTTAAACGGCGAACAGCCGTACCCTTGGGACCTGCTTCAGCCCCAGGATGTGATGAGCCGACATCGAGGTGCCAAACCGCATCGTCGATATGGACTCTTGGATGCGATCAGCCTGTTATCCCCGGCGTACCTTTTATCCAATGAGCGATGGCCCTTCCATTCGGGACCACCGGATCACTAACACCTACTTTCGTACCTGCTCGAGCTGTCACTCTTGCAGTCAAGCTCCCTTATGCGTTTGCACTCAACGCCTGGTTTCCAATCAGGCTGAGGGAACCTTTGTATGCCTCCGTTATTGTTTGGGAGGCGACCGCCCCAGTCAAACTACCCACCAGACAATGTCCCCTACCCGGAT
>LT599019.1:529965-798272 GCA_900079685.1 uncultured delta proteobacterium
AACTCGGGGCTTGATAATGGTACTGACAAAAAAAATCAATAGACTCTACTGAGAAAGAAAGGCGGATTCAACTTGCAAGTGCAACACCCTCAAAGTTGAATGAAAAGGCAAGGTGGTATAGCCCTTTAGCCTCTCCATCCAACCAAAGATTGAGGGGCGTATGGGCTATGCACACCTTGCCAGGGAAGAACGGTACTACATCTGCCAGGCAGTGAAAAGTGGAACGTCACTGAGGGCCATAGCCAAAGCGATAGGCCGTAGCGTCTCAACTGTAAGCCGCGAACTTGCGCGAAATACCGGGGCGCGTGGCTACCGCTACAGGCAGGCACACAAGCGCAGTCAGAAAAGGCAGACCAGTAAAGGGAAGAAGCGCATTGGCCTTGAGGTATGGACGTATGTTGAACAGTGTCTGCACCAGGACTTCAGTCCGGAGCAAATCTCTGGAGTTCTCAAACGCAAAGGTTTTGCCCTCAGTCATGAATGGATTTACCAGTACATTCTGGCGGACAAAAAACGAGGAGGAACGCTGCACAGCCATTTGCGCTGCCAGCGCAAACGCAAACGACGATATGGCAAACCCGACAGACGAGGTCAAATCAAGGGGCGTATCAGCATAGACATACGCCCGTCCATTGTTGCCGAGCGCTCACGCCTTGGTGATTGGGAGGCTGATACCGTTGAAGGCAGTAAAGGAGGCCCCGTTTTGGTGACACTTGCAGAGCGTAAAAGTCGTCTTTTCCTGTTTGGCAAGGCTCCCAACAAAAGCGCCAGCGAAGTAAGGCGGGTCATTGAAGGACTCTTGACACCCATTAAGGACTTTGTTCAGACTATTACCTATGATAACGGCAAGGAGTTCAGCTACCATGCCGATGTGTCAGCTACACTCGAGGCTCAGGGATTTTTTGCGCACCCCTACCATTCGTGGGAGCGTGGCTTGAACGAGAACTCCAATGGCCTTCTACGCCAATACTTCCCCAAGGGGGTAAGCTTGGCATCGGTCACGCAAGATGAGATCATAGCGGCAATGTGCCGCTTGAACTGGCGGCCTAGAAAATGCCTTGGGTTTAAGACACCCTATGAAGTTTTTTTAGAAGACGCCAATACCCAAGGACTGGGTGTTGCACTTTGAACTTGAAACCGCGTTTCTCTTTATTGCGGTCCTATGTTTCTCTCTCGGGACGGGCCTGTCCGCGACCGCGGCGGACAGAACCGGCGCCGTGGCGCCGGACGGCTCCATCAAGGACACCGTCCTCTCCACGTTGTACTACACCCCTGATATCAAAGCCTTCCAGGAATACCGCCAGGCTGCCGAGCACGACCTGAGCCGCGCCCGGAGCGGCTGGCTGCCCCGCCTTGATGCGCGCGCCGGCTGGGGGTATGAACAGTGGAGCAACCAGGCGACCAGACAGCCGGCTCACCCGCGCCGGGGAACCGACGGCCAGAACGACAGGGAATTTTATGAACGCAGCGAAGCGTCCCTGGTTCTCCAGCAGACCATCTGGGACGGCCTCGCCACCTGGAGCCGCTATCAGATCGGCGTAACCCGCCTTGATTCGGCAACCTCCCGCCTGCTCGACAACTCCGAAGCCTCTGTCCTCGACGCGCTGCTCGCCCACCTTGAAGTATACCGCCAGCGCCGCCTTGTGGCCCTTTCCGAACTGAACGTACAGAACCACAAAGACATTCTGGGCTCCCAGGTTGAACGGCAGCGCCTCGGCGCCTCCAGCGTCGCCGACGTGACCCAGACCCGCGGCCGTTTGGCCCGCGCCCAGGCCAGCCTTGTGGAAACCCAGTCCGCGCTGGAAATCGCCATGGCGCAGTATAAGCGCCTTGCCGGCAAGGACCCCGGCGAACTGGAAGCCCCCTATCTGCCCGAAAACCCCTACCCGAGCCTCGAAGCCGTCCTTTCCGACAGCCAGACCAAGAACCCCAAAGTCAAGGCCCTGCAGTCCGACGTGGAAACCGCGAAGGCCCAGATCAAGTTGGACAAGTCCACTTACCATCCCCAGATTTATCTGGAAGCCGGCCCCACCTACAACTGGCAGGTGCAGGGTTCCACCACGTATGAATGGGGTACCGGGATCATGCTCCGCGCGTCCTGGAACCTGTTCAACGGTTTCTATGACTACTACAACGTGAAGGGCGACGCCGCCCGCATGCGCCAGGCCCGCGAACAGCTGAACAGCCAGACCAACAATCTGGCCCAGGAAACCGCTGCCACCTGGAGCTCCCTGATTTCCGCGCAGGAACAGAGCAAGTTCTTCGAAGTGGCCGTGGAAAACAGCACCATGACCCGCGACGCTTACCTGCAACAGTTCAACGTGGGCCAGCGCTCCCTCCTGGACGTGCTCGACTCCGAAAACGAACTGTACAGCTTCTCCATCCAGCTGGTTACCTCCAAGCTGAACGAAGTCGCCGCGCAGTACAAGCTGAAGGCCCTCGGCGGCGAACTGATCCCCTCCATGGGATTTGACCCCTCCCTGTTGAACGTCAATACCGATGACTACGCCCGCGCGAAAGACGTGTACCACGTCAACCTGCCGCACTAAGACGTACCGTCCATACAACAAAACAGCCCGGAAATTTTCCGGGCTGTTTTGTTTCCCGCTGTCCCAAAATAGCGGAAGAGCCGGTCAAACCATTTGCAGATAGCCCAGAAACGTTTCTTCCAGGTGATTTATCCTGCAATCGATATAGCGTGATACATATTGACTGAACGTCATACCCCGGCCGAAGACAGGGTAGAGCGTCTCCTCCCCGGCGAACGGCAGGCCGTGGAACGCCGCGACCCCCGGATGGATCGGCAGACAAAACCCCTCGTAATCATAGGTAAACGCCTCGCACACAGCCGCCGGCAAAGGCGGCAGGCCAAGGCACGCGAGCAGCCCCTGCGCCACGTGCAAGAGCAGCGGCGTGTCCGGGTGGTTCACGGTCTGGAACATCCGGGTCGTTTTCCAGTTTTCCGCCACAAACCCGGCCGTTTTCACGGCGCAACGCTCCTCTTTGGCGAATTCCGTCTCCAGGGTTTTTCGGACGACGTCTTCCAGGTCGGCCATTTTTGTCACATCACCGCGCAGGTAGATGCGGAGCATCTCCGGTTTTCCCGCCCCGGCCTCGAACAGTTTGTCCAAAAAGTAATCACCGAATTCCATGGGGCTATTTTTGGTCCAAAAGGGCCAGTATCCCAAAAAAAACATGGTGGGAATGCACACCGGCCGCGTCTGCGGCCCGATGCGCGCGAGCAGGGATTCCGAACTGAGTTCCCCCCACTCCGGCGTAAGGTGTTGATACAAAAAGAGGCTTGCGTTTTTCAACGCGGCGGCGGGTATGGCTTCCCGCGTGTAATTGGTATAGATACGGATACGCCAGCGCGCGGCGAATTCGGGCGACGCCAGAAGAAGCCGCGCGAGCGGCTCGGCCTGGCAGTTGGCGTGTATGAGACAATCCTCACGGGCATCAACGTTCATGCCGCTACTATAAGACAACTTTTCCGGAGCGCAAAGCGGTGAGTCGCGACTATTCTTATGAGCCTAGCATGCAATCTTTTTCTGAAAACACGTCACTGACCGCCGTCAGGGCCAAAACCATCCTCCCTCTGGCCGGGGAAACCGTTGCCAGGGGCTTGGACGCCCTGGCGCGCCCCCTCGCCCGCATTGACGACGGCGTGGTCCTGGTCCGTGACGGCGTTATCCTGGCCGTGGAGCCGTACACAACGTATACCCGCAGACCGGACGCCCTGCCCGACGCCGCCATCCATGACCTTGGCGATGTCATTCTCGCCCCCGGCCTCGTGAACTGCCACACGCACCTGGAAATCTCCCACATGGCCGGGAAAACCACACTGGGTAACGGCTTTGCCGCGTGGGTCGCCAGCCTGGTGGCTCTGGACAGAAACACTCCGGGGAGCGCCGCGACGGATCTGGATGCGGCGGCCGCGTCCCTGGCCGGTTACGGCGCCGCCTGCGTGGGGGATATATCCAGCCGCATGCCGCGTACGGTATTGGAGACGCTCCGGAAGCACGGCCTTGAATCCAGAGTTTTTCACGAAATAATCGGGCACGGGAAAACCGCCTTCGCCGACGCGGCATCCGCAGCCGAAGAGGACGCGGCCTTTTCTCTGGCGGGGCACGCCTTTTACACCACGCCAGGCAAAGCCATGGCCGAGGCAAAGGCCTGGTGCGCGGCGCATGCCCGCCCCTTTTCCCTACACCTGGCGGAACATGAGGACGAAGTACAGTGCCTGCGGGACGGCAGCGGCGCGTTGCACGACCTTTTGCGGGAGCGGGTTTTGCCCGCCTCCTGGCGTGCGCCGGGGAAAAGGCCGGTGCAGTATGCCGCCTCCCTCGGTTTGCTCTCCCCCGGCACCATGGCCGTGCATTGCGTGCAATGCGACGAAAACGACACGGCAACGCTCGCGGCGGGCGGCGCCGCCGTTTGCCTGTGCCCCCGCAGCAACAAGGCCATCAACGTGGGGGAAGCGCCCGCGCGGGCCTTCGCGGCGGCGGGCATTCCGCTTTGCCTGGGCACGGACAGCCTTGCCTCCAACGCGGATCTGGACGTCTGGAACGAGGCGGAATTTTTTTTGAAAAAAAATATCTTCCCCGCAAAGGCTCTTCTCCGTATGGCGACCGTCAACGGAGCGGCAGCTCTCGGCATGGCCGGGCGGGCCGGGAGGCTGGAAAAAGGCCTGCGATTCTGGTATAGAACATTTCCGAGCGAGATGATTGCCCTTTTTGCCTGAACACGGGCATGGCCGCCACACGGCGGAAAGGGCCGCCCGGAACGGCACCCCCCTGTTCCATTGTTCCATTCCGGGTCGCACGGCAGCAATACTTGGAAGGGAAGACCATGCGCGGTATACACACCATTTCCATCTGCAGACGGACACTGAAAGGCCGATTCGAGGCCTTTTTTTGTGGCCCAAGGCCTGCGGACGCGCCTGGAATTTCCGTAATTGGGCAGCGCCTCGGCGGGCCGGCAGCGAGCTTCGCGACCGGCCCCGGCAGGACAGACCCGCAAACATTGGAAGGCCGGAACCGGATACCGCTCCTCCGCGCGCTTCCCTGGTGGCAGTATGGACAATAGTTTTACCTGGCCGCACAAGGACCTTATCGACGTCACCCAATTAACGGTCGCGGAGACCACGTACCTGCTTGATCTGGCGGAACAGTTCCACGAAGTGAACACCCGCCCGGTGAAAAAGGTGCCCACGCTGCGGGGCAAGGGCGTTGTGCTGTTCTTCGCCGAGGACAGCACCCGGACGAAAACCTCCTTTGACATGGCCGGAAAGCGCCTTTCGGCGGACACCTTCTCCCTCGGCAAATCCGGCAGCAGCATGAACAAGGGCGAAAGCCTGAAAGACACCGCCCTGACCCTTGAAGCCATGAACCCCGACGTCATCGTCATCCGCCACCGCTCCAGCGGCGCGGCGCAGTTCCTGGCCGACCGCCTCAAATGCGCTATCATTAACGCCGGCGACGGCTGGCACGCCCACCCGACCCAGGCGCTCCTCGACCTGTTCTCCCTGCGCCGGTACTGGAAGGGCGAACTGAAAGGCAAAAGCCTTCTTATCATGGGCGATGTCGGCCACAGCCGCGTGGCCCGCTCCAACGTGCACCTCTTGACGAAGATGGGCGTCAACGTCCGCCTCTGGGCGCCGCGCACCCTGCTGCCCGCGGGCGTCTCCCGCTGGCCCGCGACGGTCTATTCCAACCTCAATGACGCCCTGACGGACGTTGACGGCGTCATGTGCCTCCGCCTCCAGCGCGAGCGCATGGCCGCCGGGCTCATGCCGGATATTTCCGAATATTCCTCCATCTTCTGCCTGACCCGCGCCATGATGGAACGCGCCAAACCCGGCGCGCCCGTCATGCACCCCGGCCCCATCAACCGGGGCACGGATATCGCGGCGGATCTCGCCGACTCGGTGGAAAGCCTCATCCTCGACCAGGTCAACGCGGGCGTGGCCATCCGCATGGCGGTCCTGCTCGCGCTGTGCACGCGCACCGGCCTTTCCGAGGAATAGAGCAGATGAACATTTTAATGGTAATCTGCTCTGGCGGCGGGAACCGACGCCCGCCGCGTAGGCGTAGACGGGCTTTGCCCGTCGTTAATCGCCGAAGCGAGCGTCTTAAAATTAGGTTGCTTTAGCAACGACAACGAACGGAGCTACTCCATGTCAGACAATACATCGTTTCTTCTCACCAACGCCGCGTACCTCGGCGCCGCCACGGACGTACTGGTCACGGGCGGCCGCATCGCGTCCGTGGGCAAGGCCGGGAGCGTCACCGCGTCTCCCGGCACCGCTACAATCGACGCGGGCGGCACAATTCTCTTCCCCGGTTTCATCGACGCGCACACCCACATGCGCGACCCCGGCTACGAATGGAAGGAGAATATCGCCTCCGGCCTCGCGGCGGCGGCGAACGGCGGATTTTCCGCCATCATGTGCATGGCCAACACCATGCCGGTCAACGACAACGCCTCCATCACCCGCCTCATCCTTGAAAAGGCGGCAAAGGCCCATCCCAACGGGCCGAGGCTCTACCCCATCGGCGCCCTGACCGTCGGCCTTGAAGGAAATGAACTCGCCCCCATGGCGGAACTCGCCGAAGCCGGGTGCGTGGCCTTTTCCAACGACGGCAGGCCCATCACCAACACGGAGATTTTCCGGCGCGGCATGGAGTACGCCTCCATGTGGAACAGGGTGGTCATCGACCATTGCGAGGACCCCTTCATGGCCAAGGGCAGCCATATGAACGAAGGCTACACCAGCGGCCTCATCGGCGTGAAGGGCCAGCCTTCAATCGCCGAAGCGCTGCACGTTGCCCGGGACATCCTGCTGGCCGAGTACCTCGACCTGCCCGTCCATCTCGCGCACATCAGCTGCCGCCAGTCCGTGGAACTCATCATCTGGGCCAAGAACAAGGGCCTCAAGGTCACGGCCGAAACCTGCCCGCATTACCTGCATTTCACCGACGACCTGCTCATGGGCTACAACACCGCCGCCAAGGTCAACCCCCCGCTCCGTACGCCCGACGACGTGGCATATTTACGCAAAGCCCTGGCGGACGGCGTGTTCGACATGCTCGTCACCGACCACGCGCCCCACGCGCCGCACGAAAAGGAAGAACCGCTGGATGAGGCCCCCCAGGGCATCATGGGGCTGGAAACCGCCCTACCCCTCACCTACGCCCTGGTCCGCGACAACGTCATCAGCGAAAAACAGCTCGTCAGCCTGTGGAGCGCGGGACCGGCCAGAGTCTTCAACCTGCCCGCCAACGGCATGAAAACCGGCGACGCGGCCGATTTCGCCCTCTACGATCCGGATGCCGAATGGGTTGTGGGTGAAACCACGGTCAAAACCAAAGGCCGCAACACCCCGCTCTGGGGCAAGACCATGCGCGGCAAAGTCACGGCCAACTGGATCGGCGGCGTGAAAGTGGTGTAAAAGAAGTAATGCCTCCGGCGGCTCAAGAGGGGGCGCTGCCCCCTCTTGAGAATCTCCCCCGGCAGGCGCGCGCCCCTGCACCCGCATTAAGGTTTTTAAGAATACCATGACAAGAGCATTCATTTCATTTTCCGGCGGTATCGACTCGACCACCCTTCTCGCGCATATGCTGGCGGAAGGCTATCAGGTCACCCCGGTTTTTTTCGCCTACGGCAGCAAGCACGGGGCAGCCGAGGAAGCCGCCGCCCGCAACGTTTGCCGCCACTACGGCGTCACATGCCCGGTTGTCGACCTGACCGGCATCTTTGACCTTGCCTGCTCCGACTCCGCTCTCATGGCCAGGATGCCGGACCGGGAGATACCCTCCGGCGACCAGGGGTATCGGGAGCCCGGCAGCCTTGATGCGACGGTCGTCCCCGGGCGGAACACCCTCTTCGCCTCGGTCCTTCTGGCCTTCGCCGAAGCGGAAGCCTTACGCACGGGGCAACAGGCGGTGATCGCAATGGGAATCCACGCGGGCGACCACACCCTGTACCCGGACTGCCGCGAGCCCTTTTTCACCGCCCTCGGCAACGCCTTTGACCTGGGCACCGAAAAACGGGTCAAGACCGTCGCCCCCTTCGTCCGCATGGACAAAAGCGCTATCGTCAAACGCGGCCTTGAACTTGGCGCTCCCTATCACTTGTCGTGGTCATGCTACAAGGGCGGCACAAAAGCCTGCGGCGTCTGCGGCACCTGCCGGGAACGCCTCAAAGCCTTTGCCGACGCCGGAATCGCGGACCCGATCGAGTATGAAGCGCGATGATGCGCGCGGGGTGCACGGAAAGGTCCATATAATTTCTCCCCTATCATTTTTTGTATTTCCTGGTAGAGTACTCTCTTGATATGCCACCCCGGCTATAATGGAACATGGGGAAGGCCAAAGGCGATTGTAACCCGGTATTGCGCCGGTTTTGTACGCCGTATGGTTTGGGTGTTCCGGATGGTGACAAACCGTATTTGCAACGGAACTTTCTACGATGAGCGAGCAGCTTCCTTCCCAAAACGCCGCGCCTCTCCCCGCCGCTACGTCACGCCGGTTCGGCTTGAAAGCAAAACTCCTGGTCCCTCTGTTCGGCATAACGGCCGTTGTGCTGTGCATCGCAACGTTCGCCGTAACGCGCAGCGCGGAAAAGGCCCTTCTGGAAACAGCCAGGGAAAAACTCACGAATGCCGCCGTGACGGCCGGCAACAACATCGACCTGCAAATCCAGCGGGCGCGGATCGACGTCATTTCCGCCTCCCTCGTGCCGGATATCCGCGCGACCCTCTCTCCCCAGGCCACGGGCGCCTTTGCCACCAGAAGCGAGTTCCTCCAGTACATGAACATGCTGTTGAAGACTCTCGGGGAAGCCTCCAACGCCTACGAGACCTTTTACGTCACCTCGGACCGGGGCATGACGCTGGCGAGCAACTTGGCCGCTTCCGTCGGCGTTCTGGATATCTCCGACAGGGTCTGGTTCCACGAGGTCATACGGCGCGACGATATCATCATTTCGTCCCCCTTTATCAGCCGCATCACCGGCGACACACTCATGGCCGTCGCCAAAAAAATCCGCTACGGCGACTATACCGGAGCCATGATCGGCTCGCTCCAGCTCGAAAAGACCATCATGCCCGCCCTGCAACTCGGCTCGCGCGACAGCTTCCAGACGGCGGTCATTACGGAATCGGGCATTGTGGCGGCCGCGCTTGTGGGCGACCTCAAAAACACCTCCGTCAGGGATGAGCCGTGGTTCACGACCGTTCTGAACGCGCAAGAAGGGTATATCCCCATCACGGTCGAGGGCTCGGAAAAAATGCTCGCCTTTTACCGCCTGCCCAACGCGCCGCTCTATTCTCTGGCCATTGAGGAGACGCACAAGCTTCTCGGCCCGGCCCGGTTCGTGCGCAACCTCGGCATTCTGGTCCTCATCCTGACCTTTGCCCTCGCGTACGCCACCATTTACAACATCATGGTCCCCATGATCGCTTATATCCGCACCCTGGCGCTCGCGGCCAACAACATCGGCGCCGGGGACCTGGCCCAGGATATCCCGGTTTCCCGCAACGACGAATTGGGCGACCTCGCCGCCTCCCTCGGCGATATGCTGGAGAGGCTGAAGCAGATGATTTACCGGGCGGAGGAAGCCACCCGGGCGAAGAGCGACTTCCTCGCCCGGATGAGCCACGAAATCAGAACGCCGCTTAACGCCATCATCGGCATGGCGTACCTCAGTTTGCAGAGCACCATCAGCGACAAACAGCGGGACGCCTTTTCCAAAATCCATGCCGCCGCGACCAACCTTTTGGGCATCATCAACGACATCCTGGATTTTTCCAAGGTCGAGTCCGGCAAGATGGAACTGGAGAACGCGCCCTTCTCGCTCAGAAAAACGCTGGAATCCACTCTCACCCTTCTCTCGGGACCGGCAAAAGACAAGAACATCGACCTGCGGCTGGAAGTGGCCGAAAACATCCCGGATATTCTGGTCGGCGACGCGTTGCGGCTCTCGCAGGTCTGCATCAATCTCTGCGGCAACGCCATCAAGTTTACCCAGCACGGGAGCGTCATCCTCCGGGTATCCCTGAACGAGATGGAAAACCGGATGGCGACCCTCTACTTCCGGGTGGAGGATACCGGCATCGGCATGTCCCTCGAGCAGCAGCGCGGCATCTTTGACGCCTTCTCCCAGGCGGACGGTTCCATTACGCGGCGGTTCGGCGGCACGGGCCTCGGGCTTGCCATATCCAAACTTCTCGTGGAACTGATGCGCGGGACGATCTGGGTTTCCAGCAAACAGGGCGAAGGGAGCGTTTTTCAGTTCACCGTCTCGTTGCCGGTCAATGACGAGCAGACCTTGCCGGACGGCCGGGATGCCGTCGAAGACAGCCTGCCCCAGGTGGCCGGGGCCAGGGTTCTGGTCGTGGAAGACAATGAGCTGAACCAGGAAATAGCCGTGGGGCTGCTGGAACTCATGGGCATAACGCCCATCCTCGCGGGCAACGGGGAAGAAGCCATCGCCGTGTGCGCGGAAAAAGAGTTCGACCTGATTTTCATGGATATCCAGATGCCGGTCATGGACGGCCTGGAAGCGACAAAACGCATCCGCGCGAGCGGCAAATTCAATAGCGCCTCCGTGCCCATCATCGCCATGACAGCCAACGCCATGACCTCCGACAAGGAAAAAAGCATGGCGGTCGGCATGAACGCCCATATCGCGAAACCCATCAACCACGCGGAACTCGCGGCGGCCGTCCGGCACTGGTACAAGACATAGCGCCTTTGGACGCGGCCTTCATACCGGCAACGGCCCGCCATGTTGGCGGGCCGTTGCCGGTATGAAGGATGGAAGCAGCCGCGTGAACTTGTCTGTAAACGTAAGAACGCTTTAAACCTTCAAGCCGCGCTCAAGCACCAGCGTCGCGATGTTTTCCGCCGCCACGGGATCGGTTTCCGGGAAATAGGGTTCCCCGGCAATCGCGGCGACGCCGCCCACGGTTGCGACAAGGGTGAAGGAACGGGCTTCCTCCATATAGGCTTCGGCGTCCTCGGCATCTTCGGGCAGGCACAGGACGCGCGGCACGCGAAGAGGCGCGTCCCCGCCTTCCAGCAGAACCACATCGGCCTCCAGATGGGCGACCAGACTCTCAAAGGAAAGCTCTTCGGGCCAGAACGCGACCGTTTCGCCGGGAGCGACGCTGACGACCGTCCGGTTCGGGCGTCGCAGCCAGAAGGCATCGGTGTTGTCATGTTCCAGCGGGTGGTTGCTGTATTTCACCACAGCCACTTTTTTCCCCCGCCGTTCCAGCATTTCCGCGACCAGCGACAAAAGGGTCGTTTTCCCGCTTTTCTTGGGTCCCGCGATGACGACTGCCTGCATACCTGCTCCTTTGATCAAAAAACTATATATGCCAGAGGCTCCGCGCCCGCACAAGCTCCCTGCCGTCCGCCTCGCGGACAAGGGAGTGCGCGAAGCCGTTCTCCCGCCCGTCCGGCATGGTCCGCGCGCAAATCACGTCATTCCGGAAACTTTCCGCCCGGAACGTGACCTCCAGGTCCGCGAGCCGCATGCGGTCGCGCACCGCCTCCGGCAGGCTTTCCAGTATCCATTCCATGTACCGCACGTTGTTGACGTGGTGGTTGCGGTCAACATCCGCGAGGCGCGCGCGGAACCTGCCGGTTTCCCACTCTTCGCCCGCCTCGGGCAGGCGGCTTTTGCCGTCATCCATGGCCGTTGCGGCGTTATCCAGGGCTATTGCGGCGATAAAGGCCGGGATGCGCCCCACCTTCCGGGTTTCCAGGGAAACCACCACCCAGTGCGACACCGCCCGCGCGAGAACCGTGCCGTCTTCGCCCCGCACGATGAAGTCGCGGCGGAACTGCAATCCTTCCACGCCCACGGGCCAGGTTTCCACCTGAATGCGCTCGTGAACCGCGGGCAGGGAAACGGGCGCAACCCGCATGCGGGCCAGCACCCAGGCGAGCCCTTCCGCGTACAAACGGTCTATGGACACGCCCAGCGCCGCGGCGTGGTTGCCCGCCGCTTCCTGCATATAGTCGCACAGAGCCTGCACCCTGGCGGTACCGTTCTGGTCCTCCTGGAAGGTGTAGACCGTAAACCATTCCGTATGCGGCGCGATAGTCACGATGTCCTCACAAACAGTACACGCTTTGAAGCTGTCGCAGAATTATGATCTTTGTTTCCCGGTTATGCCTGCATCCAGGCCTCAAGCACGTCAATGAGCTTGCGGGCCTGATCCGGGCTGGAAATGGTAAATTTCGACTGCTGCCGGTAATCCCCGCCGGATTTCTTGTACCGGCGGATGGTGTATTTGTCCGGCCCGTACGCCTCCTTGGCCCGGTCCCATTCCTGGTAGCGGAAAACCACGGTGGCCCAGGCTCCCTTGCTGAGTACGGACTTGTCGATCTCTTTCACGATAACGACGCCGTCTTCCTCGTATTGGATTGTCAATTCTTCAACGGTTGCAGCCATATCTACTTCCTTTATGCAATCATGCCCGTTGCGGGCGGTATATAACACTCACAAAAGCCCTTTTTCCCGGAGTATCTCCGGTACGCTCGCATCGTATGCCTTTTGCCGGAGCGCGTGCATGATCCCCACGATGAGGGACATCACGGCGCATACGACGAGCGCCGTGCGGGCGTCCATGTGGTCCGCGAACTTGCCCGCCAGCAATGCGCCCAGCGGCCCGAAACCCAGCAGCCCGAACGAGTAATAACTAAGCACCCTGCCCCGCTTGTCCTCATCCACAATGGCCTGGATCAGGGAGTTGTTGCTCACCAGCGAGGAAACCAGGGAGAAGCCCAGCACGGGCGCGAGGGCAAGGGCCACGAGCCAGTCCGTCACCAGACCGTACGCGATAAGCGCCGCGCCGAAAAGGGTCTGCATGTGCCAGATGTGGGCGGGCAGCCGGGAAGCGGATACCCTGAACGCGATGAACATGGCCCCGGCCAGCGCGCCGATCCCGATGCCGCCCATCATGAAGCCCAGATGCCGGGAATCGCCGTCCAGCACGTCCGTAACGAAAAGGGGCATGAGCACGACATACGGCAGGGCCAGAAAGCAGAACACGTAGTTGTAGAGGATGCACAGCCGGATGGGCGTCACCTTCCACATGTAATTCAGGCCCTCTTTCAGCGAATCAATGACGCGCATGTCGCGGGAGCTCTTTTTCCGCTCCGGCAGCCGCATGATCCAGAAGGCGTAAAGCACGGCCAGGTGCGCCACGGCGTTCAGCACGAAGCAGGCCATTTCCCCGGCGGCGTTGATGATGAAGCCCGCGACGCTCGGCCCGAGAAGGCGGGCCAGGTTAAAACTGCCCGATTGCAGGGAAAGCGCGCTCTGCAACTGGCTCGGGTGGTCTATCATCTGCGTTATGCTGGCTTGCCTCGCGGGCATGTCCACGGCGGTTATAATGCCAAGCAAAAAGCTGAGGAAAAGTATCGCGGTGTACGTCACGGTGCCGGTATACAGCATAAAGGCGATGGCCAGGGAGTGCAGGATCATGGCGATCTGCGTGCCCATGAGCACGGCGCGCAGGTCGTACCGGTCGAGAAACACGCCGATGAAAAGGCCGACGGGCGCAAAAAACGGGACACTGGTTGAGAAACTCCACCAGCCCCATTTTCGCACCTGAGCCGGTGAGGACCAGCACGAGCCAGGTCAGGGCGAGCCGCTGCATCCAGGTGCCGGTCAGCGCGCAGCATTGGCCGAAAAAGTACAGCCTGAAGTTCCTGGCTTCCAGGGCGGTAAACGCCTTGAGCTGTGTGAATCTGGACACGGAAAAACCCCGCTTGGCCCCCGGAACGTTCGAGCGAAACCGGCGGCATTGCCGGAGCAACGCCGCCGGTACAACACGGCAGCCTTAAATCAGGGATAAATCCTTGAGGGCCGCATCAAGAATCTTCTCATTTTCCGGCTGCATGCGAACGAGCGGCAGCCGCATTTCGATATCCATCCTGCCCATTTTGTAGAGCGCGGTCTTCACGGGAATAGGGTTGGTTTCCACAAAGCAGGCCCGGGAAATGGGCATCATCGCGTAGTGGAGCTTGCGGGCCTTCGCCAGGTCCCCGGCCCGGAACGCGGCGCACAGTGCCGCCATTTCCTTAGGCAGAATGTTGGAGACGACGGAAATGACCCCGGACCCGCCGATGGAAAGAATCGGCAGCACGGTGAAATCGTCGCCGGAAAGCACGTCGAGCCCGTTGCCGCAATATTCGATGATGTCGGAAATCTGGGCCAGGTTGCCCGTGGCTTCCTTGACGCCCACCACGTTGGGGATTTCCTTGAACATCCGGGCCATTGTCGCGGGGGCGACGTTCACGCTGGTTCTGCCCGGCACGTTGTAGACGATGATAGGCAGATCCACGGCCGCGCCGATGGCTTTGAAATGTTCGAACAACCCCTGCTGGGTGGGTTTGTTGTAGTACGGCGTAATGTGCAGCGCGGCGTCGGCGCCGGCCTCCTTGGCGAATTTGGTCAGGCGGATGGCTTCGGTAGTGTTGTTGGAACCGGCGCCCGCGATGACGGGAACCCGTTTTTTCACCTGGTCGATGCAAATCCTGATGACTTCCTCGTGTTCCTTGTGGGACAAGGTAGCCGATTCTCCGGTGGTGCCGCAGGGCACCAGGCCGTCAATGCCTTCGGTTATCTGCCACTCGATAAACTCGCGATACTTTTCCTCGTCCACCTTTCCGTTCTTGAAAGGCGTCAGGAGCGCGGTATAAGCGCCGACATACTGCATACACAATCTCCTTCGTTACGGACGCCGCCTCATAACGGCGTTCACGTTCTGCTTATTTCTTACACTGGAAAATGTTTTCGTCAATCAGGATCGTTTCTTGGGGTCCATATCAATTTTATCGTTAAATGATACATAAAAAAATCATACTTTGCGATATGGGCACCCTTGCAGGCCGCATTATGATTTTTATCTTTACAACTATTTATTTTATTTAAATATACTCCACAATTCTCCTTCCTGCTTTCGAACGATGCCCGCAACCGACCGCCTTGACCGGGGGGCGGGATTGCCTTAGGCATAGTAGAGAATAGTTAGTGATACTATTCACCGGTTGCCCGCTTCCATGGAGTTCCGTATGAGACTAGCCCCTGTTCTGGAAAATTCCTGTACACCCCTCATCCAGAGCTGGATCACCGCGGCCAACGCCATCTACCCTTTTGCGACAACCGGTTTTCTCCGTTCCCAACAGGACCCCTTTGCCAACCCCGTGGGCCGGCGCAGCGCCGACCTTGCCCCGCTTCTCTGCCGCGCCGTTATCGGCCTCCCTCACGACGGCGCGGCCTTGCGCGCCGCCCTTGAGGAATTTGTACGGGTCCGGGCCATGCAGGATCTGCCCGCGGAAACCTCCCTTGAGGCGCTCTTTGCGTACAAGGGCATCATCAGGGCGAGCCTTAAGGAGCAGGGGCTCGAGCTCACGGCGGCGGACCGGGAAGAACTGGAAGCCATGGACGCGCGGTGCGACTCGCTCGCGCTTCTGGCGTTCGGCATGTACACGCGGCTGCGGGAAACGTTTTTTGAAGCCAGGGTTCAGGACGTGCGCCGCCGCCACAGCCAGATATTGCGGCTCGCCGAGCGCCACGGCCTGGCCGAATCCGTTCCGGAGCCGGACGGCGGTGAAACCTCCTGAGTTGCCGCTCCCGGCAGGCGTTTGTGGAAAAAGGAAGCGGCCCGCGGTGTTGCGCCGCCCCCTGAAAAGACGAGGTGATGTATGGCAATAGCGTTCATGGTCGTTACCGGCATAGGCGTTCTTTCCCTGGTCTGTTATGCCCTCGGCATGACGTACTTCCTGGGCGTCGTCCTGCCTTACGCGGCCATCCTTGTTTTCATGGCCGGGTTCATCTGGCGGATCGTCTGCTGGGCCAGGTCGCCCGTTCCCTTCCCCATCGCGCTGACGGGCGGGCAGCAAAAATCCCTGCCGTGGATCAAACATGCAAAGTTTGAAGCCCCGGCATCAACCCTGGAAGTCGCGGGGCGCATGGTGCTGGAAGTGTTCCTGTTCCGCTCCCTGTTCCGCAACACCCGCGCCGAAATGCGCGATACCCCGGAAGGACCGCGCCTCATCTACTGGTCGTCGAAATGGCTGTGGGTGTTCGCGCTCCTGTTCCATTACGCCTTTCTGGTCATTTTCATCCGGCACTTCCGGTTCTTCATTGAGCCGGTTCCCATCTGTTTGCAGGCCGTGGAGTTTTTCGACAGCATCATGGCTGTGGGCTCCCCGGTCCTGTTCCAGTCCGATCCGGTCATTGTGGCGGCCCTTCTGTTCCTGTTCCTCCGCCGCCTCTATGATCCCAAACTGCGGTACATCTCGCTCCTCGGCGACTACTTCCCCCTGTTCCTCCTGCTGGCGGTGGCGCTTTCCGGCATTTCCCTGCGCTACTGGACAAAGGTGGACATCGCGTCCGTCAAGGTGCTGACCATGGGCCTCGTGACCTTCTCGCCGACGGTCCCGGCCGGTATCGGCGCGGCCTTTTACGTGCACATGGCCTTCGTGGCCTCGCTCCTTATTTATTTCCCCTTTTCCAAGCTGATGCACGCGGGGGGCGTTCTGCTCTCCCCCACCAGGAACCTTGCGGCCAATTCCCGTGAGTTCCGGCACGTGAACCCCTGGAACGGGCCCAAGCAATACAGAACCTATGCCGAGTATGAGGACGAGTTCCGCGACGCCATGGCTGAGGCGGGACTTCCCCTTGAAAAAGAACCTGAAGCGGCCCCGGCCGAATAAGGAAGCGCCATGGCAAAATTACCCACACCCAACGAACTCATCGCCACGGGCAAGGCGGCCTTTCCCAAGGCCAACCTTACCGGCACCGGCTGGATGGACACCAAACCCGTGTTCAAACCCGGTTCCTACTGTTACCCGGCCAAGGAAGAGACCATGCGGGCTCTCGGCATGCCCAACCCGCACAACTGGTCGCCCGAGGCCGAGGACTGGAACCTGCCGGACGGCTGGGAGCGGATCATCCACGATGCCTTCGCGGACAGGCTCAAAAAATACCGCTCCCTGAAAATCTTCATGGACACCTGCGTGCGCTGCGGCGCCTGCGCGGACAAGTGCCACTTCTTCCTCGGCACCGGGGACCCCAAGAACATGCCCGTGCTGCGGGCGGAGCTCCTTCGCTCCGTGTACCGCAAGGACTTCACCACCGTGGGCAGGCTTCTCGGCAAGGCGGGCGGCGGCCGCTCCCTTGACCCGGACGTCATCAAGGAGTGGTTCTACTACTTCTACCAGTGTACCGAGTGCCGCCGGTGTTCGCTCTTCTGCCCCTACGGCATCGACACGGCGGAAATAACCATGATCGCGCGGGAGCTCCTGCACGAGGTCGGGCTCGGCATCCACTGGATCATGGACCCGGTTTTCAACTGCAACAGGACCGGCAACCACCTGGGCATCCAGCCCCAGGCCTTCAAGGAAATCGTCGAATTCCTGTGCGAGGACATTGAGACCATTACCGGCGTCTCCATCACCCCGCCCATCAACGAAAAGGGACACGAGATCCTGTTCATCGCCCCGTCCGGCGACGTGTTCGCGGACCCGGGCATCTACACCTTCATGGGCTATCTCATGCTCTTCCATGAGCTCGGCCTGGATTACACCTTGTCCACCTACGCCTCCGAAGGCGGCAACTTCGGCCTTTTCACATCAAGCGCCATGATGAAAAAGATCAACGCCAAGATGTATGCCGAGGCCGAGCGCCTGGGAGCCAAGTGGATTCTGGGCGGCGAATGCGGGCACATGTGGCGCGTGGTGCATCAGTATATGAACACCCTGAACGGCCCCACGCCAAAAAACATGGTCACCCCCAAAAGCCCCATCACGGGCACGGTCTTTGAAAACGCCGCGTCCACCAAAATGGTGCATATCGCGGAATTCACGGCCGACCTCGTCCGCCACGGCAAGCTCAACCTCGACCCGTCGCGCAACGATCACCTGACCGTGACCTTCCACGATTCCTGCAACCCCGCGCGGGCCATGGGCCTGCTGGAGGAACCGCGCGAGATCCTGCGGGCCGTGTGCAACAATTTCGTGGAAATGCCGGAAAACACTATCCGCGAGCAGACGTTCTGCTGCGGCGCGGGTTCCGGCCTGAACACCGACGAGATCATGGAACTCCGGATGCGGTCCGGCATGCCGCGCGGCAACGCGCTCCGGCACGTGCAGCTCACCCACGGCGTCAATCTGATGGCCTGCGTCTGCGCGCTTGACCGGGCAACCCTCCCGCCGCTCGCGGATTACTGGGCGCCGGGGGTCGCGATCTCCGGCCTGCACGAGTTGGTTGCCAACGCCCTGGTCATGAAGGGCGAGGGCAAACGCACCATGGACCTGCGCCAGGAAGACCTGCCCGGCGTTGCAGACGATGAGGAGGCGGACGCCGCCATAGGGCCGGACGCCACCATAGGGCCGGACGCCACCATAGGGCCGGACGCCACCATAGGGGAGGACGCGTAATGTACAACAGACGCTATATCATCCCCGGCATCGTGGCCTTTGTCGTCGCATGCCTGTTCCCGTTCCTGCTCAATGTCGCCGCCAAGCCCTACTCCCGCCCGGCCCTTGAGTTGCCGCAAGGAGAAAAGGCCTGCATCGAGCCCACAAGCGTCATGCAGTCCGAGCACATGCGCATTCTGATCGAATGGCGCGACGCGGCCATCCGCGACGGCAAACGCAGCTACGTCGCCAGCGACGGCAAAATCTGGGAGGCCAGCCTCCAGAATACCTGCATGAAATGCCACGCCAACCAGCAGCAGTTCTGCGGCTCCTGCCACGACGCCAACAGCGTGCGGCCGGATTGCTGGACCTGCCATGTCAAACCGGAAACGCCCGGCGCGAAACGCATTGCGGCAAACGGAGGGAAAATGCAATGAAACGCCGCGATTTTCTGAAAACAGCGGGGCTTGCCGCCGCTTCCCTCACCCTTGCCGCCCCGGCCGCGGCCCTGGCAAGCAGCGTATCCGGCTCCTTCGCCCGGAGCGAGGGCTCGCTTGCCGCCAAACGCTGGGCCATGGTTATCGACACCCGTAAAATGGCCTCCCCGGCCGCGCAGCAGCGGGTCATCACCGCCTGCCACGCGTGGCACAACGTCCCGTCCCTCACCGGCCCGCAAGAGGTGAAGTGGCTGTGGAGCGCGGCCTATGACGCGGCCTTCCCGGAGCAGGCACTGGACCTGCCGCCCAAAACCCTGGCGCAGCGCCCTTTCCTGCTTTTGTGCAACCACTGTGAAAATCCGCCCTGCGTGCGCGTGTGCCCGACCGGGGCCACCTTCAAACGCGAGGACGGCATCGTGGGCATGGACTACCACCGCTGCATCGGCTGCCGGTCCTGCATGTCCGGCTGCCCTTACGGCGCGCGCAGTTTCAACTTCACCGACCCGCAGCCGTATGTGAAAGAGCCCAACCTGGAATTCCCCATGCGCACGAGCGGGGTCGTTGAAAAATGCACCTTCTGCGTGGAACTCCTGAACAAGGGTAAACAGCCCTTGTGCGCGGCGGCGTCCGACGGCGGCATCCTGTTCGGCGACCTGGCCGACGCGAATTCTCCCGTCCGCAAGGCGCTGGAGAAAGGCATCGCCATCCGGCGCAAACCCAGCCTCGGCACCGGCCCTGGCGTTTATTACATTCTGTAGGAGGCCGTGCCATGATGGAAAAACTCCTCCAAAGCTCCTCCGCCTTCAAAGCCTGGATCGCCGGTCTGCTCCTCCTGGTGCTCGCCGGCACGGTTGCCTACGTGTGCCAGCTCGTTTACGGCCTCTCCGTGACCAACCTCTCCCGCGACGTGTCCTGGGGCTTTTACATCGCCCAGTTCTCCTTCCTGGGGGGGGTGGCGGCCTCCACCCTTATTCTGCTGATTCCCACGTATTTCCACGGGTTCGCCCCGTTCCGCAAAATACTCATCTGCAGCATGTTCATGGCCGTGGCCGCGACCGTCATGGCGCTCCTCTTCATCATCGTGGACCTGGGCCAGCCGCAGCGGGCGCTCAACGTCATCCTGCACCCCTCGCCGTCCTCCCTGATGTTCTGGGACATGGTCACGCTCAACGCCTACCTCATCCTGAGCATCGTCATCGGCTGGGTCAGCCTGGAATGCGAGAAAAACGGCCTTGAGCCGCCCAAGTGGATCACCACCATGATCTACGTTCTCGCGATCGCGGCCCTTTCCACCCGCATCGTGGGCGCGTTCCTGTTCTCCGGCCTGCCGGGCAGGCACTACTGGCTGACGGCCATCCTGGCGCCCCGCTTCCTGGCCTCCGCCTTTTCCGCCGGGCCCGCGCTGCTCCTTCTCATGGTCTTCATCCTGCGCCGCCTGACCGGGTTCGACCCCGGCAAACAGGCCGTGCGGAGCCTGGCCATGATTACGGCCTATGCCATGGCCGCCAACGTGTTCTTCTTCCTGCTGGAACTTTTCACCGCGTTTTACAGCCAGGTTCCCGGCCACATGCACGCGTTCACGTATCTCTTCTCCGGCCACGGCGGCCACGGCGCCTGGATCAACGGCTGGATGTGGTTCGCGGTGTTCGCGGCGCTGTTCAGCCTGGCGCTCCTCATCCCGCCGGGATTCCGCGACAACGAGAATATCCTGCCCTTTGCCCTGGTGCTGGTCGTTATCGCCAACTGGATCGACAAGGGCCTTTCCTTCATGATCGGCGGGTTTACCCCCAACCCCTTCGGCACGGTGACGGATTACTACCCCTCCCTCGCGGAAGTCGCCATCGGGATCGGCATTTTCGCCATCGGGCTGGCGATCCTTTCCTGCCTGTGGAAAATCGTTCTGGACGTCAAGAAGGACGCCGGTACCTGGTAGACACGCATCAAGCAACACGACACAAAAGGGCCTGCCGGCGGCAGGCCCTTTTGTGTCGGCGCCATTTCTTTCCTTACCCTTACCCCCCGGCCGCGGTTTGCGCGCCGTTGGACGCGGCGTTGCGTTCACAGATACGCAGGAGCACCGCCGCCAGATCCTTGAGTTTCGTGGGCTTGGAAAGGTAATAGTCCATGCCCTGATCCAGAAAATGCTCCCGGTCGCCTTTCATGGCATGGGCGGAAACGGCCACAATGGGGATATCGCGCGGAATGGGGCGGGGAGCGGGCAACAGTTCGCCGGGGGCGATGGCCGCGCACACCATGCGGTTCACGCCCTCCGAGGGTTCAAAGCAGTCCGCGAGCCCTTCGCGGACATGCCGGGTGACCTCAAGCCCGTCCATTTCCGGCATGAGGACGTCGGAAATAAGGCAGGCAAACGGATACAAACGTAACGCTTCCAGAGCTTCCTTGCCGTTGGTCACGCACACGGCCCTGTGCCCGAGCTTTTCAAGGAAAAGCCGCATGGCGTGGCGGCTCACACCGTCATCCTCCGCCACCAGCACGTCAAGGGAGGGACACTCCAGCACCCCGGCGGCGGGGCCCTGTCCGTCCCGTTCTTTCGCAAGATCATCGGGCACGAAGGTGAACGGGATGACGCACTCCACTATCGTACCCGCATCCAGCCTGCTGCTCAGGGAAATGGTGCCGCCCATGCCCTCGACCAGCAACCGGACGATGCCGAGCCCGAGCCCGGACCCCTGGTGTTTGCGCGTGCTCGACCCGTCGACCTGGGTAAAGGCGTCAAACACCTTGCTCTGCATCGCCGCCGGGATGCCGATGCCCGTATCCCGCACGGTGAGGTGCACCTCGATCGTGTCCTTGTCCCGCGGCCGCGCTTCGCAAAAGACCTCAATTTCCCCCTTTGCCGTGAACTTCAGGGCGTTGCCCACAAGGTTGAAAAGAATCTGCCGCACGCGCGCCTCGTCCCCATGCACCATGGAGTGGAAATCGCCCGCGGTGTTCAGGGTCAGCCTGAGTCCTTTTTTCTGCGCGTCGGCCGTGAACAGCGCGACGGTTGAAATGAGGCTCTCCCGGAAATTGAACGGGTTACTGTCCAGTTCGATCCGGCCCGACTCCATCTTGGAGTAGTCCAGAATATCGGAGATGATGCGCAGCAGGGTCTGGCCGGTTGTGGCCGCGTTTCTGGCGTACTCGCTCTGGTCCGGATCAAGGGGCGTCATTTCCAGAAGTTGCAGCATGCTCAGCATGCCGTTGAGCGGCGTGCGCAGCTCGTGGCTGACGTTGGCCAGGAACCGGTCTTTGACTTTGTTGGCGGATTCCGCACTCTCTTTCGCCTGCTGCAATTCCGCGACGTGGCGGCGGCGGCGGAGCACGAGCCATGCCCCGCTGATGAACAATTGCAGCTGCTGCATGTCCGCCCGCGTGTAATCCTCGTCCTTGTTGTACACGGCCGCGATGCACATGGGCCTGCCGCCCTCGAGCGCCGGGACGCACAGAAAGCGCGAAATGGGCAGCCGCCCCCGGAAAAACAACTTGCCGGAGTCGGGCACCGTCCCGTTTTCGAGAATCGGGACGACCGATTCCGGAAAGCATTCGGCATCAATGCCGAAATCCCCCCGGATCAGGGTGGAATCCGGATCGTTACGCTCTTCTTCGGTCAAAAGTTCCAGGTGGGCGCGGGACCAGATAATCCGCCCCTTCGGCTCCAGGATGCCCGGCAACAGACGCAGGTGCGCGTATTTGCTCCCGGTGAGCTCGGCTATTTTCTCCACCACGAACCGCAACACGTCCTCATCCGGCGCGTCGTTCATCTGGGTCAGCTGGTACAGGGAGGAAAACCGCATCTCGTTGGTCTGCGCCTCTTTTTCCCGCTTCATTTCAGCAGTCAGGTCCTGCTGCATGCACAGGACGCTCCGCACCTCGTTCCGCTCGCCAAGCTCCGGCCAGAAACTGAAGTTCCCCATCAACGCGCCGATTTCCGTAACGATGCTCCGGCGCGCCGTGATGCATTTGCCGGTGTCGAACACCTGATCCACATGCGTTTGGATGAACGCGACATCAGCGGCGTTCATGCCGATCTCGGCCATTTTTTTGTCGCCCAACTCCTCGGGTTCGCAGGAAAGGACGGCTGTCGAGGCCGGGTTCACGTACAAAGGAAACAATTGGCGGTCAAACCGGGCGATATTGTGAGGAGAGTGCTCAAACAGACGGTGGAGCGTTTCTTTCGTATCGTTCGGGGGCAGGAAGCGCTCGTCCAGGCGCAACCGCGAGACTTCGATGCCTATGCCGGTAAAGACGCCGGGGGCGCCGCCCGCATCGGCAACGCGCCCGCGCAGCAGAATCCAGCCCCAGGTATCGTCGAACCGCCGGAAGCACACGGGGATATCGAGGGAATCCTTGCGCCCCGCCGCTATTGCCGCGCACTGTTCGCGGAAAAGCGCCTCGTCTTCCCGGCGCGCGCGGGAAAAAAGATATTCCAGCGTATCCCCCAGCGGCGCATCCTCCGGCGGCACGAGGATATCCCGCCACTCCTCGGCAAAAAAAGCCGCGCCCGTCGCCATATCCCATGCCCAGCGGGCCGCCTCGCTCGCGCGCAGGGAATGCTTCTGCAACAGACGCCGTTTGAGCGCAGCGCGTTTTCCCGCCGTCCCTGTAGCTCCCATGTGTGCGTGTCGCGGCATGCAAACCCCTTTGCCTCCGGCAAACTCGGAGAACACTGAACTATCCATTGCATACCACAAAATGATTGTCATGGACAAGCGCTGTCATCTTTTGGCGCAACATAATAAAACCGATAACAGCTTATTTTTCTGGGATGCTTCGGACGGCGCGGCTGCGGGAAGGCGCGCGCGGGCAGAAAAACCGGGACAGCCCGCCCGGGAAAAGGAAAAACTATAGGCAGGGCGGACGGCTTGGACCTGTTCCGAGCGGTTCCGGGCATACCGGGGCGCAACCGGAAGAATCGAAGAACGCTCCACGCCCTTGACTGCAGGCCGTTTCATGCGCATAGCTGAACTGTCGCTCTTGCTCCACACGATAGACAACAGGAAACAGCATCCAGAATGACAGAAAACCGGAAAAAAGGCGCAGCGGAAAAAACCTCGGGGACCTCGCCCGTCCGCCGCTCCGACTATTGGACCAGCGTGATAGTCCTGGTCTTTGTCGCCGCCTTTTTCATCACCATCGCCGCCGTGTGTTACGGTATCATCGTCACGCCGCCCCCGGTTCCGGGCGTCATCCCGACGATGGCCTTCCCCTGGATCGGCTGGTTTGCCGCTCTGCTCGTTGCCACGGCGGTGATTGTCGGCTTTGCGCAGTATATGGCCGGGAAACACTCCCCCGGGGAAGAAGCGGACGACAAGGCCGAAAAAGCCTGGGCCTCCCAATTGCCGGAACACGCCCTGCGGGTGTACCGCTTCATCAAGGACGCGCCGCTCTTCATGGTCTGTTTCGCGTTCATCGCGCTCGGCGCGACGCTCCTGGTCATTGACGGAGCGTTCACCCTTGTCTCCGGAATCGTACTCGCCCTTATCCCCTACGCGCCCTATTTCATCGGCGCCATAACCGCCTTTGCCGTCGCCATAGCCGCGCTCATGGCCTGGTTCCGCCATGCCAACAACAGACTGGCCGCTGAATACGCCTTCCGGCGGGAGGTCATGGAAAAAACCGGCGTCATCCTGCTGGACGATAAAGGCAAGGCCATCCTGCCGCCGGGCGGTGGCCGCGACCGCTACGCCATAGGCTCCGTTAAGGAAATTGCCGCCGATGACGGCCCGGTGCTGGAAGCCGAGCCGGTAAAAGCCCTGCCGGAAGGCGAAGACAGCGGCAAGGCCGTCCCGCCCTCCTGACAAGCACCCTATGGTGCTGCCCTTCAGCGGATCTTGAATGCAACCCCCTTTTCTTCCAGCACGGCTTGCAGCGCTTCCGGCTCCGGACCGTCTGCGGCAACGGACAGCGTACGGTCACCGGAGAGCGCCCCCCTTTCGAGCAGCGTGCGCACGGGCGCGGCGTACCCCATTGTGACGGCGTACCGCAATGCGGCGCTCCCGCTTTCGCCGCCGACGTAAACATGATCCGCGAGATACTGGATGATCTTCGCGTCATGCCCCATCTTCCAGGAGGCCACGGACATGATATTGTTGCTGGCCCGTGAGTCCTCCCGCGAGCAGTCCGCCCCCTTTGCGACAAGCGCCCAAAACAGATCGGCATCGGCCTTTTTCAATGCGGCTTTCAGCATTTCCATGCCGGTGGTTCCGTCCTTGGGCAGCCCGTTGGTCCGCCGCAGCAGCGTTTCGAGGACCGTCATATTGCCGGTCCCGCAGGCGGCGACCAGCGCTTTGCCCGCGTTTTTGCCGTTCAGGGGAACCGTCTTGGCGAGGTGCAGCAGCACGGCCGCGTCATCAACCGGCGCATCGGCGGCAACGGCCATGAGGGTGTTGTTGCCGTCGCCATCGACCAAGGAATTTTCCAGCCCCTTGCCGGTCAGTAGCCAGAAGGTCTCGGGGCTGCGAGCCCGCAAGGCCGCGGCAAGCAATTCGAGCCGCCCGTCGGCATCGGCGGGCAGCACCGCGCCGCGTTCCAGCAGAAACGCCGCGGCGGACGCCTTCCCTCCCTGCACCGCGCTCTTGAGCGGATACTCCTTCCCGACCGCGCAGGCGGCGGACGTTCCCGGCAGGCCGAGGCAGTATTCCAGCATGGAGGTATCTTTCATCATCCGCGCGAGCCATATCATCGATTCGCACCGCGCCTTGGACGAGCAGCGCGCGAGCAGTATCCGGCTTATTTCCGGGTCAGACCCCGGCGAGCAAACATACTGCGCCACATTGACCGTATCCGGGTCGGCCCCGGCGTCGATAAGGGCCGTCACCACCGCCGGGTACGGCGTGTTCCGCACGGCAACCTGCAAAGGGTACATGGGCGCGTGGTCATCCACGGACGACATGGGGATGAACACGCTCTGCACGGACTTTACCTTGCCATCCAGCGCCGCCAAAAAACCGGTTCCCTCGGTATTCGCGGCGTAGTAGCGCTCGGTGTAATACTCGTCCGCGAGCGAGCGCGAGCCGATGGCTTTTTTGACCTCTTCCACCGTGGCGGTCTGGTAAAACTCCGGTGAATACAGGTCGCCGGGCGGGAGCTGGATGGCGCGGACATGGTTCACCCCGTCGGCCACAAGGCCGCAGCCGGACATAGCCGTGACCAGCACGAACAGTATGGCCCAGAGTACGATGCGGATGGCGCGGTTTTTTTTCTGGCGTGAGCGGTACATGGCATTCCCCTTTACAACTACATAAATAGTTATGTAGTTATTAAGTACCGGTATCGCTCCTTTCTGTCAAGACGGAAAAAGATGCAAAAGAAGGCGACCGGCATATGCCGGTCGCCTGAGGCGTTTTCCTGAAATTCCGGGGCTGCCTACATCCCTTCGGACGGCCCGTGCGGGGCGATGTCCTCAAAGGCGGTGTAGGAGGGAATGTACATCAGGCGCACGGTGCCCACCGGCCCGTTGCGCTGTTTGCCGATGATGATCTCCGCCTCGTCCATGGCGGGCCGGTCCACGCCCTTGGGCAGGTAGGCGGCGTCGCGGTAGATGAACATGATGATGTCCGCGTCCTGCTCGATGGCGCCGGATTCGCGCAGGTCCGACAGCATGGGCCGCTTGTCCGCGCGCTCTTCCACTTTGCGGTTGAGCTGGGAGAGGGCGATGACGGGCACGTTCAGCTCTTTGGCCAGAGCCTTGAGGCTGCGGGAAATTTCCGAGATTTCCAGTTCGCGCGAATCCACCCGGCGGGAGGAGCGCATGAGCTGCAAGTAATCCACCACGACCATGCCGATCCCGTGCTCGGATTGCAGGCGGCGGGTGCGCGCGCGCAACTCCAGCGGGGTCAGGGCCGGCGTGTCGTCAATGAAGATGGGCGCGGCGGAAAGCGCCCCGGCGGCGGCGTGCAGGTTTTGCCAGTCGCTCTCCTGGAGAAAGTTCTTGCGCAGCCGGGAAAGATCCACCTTGCCCCAGGCGCAGAGCATGCGCTGCATAAGCTGCTCCATGCTCATTTCCAGGGAGTAGACGACGACCGGCACGTTGCCCCAGACCGCCGCGCGCATGGCGAGGTTCAGCACGAAGGCCGTCTTGCCCATGGCGGGCCGGGCCGCCACGATGATGAGGTCCGAAGGCTGGAGCCCTGCGGTCATCATATCCAGGTGGGTGTACTTGGTGGGCACGCCGGTAATCATGTCGTTCCGGTCCATGCGGTTGGCCAGGTCTTCAAAGACCTTGGTCGCCAGCTCCTTGGCGCTGCGGACCGTTTTCCCCGCCGTGCGGTTGGAGATGGCGAAAACCGCCTGTTCCGATTCGTCCAGCAGTTCGTTGACCGGGACGGTCGTGTCGAAGCAGCGGCCGATAATGTCCGAGCAGGAAGAAATAAGGGACCGGGCCAGGGATTTGTCGCGGACCATCTTCGCGAAGTATTCCACGTTGGCCGTGGAAATCGCGGAGTTCATGAGTTCCCCGAGATAGGCAGCCCCGCCCGCGCGCTCCAGCTTGGATTGGTTTTTCAGGTGCGCGGCCACAGTGGCGAGGTCGATCGGCGCGGCGGCGGTGGAGAGATCCAGAAAAGCGGTGTATATGTCCCGGTGCGCGGGCATATAAAAATCGTCGGCGGACAAGGTTCCCACCAGGGGGTTCAACGCGTCCGGCTTAATAAAAATCCCCCCGAGCACGGCCTGTTCGGCCTCAACGCTGTGGGGGGGAACCTGGCGCAGCACGTCAGCCGAGGAAGCCTCGGCCGAGGCGGCCTTTTTCCTGCTCCCCCGGCGAACCGGGGGAGCGTCGTTTTCATTGTTCAGACTGGACATCGCCGGCAGCCGGAGCGTCTACAGCGGCGGGAGCGGCGGGCTGAGCCGGCTCGTCGTCATAGACGGGGTGCTCTTCGGGCTGAACCTTGATGGTGAGTTCCGCCAGAACGTCGGCATGGAGCCGGACGCGGACGGGGAATTCGCCGACGGTTCTGATAGGCGCGTCGATGATGACCCGGCGGCGGTCGATTTCGATGCCCTTGGCGGCCAAGGCGTCGGCAATAACTGCGCTGGTGACGGAGCCGTACAGTTTGTTGTTTTCGCCCACCCGCATGGTGATGGTGATATCCGCATTCTTGATGCGGCCGCCCAGTTCCCCGGCGGCGGCGCGGAGCGCGTCCATTTCCGCCTGCAGTTTTTTGCGCTCAAGCTCGAACACCTTGAGGTTGGCTTTGGTCGCGGGCATGGCCATGCCCTGGGGAAGAAGGTAGTTGCGGCCGTAACCGGGCCTCACGGTGACAACGTCGCCGAGGCGGCCCAGATTTTCCACGTCTGCTCTGAGAATTACTTGCATGGCGACCTCCTAGAGCACGCTTTTCTTTTTCACGTCACTGGCGTGCGCGGCGGTGTAGATCATAAGCGCCATCTGGCGCGAGCGTTTGATCTGCACGGTCAGGCGGCGCTGATGGAAAGCGCAGGTGCCGGTGATGCGGCGGGCAATGATCTTGCCGCGCTCGGTGACGAAATCGCGCAGAATGTCAACGCGCTTGTAATCCAGGGGCAGGTCCTTGTCCGCGCAGAAACGGCAGAACTTGCGGCGCGGGGTGAATTTTTTCTTAAAGGCCATCTTATGCAACCTCCTCAACGCTGTCCGCGAGCTTCACGGAAGTGAACTTGAAAATGCCGTCAGCGATGCGGATGTTGCGTTCCAGTTCCGCGACAAGCGCGCCGGGAGCGGCATATTCCAGGCGCACGTAAAAGCCGCGCATCTGCTTCTTGACAGGGTAGGCGAGGTCGCGCATGCCCCAGGGGTCCGTGGCCAGCATTTTGCCGCCTTCCCGTTCGACAACGGCGACCAGCGAGGCGATGATGCCGTCGCGCTGTTCGACCGTCAGCTCCGGGGACAGGAGCAGCAAAGTCTCAAACTTTCTCATACTTTCTCCTTATGGTCATTGGCCCTTTCCATCCGGGAAAGAGCAAGGTGAACCACGGTGTTTAGCCGGACAAGCGGCTTCTGTCAAGCAGGCAAACGCGGGAGAAAGGGAATATGTTTTTGGCCGTTACCCTGCGTACACGCGCGGGTTCTTTCCCAAAAGGCAGAAGACTTCATAGGGGATGGTGCCCCAGTCGCGGGCGATGTCCCCCATGGAAACAGCCCCCTCCCCTTCGCCGCCGAGGATATACGCCGCGTCGCCGACAGCCGCGCCGGGCACGTGGGTCACGTCCGCCACATGCATCTGCATGCAGACGCGCCCGAGCACCGGGCACCGCCGCCCCCGGATGCAGACGTGCCCCCGGCTTGAAAGCCCGCGCGAGAAACCGTCCGCGTAGCCCGCGCCGATAACGGCGATCCGCATGGCTTTTGGGGCCGTGAAGGTGCAGCCGTAACTCACTGTCCGCCCGGGCTCAAGGTCGTGCACGCCCATGACGGGCGCGGCGACTTCCATGGCGGGCAGGAGCGCGCTTCCCAGGCCTTCCCGGCTCGTCCCGGCGAACGGATTGCCCCCGTAAAGCGCGAACCCGGGCCTGCCGATATGCGGCGGCAGTTTGGCCAGAAGAATATCCCGCGCAAGGTGACCGGCCGAGTTGGCGAGGGATACGGCGATATCCGGCCAGAAGGCGCGCATGGCCGCATGGGCGGCGAGAAAACGGTCCACCTGGACGGCCACGGACGCGTCTTTCGCCGGGTCGTCGGAGGCTGCCAGATGCGACAGCAGCAGGACCGGCCGGATATTGGCGAAGGAGCGCAAGGCCGCGATGAACTCTTGTGTTTCGGTGGCGCGGAAGCCCAGGCGCGACATGCCGGTTTCCACTTTCACCGCCACGGGCAGGGAGTCCGCTCCGGTCCAAGCCTCGCTGACAAAAGCGGCCTGCCGGGCCGAGGACACGATGGGAACAAGGCCGTTTGCCACGGCGGCCGCGGCATCCTTTTGACTCAGAACGCCGAGCAGCGGCAGAACGGTGACGTCCTTGCCGTCCTCGCCGAGAGCGCGGCGAAGGAGCACGCCCTCATCCATGCTGCCAACGGCCAGGGTACGGCACCCGGCATCCAGCAGGGTGCGGGCCACGGGTTCGAGGCCGTGGCCGTAAGCGTCCGCCTTGATGACAGCCATGGGCGGGGGGCTCCCGGCGAGCGACGACAAAAAGAGCCAGTTGCGGCGGATATTTTCCAGGGAGATACGGGCCGTAGGCAATCCCGCCGGGAAATCCGCCGCCGGGCCGGCGGAAGAGCCTGAAAAATCGGAAAAAGACGTCATGACGGCTCCGTTGGTTGCAAGAGGAACGGGCGTTTCAACCGCCGCAAACGAAAGGAATAAACCTTTGCCCTTCATGGCAAGTCGTGATATTTATCCCAATTGTTCAGCCTACGCTTTTATCCTCGTACATTCAACTGTTGGGGCGACAATGATCCGTGCGGCTTACCGGCTCCTTTCATATTGCGCCGGACTCTCCATCCTTACTATCGTTCTGTGCTCCTCGGCGCTCGCCGCCGGGGCCACGGGCCGGAGCGATCTGGCCATGCAGGCTGAAGATGAAAAGGCCGTCACCTGGACCCTCAACGCGGACAAAGTCACATCGCTCAGCGCCAACGAGGTTATCGAAGCCGAGGGGAACGTCGTTTTACAGCGCGGCGGCGAGTACCTGAAAGCGGACTACGCGCGCTATTATGCGGGAACCAAGTGGGTCTTTTTGCGGGGCAACGTGTCCGCGCGCATGGGCCGGGACGACATGAAGGCCGACGAAGCCGAGTTCGACCTGCGCAGCCGGGTCGGCTGGCTGAAACGGGGCCAGATATTCATGGACGGCCCGCACATGTATTTCGCGGGCGAGCGTATCGACAAGCACTGGGGCGACGTTTACAGCTTCAAGGAAGCCAAGGTCACCGCCTGTGACGGCGACGTCCCCGCCTGGTCCCTGGAAGCGGACGAAGCCGTTGTGGAAATTGACGGCTACGCCCAGCTCTGGCGGCCCAAGTTCCAGGTTAAGGATACACCGGTCCTGTTCAGCCCCTGGATGGTCCTTCCGGCCAAAAAGGAACGCCAGACCGGCTTCCTCACACCGGAATACGGCACCAGCAGCAAACGCGGCTTCTATTACAACCAGCCGTTCTTCTGGGCCATCGACGAAAGCCAGGACATGACCCTCAATGAATATTACATGGAAAAACGCGGCCTCATGCAGGGCGTTGAATACCGCACCCGCCCGTCCGTCCGGGAGACGGGCTGGATACGGCTGGACTGGCTGAATGACAAGGTGACGGACTCCTCCGGGGACCACTACAACTCCGGCGACGGCTTGTCGCGCAGCAACGCGGACCGCTACTGGGTGCGCGGCATGTACGAAGGCTTCCTCGCGGACCCCAAATGGAAGATCCGCGCGGACCTTGACTATGTTTCCGACCAGGACATGCTGCACGAGTTCAAATCCGGCTATTCCGGGTACAACAGAAGCCGTGACGAGTTGTTCAACATGTTCCGGCGCGACATTCAGGAAAAAGACCTCGCCCGGCAAAGCGGCGTTATGCTGTTCCGCGACTGGGACCGTGTTTCCGTGGCCCTTTCCTCCACCTACACCCAGGACCAGACCCTCGGGCACGGCAACGCGCCCAAATCGTCGGACACCACCGTCCAACGCGTTCCCCAGCTTGACCTCTTCCTGCACAAGGGCGGCATAATCGATACCCTGCCGCTGGAAATCGCGGCCAGCGCGGAAACCGGCTACATGTACCGGCGCGACGGCACCCGGGGCATGCGCTATACCATGACGCCTTACCTGTCCGTGCCCATCAACGGCAAATACGGATCCCTCATGGCGACAGCCGGGGTGCAGCAGGCGTTTTACGGAACGGACACCTACTCCAAAACCGACCCGGAAGATGACAGGCAGACCGGAAAAAGCCAGACCATCCCCACCTTCCAGGCGGACGGGTCCACGGAATTCTCGCGGGTATTCAAGCTGGGCGGCGCCTCCCTCGCGCCGACAAAGGAAAACACGGGGAAAAGCCAGTGGACGGCCGTCCAGCATGCCATCCAGCCCCGGGTCCGCTACCGGAACGTCCCCCTGGAAGACCAGCACAGAAACCCGAACTACGACAGCAAGGACAGAATCAGGGCCGCCAACGAGCTTACCTATTCCGTCGCCAATATCCTGACCCGCAAACGGGAAAGGGTCACCGCCCAGAAACCGGCCAAGGAAGGCGAGGAGCCGACGCCGGTCGTCACGACGGACTACCTTGAATTCGTGCGTTTTTCCCTGGAGCAGTCCTACGACCTGCGCGAAGCGACGCGCACGGACGAGCGCGAGGAATACGAGCGCCGCCCGTTCAGGGATGTCATCGCGGAATTGCAGATCAGTTTTGACGAGTATATCAGCCTGATCTCCCGGACGTATTGGTCCCCCTACGAGGAAAGGATAACCAGCCACGACCACGGGGTGAGCTTCCGGTACGCGACGTGGGGTTCCCTCTACACGGGCATCGGGTTCCGCGACACGATCGACGAGTACCTGCGCGAGCGGAACCACAAGGTGAAAACCCTGAAGCTGGCCGGCGACATCAATCTTTACGGCCCGTTCGCCATGGCCTTCTCCTATGACCATGACTACGAGCGCAATGAGAGCGCGGACAAGTCCTTCAGCCTTATCTACAACCACCAGTGTTTCAAGCTTGAAGGCATTTTCAGGCAAGACGGGTACGACACAAGTTACGGCTTTCGCATAAGCCTAAGCGGACTCGGCGACTGACGCACTGTTTGAAACACGCCATAAACCGGCCACGGCACGCCCCGGCCGGTTTTTTTATATTCCATGCTCTACCCAGCCGCGTCAAATAATGGTATTCATATAGGAATAGTTTTTGCTATTTTCCCAGCATCATGGGTATCACGACGGTTTTCCGTCAGCCCTAAACCCGGTGCCGGAGGATTCATGCAACAGGAGAACCGCATCGCGTGCGGCGCGTGTCTCGGACGAATAACAAACCCCGCAAAGCCGTGGTTTGTAAAGGCACGCCCACTCCGGCGCTTAACGGCGGCAATGAATGCCGCCTACGCTTCCGTGGCGGGTTGTTGCCAAAGAGGACTTTGGCAACAACCTCAAGCGCGCGCCGCGCGCTTGCTCTTTCTTTCCATCCCCTTGACCGCTCTTTTTCTCGGCGGATGCGGGGGAGCGAAATACGCGCCCGGCCCGGAATACTCCTCCCAGGAGCACGATTATTTACGCGCGGACGATAGCGCGGCGTTCAACGCCTGCGTGGCGACCTGCTCTGAAAACACCTCTCTGGCGCTCGTGACCCGCACGGGCTGCCTTGAAGGCTGCGAAGAAGTCCGCCGGATGTTCCCTCTGTCCGGCAAAGCCTTTTCTTCCCGCCGGGACTGCCTCGACGCCCTTCTCCAGCAGGAAGTAGCCAAAGACGCGCGTATCCAGGAAATGCACCGGATGTGCGACGCCAAATGGACGCACGTGCACAACCGCAAAGGCTGCTATATCGCCACCGAGGCCTTTTACGCCAACCTGGAACCCGCCGCCATGTGCGGCAGCGACGCCGCCGAAGCGGCCGCGTACGACCTTTCCCTCACCCGCGCGCGGGAAGATGCCGCCAAAGAACCTCCCGCGCCCGTGATGCCGGAACCGCCCGCCATGGCGGCTCCCGTGCAATCCCCTCCGCCCGCGTCTTTTGCGGAACCGGTCGCGGAACCGGCGCCGGAACCACCCGCCGCAATCGCGCCCGCGCCTGTGCCCGCGTCCCCGGCGCCCCTGGCGGAACCGGCCAAAGAACCGGTCAGAACAACCCAGCCCGCCGGTCCGTTGGAGCCGCCGCCCTACGTGGCCGGGGACCCTCGCCCGGAAAGCGCCGCATCCCCGGCTCCGGCCCCGGCACAGGCAGCCCCCGGCGGTTTGCCGGAAATCCATGATACGCCGAAATATCAAAAATCCGCTTCCCCGCAATCTTCCGCGCCCACCGCACCGGCACGGACGGAACCCGCCGCGCGGCCAGCGCCCGTCACCCCATCGTCCGTCACGGCACCGGCGGCTCCGGTAAAAACGCCTGCCGCGCCAGCGCCTTCTCCGTCCACGCCACCGGCACCGCAAGCCGTTCCCGGCCCCACTCCAGCGCAGACACCGGTGCAAGCACCGGCGACTCCCGCACCGTCGGGCAAGCCCGCCGCCGCGCCCGCGCAGCCTTCACCGTCTTCGCCGTCTTCTGCGACACCGCAGCACCCCCCGGCGGCAAGCCCAACTCCGGCGCAGCCTCCGGCAAGCGCTCCGGCCACGCCTGCCACGCCTGCCCAGGCCGCTCCGCCCGTGACGCAAACCGCTCCCAAACCGGCCCCCGCTGCAACGCCGGCTCCCGCGCCAGTGGTAACGCCCGCGCCCGCGACGACGGCAACACCCACAGCAACACCCGCGCCCGCGGTAATACCGGCTCCCACGCCTACTCCGGCTCCCGTGACGGCGCCCGCTCCCGTGGTTCCGCCGGAGCCGTCCGCCGCAACGCCCCGCGCCCTGCCTTCACCCGGCCCGCGGCCTTCCGCCGCGCCCGCTCCGGTGGAACCGGCGCCCGCGCTCCCCGCTCCGGCACAAACAAAAGCTACTCCCCCGGCGCAAACGCCGGACCCCGGAACGCCGCCGGAACGCCAGGGACCGCCGACGCCGGGCCTGAACGCCAACAGGCCTATTCCCCCGGCGACGGAACCGGCGTCCCCGGCCCGGCCCACCCTTATGCCGCCTGTTCCCTCCATGCTCGACAGGCCCTATACCGCGCCGACACTTATCGTGCCGCAGATCGACGTGCCGGAAAACGAACCACCCCGCTGACCAAACCCGCCCTCCGCTTCCCCGGAGGGCGGGTTTATTGCCCATCCAACCATTCTCTCCCTATTGAGGAAGGCGCGCGTTGCCCGCCATCCCCATCGCGTCAGGCGAATTCTCTGACAGATTACCGGCACCACACCGCTCTGCGTCTCTTGCAGAAAAAGTTTTCCAAAATCCGGGAAAGTGCTGGACGAAATGTTCCAATGGTGATAATTTTTTCTTATCGTAGATAATAAATTTTTATCTAAAAATACGTAAAGGAATCCCCATGACCGATGCGAAAGTTCTGCAACAGTATGCGGCCGTAGCGGAATTCTTTTCCAAAGTCTTTGCGGACAACGTTGAAATAGCCATCCATTCGCTCGAGGATCTGGACGCCTCCACGGTCGCTATCTTCAACAACCACGTCAGCGGACGCGACATCGGCGCGCCCATGACGAATTTCGGCCTGGAACTCCTTGAAAGCCGCCAGCACGAGCATTGCGACTATATCGTCAACTACAAGGGCGTGGCCAAAGGCGGCACGCCGCTCCGCTCCTCGACCTTCTTCATCCGCAACGAGGGGCGGCTCATCGGGTTCCTGTGCGTCAATACCGACATCTCGGCCTACCTCGGGATGTTCGGCGAGTTGAAAAAACTCATCCACGTGGAGAACGGCGACGGGGCGACACCGGTCGCCGACAAACAGCATGCGGAAACCTTCCCCAGAACGTTGCAGGAAATCGTTTCCGACACCGTCTCCGACTATATCAGCGCGACGCAGACGCCTCCGGATGCGTTCAGCGTGAAGGACAAGACGGAAATCACCCGGCGTCTTGCGGAACAAGGTCTGTTCCGGTTCAAAGGGGGCATCGGCGTTGCCGCCGCGGCTCTCGGCATCTCGGAACCGACCATCTATAGATATGTGGCAAAACTGCCCAAAAACACCCTCAAACAGGAGACCGTATTGTGAAACGGGAAATCGTCACAGGCGCCGCGAAGCTCGGCCCTTATTCAGTCGCAGTGGAAAACAACGGCGTGTTGTACATTTCCGGACAGTTGGGCGTCACCCAGTCCGGCGAATTCGCCGGGCCCAGCTCCGCGGAGCAGGCGCGCCAGTCCATGGAAAACCTAAAAAGCATCCTCACCGCAGCCGGGTACACCCTGGATGAAGTCCTTAAATCCCTGATCTTCGTGACGGATCTCGCCGACTTCACCGCGGTGAACGAGGTGTACGCCTCCTTCTTCAGCGGAACCTACCCCGCCCGCTCGTGCGTGCAGGTGGCCGCGCTCCCCAAGGGAGCCAAGGTCGAAATTGAAATGATCGCCGCGCATTGAGTGTCGCCGAAAATCGTAAAGGGACAGTCACGATGGCATTTATCGACACAATAGAAGACGCGCGGGCGGCCCTGGAAGGGGTCATCGAACGCACGGCCATGATACCCGCCCACGGCTTGTGCCAGGCGAAACAGGTCCTGCTGAAAGCCGAAAACCTGCAAAAGACCGGCTCGTTCAAAATACGCGGCGCGTATTACCGCATCAGCCGCCTGAGCGACGAGGAAAAAGCCCGCGGCGTCATAGCCTGTTCGGCGGGCAACCATGCGCAGGGCGTGGCGCTCTCCGCAAAGCGCGAAGGCATCAAATGCGTTATCTGCATGCCCGAGGGCGCTCCCATCTCCAAGGTGGAAAAAACGCGCGCTCACGGCGCGGAGGTCGTGCTCTGCCCCGGCGTGTACGACGACGCGTACACCCGAGCCCTGGAACTGCAGAAAGAGCACGGCTATACCTTCATCCACCCCTTTGACAATCTCGACGTCATCGCGGGCCAGGGCACGATCGGCCTGGAGATCGTCGAACAGGCTCCGGACACGGATATCGTGTTCGTGCCGGTCGGCGGGGGCGGGATAATCGGGGGGATCGCCTGCGCGATCAAAAACCGCAACCCGCGCTGCAAGGTTTACGGCGTGGAGCCTGTCGGCGCCGCATCCATGAGGGAATCCATCGAGGCGGGCAGGATACTGACCCTGCCGAGCCTCGCGACCATGGCGGACGGCATTGCCGTGAAACGGCCCGGCGAGGAAACCTTTGCCCTGTGCCAGCAGTATGTCGACGGGTTCGTCTGCGTGAGCGAGAGCGAGATCGCTTCCGCCATGCTGACGCTGATGGAAGATTACAAGGTTGTCGCGGAAGGGGCCGGCGCGGTCTCCGTCGCGGCCGCCATGTACGGAAAGGTTGATGTGCGGGGGAAAAACGTCTGCTGCGTCGTCTCCGGCGGGAACGTGGACGTTAACGTCGTCGCCCTGATCATCAACAAGGGTTTGAAGAAAACCGGCAGAGTAATGGAGTTTGAAACCGTTCTGGACGACAAACCCAGGCAGCTCAAAAAGCTGCTCGGGATCCTGGCCGACGAGGGCGCGAACATCCTTGCGGTCCAGCACGAACGGGAAAGCGGCGATATGGACGTCGGCAAATGCGTGGTGGGTCTCAAGCTGGAAACCCGCGGCCGTGAGCATATCGACCAGATCACGCACGCGTTGCAGTCGCAGGGTTACAAAGTCTACTGCCAAAACAAAAAATACGAATAATTCATGGAGAATATAATGAAAAACATTGGTTTGGTCCCCCGCCTTATCATCGCCATCATCGCCGGCATCATCATCGGGTACTTTCTGCCCGAAGCAATCGTGCGGCTTGTCGTCACCTTTGCGAGCATTTTCTCCAACTTCCTGAAGTTCATCATTCCCCTGATGATCATCGGCTTCATCATCGCCGGGATCGCGGACCTGGGCCGGGGCGCGGGAAAACTGCTCGCCATCACCACCGGCATAGCCTACGCCTCCACCATCATCGCCGGGACCCTCGCCTTCATGATGGCGAGCACGTTCTTCCCGCTCTTCATCACCGCCGGCTCCGTGACGGGCCTGGACGCCGAAGCCGGCATGCTCGCGCCCTTCTTCACCATAGCCATGCCGCCGATGCTTGACGTAACCCAGGCCCTGGTGTTCGCCTTCACCTTCGGCATGTGCATTTCCGCCCTGATGCGGGGCGGCTCGGGAACCGGCGCCGCGCTGTACAACTTTTTCGGCGACTTCTCTTCCGCCATCAACCTGGTGCTCGGTAAGGTCATCATCCCCCTGCTGCCGATATACATTTGCGGCACCTTCGCCAACCTGACCTATTCCGGGCAGGTCTTCACCATTCTCTCCATTTTCTGGAAGGTGCTGGTTCTCGTCATCGCGCTCCACCTCCTCTACCTTACCGCCTTCTTCTTCCTTGCCGGGGCGATCGGCCGGAAAAACCCCTTCCAGCTCATCCGCAACCAGGTCACCGGCTACCTGACCGCCATCGGCACCCAGTCTTCGGCGGCCACCATCCCCGTCAACCTGACCTGCGCCGAAAAGAACGGCATATCCAAAGGCATCCGCGACTTCGTCGTGCCCCTGTGTGCCACGATTCACCTGTGCGGCAGCATCATCACCATCACCTCCTGTGTGGTCGCGGCCCTGATGATGAGCGGCACGACCTTCAGCTTCACGACCTTCTTCCCCTTCCTCCTGACGCTCGGCATCGCGATGGTTGCGGCTCCCGGCGCTCCCGGCGGCGCGATCATGGCGGCCCTGCCGTTCCTCGCCATGGTCGGCATTCCGCCGGAAGGCGCCGTCGCCAGCTTGCTGATCGCCCTGTACATCACGCAGGACAGCTTCGGCACGGCGGCGAACGTCTCCGGCGACAACGCCATTGCCGTCATTATCGACGCGCTGCACCAGAAGTTCGCGACAGCGGAAGGCGCCGCGCCGCAAACGGCCTGTTCCGGCGCCGCCGCTCCCAGCCAGGGAGATTAACCCAAACAAAAAAACACTCCCCGCTGCCTGTACCGGCAGCGGGGAGCATATTCAGGCCCCGCAAGGGGCTTTTTTCATATCCCTTACTTGAAAAAGGCGATGACGGCCTTCATGAACGCGGGCAGGTCGTCGGGCTTGCGGCTGGTTATCATGTTGCGGTCCACCACCACGGGCGCGTCCTGCCAGTCGCCGCCCGCGTTGACCATGTCGTCCTTGATCGCCATGAACGACGTCACTTTCCGGCCTTTGACCACCCCCGCTGAAATGGGCAGCCAGCCCGCATGGCAGATATAGGCCACGAGTTTGCCCTGTGCGTCCATGTCCTTCACGAATTTTCTGGCGGCCTCGGACCGGCGCATAAAGTCCGGCGCGAACCCGCCGGGAATGATCACGCCGTCGAAGTCCGCCGTCTTCAAATCGGCAAAAGCCGCCTCGGATTTGGCGCCCAGGCCGATTTTACTGCGGTATTCCTTCCCGGCCTCGGTCCCGGCCACGACCACGCTCGCGCCGGCTTCCAGCAGCCGGTAGCGCGGGTACCAGAACTCGTGCTCGTTGTACAGATCTTCCACGAACACAACAAATTTCTTGCCGTTCAATTCGCTCATAATTCTTGCTCCCGGTTGGAGTTTCTCGCAAAGCGCGCGATGCTCTCAGTATACGGAGGGAACAATACCCCTTTTTCCGTGATAATGCCCGTTATAAATCGGGCCGGGGTCACATCGAAGGCAAAATTGTAGGCTTCCACGCCTTCAGGCATGACCCGCGCCCCGCCGAGGCAGGCGACTTCGCCGGTGCCGCGCTCTTCAATCGGGATGGCGTCGCCGTCCGGCGTTGCGGGATCGATGGTGGAAAACGGCGCGGCCACGTAAAACGGCACGCCGTGTTCCTTTGCCAGCACGGCCACGGAATAGGTGCCGATCTTGTTGGCCGTATCGCCGTTGGCGGCTATCCGGTCCGCGCCCACCACAACCCTGTCCACCAGGCCCTTGCGCATGAGAAGGCCCGCCGCGTTGTCGCAGGCGACCTTTACCGGTATGCCGTCTTTCGCAAGTTCGTAGGCCGTCAGGCGCGCGCCCTGCAAGACGGGCCGCGTTTCATCCGCAATGACCGATATTGTCTTGCCCTGGGCAATGGCCGCCCGTATCACCCCGAGCGCCGTGCCGAACCCGGCTGTCGCCAGCGCCCCGGCATTACAGTGGGTCAACACGGTATCGCCGTCCTGGAACAGTTCCGCGCCGTACGCGCCCATGGCCCGGTTGGCGGCGACGTCCTCCGCCTGCATGGCGGCGGCTTCCGCCCTCCACAACGCGGCAAGGTCCCCGGCGGTTCCGGGAGAAGCGTTTTCCATCACCCGCCGCATCCGGGAAACAGCCCAGGCCAGGTTCACGGCCGTTGGCCGCGCGTTTTCCAGGCGGGCCAGGGCGGCATCCACAAAATCCCGCCAGTCTTTTGACTCCGGCAACCGCGCCGCTTCCTCGGCGGCCAGCAGCGCGCCCCAGGCCGCCGCGACCCCGATGGCCGGAGCGCCGCGCACGGTCAGATCCTTGATGCAAGCCGCGACCTCGTCGGATGTCGCGCAGGCCACGGTTTGTTCCGCCAGGGGCAGAGCTTTCTGGTCCAGAAGCAGGAGTTGTTTGGCGGCGGCGTCGTACCGGATATGCGTGTCCATGGAGTGAATGCCTCTTATTTTTCTTCGCCCGTGCCGCAGCACTTGCTGTTCAGATAGTCCTCCGGCGGCACGCAATACGTGCCGTCAAAGCAGGCCGTGCAATACGCGCCCGGTTCCTTCACGGCCCTGAGCAGCCCTTCGGGACTCAGAAAGTGGAGACTGTCGAGATCGAGCATGGCGCGGATATCGGACAGGGAATGGTTGGCGGCGAGCAGTTCCTTGGGATCGGCGAAATCCACCCCGTAAAAACAGGGGTGCACCACGGGAGGGCAGGAAACGCGGCAATGCACCTCTTTCGCGCCCAATTCCCGCAACTTTTTGACCCTGGTCCGCATGGTGGTGCCGCGCACGATGGAGTCGTCCACGATCACGATGCGTTTGCCCTCGATCATCTCCCGCACCGGGTTGATCTTCACGCGCACGGAAAAATCGCGCATGTCCTGGGTCGGCTGGATAAAGGTCCTGCCCACGTAATGGTTGCGGATCAGCGCGTGCTCGTACGGCAGGCCGGAAGCCTGGGCGTACCCCACCGCGCAGTAAATGCCGGAATCCGGGAACGGCATGACGAAATCCGCGTCCACCGGCGCTTCTTCGGCCAGTATCCGGCCCATGGCCTTGCGGCACATATAGACGTTCTCGCCGAAAATGCTGGAGTCCGGCCGGGCGAAGTAAACCAGTTCAAAGATGCACTGGCTCGGCGGCGCGGGTTGTTCCAGCGTGCGGGAACGGAGCGTCCCGTTCTCTATGATCACGAACTCGCCCGGTTCCAGCGTGCGGACGTATTCCGCCTCCATGAGGTCAAAGGCGCAGGTTTCCGACGCCAGCACGTGGGAAGCGCCGTACCGGCCCAGCGACAGGGGACGGATGCCGTGCGGGTCGCGGATCGCCATGAGCACGCCGTCCACCAGGATAAGCAGGCTGTACGCGCCTTTCACCACCTTGCAGGCGGCGATGATGGAATCTTCCACGGTCATCATGCGCATGTTGCGCACGATGAGGTGCAAAAAAATCTCGCTGTCCGAATCGGATTGGAAAATGGCGCCGTCCGCCTCCATCCTGCGGCGGAGCGAGGCGGCGTTGACCAGATTGCCGTTATGCGCCAGCGCGATCATCTGGTCCACATGGTGCACCATGAGCGGTTGCGCGTTGCGCGTGGAAGACGATCCGGCGGTGGAATACCGCACGTGCCCGATGGCCGTGTCCCCCGCGAGCGTTTGTGTTAGATCGCGTTCGGTGAACACGTCGTGCACAAGACCCATGGCCTTGCGCTCGTGCATGTGCGTCCCGTCCCAACTGACGATGCCCGCGCTTTCCTGGCCCCGGTGCTGTTGGGCATACAGCCCGAAATAGGCCAGCCGCGCCGCGTCCCTGTGGTTTTCAATCCCGAAAAGCCCGCATTCTTCCTTGATCACACGGTTCCTTTATGTTGATGGTGCCTCCGGCGGCCAGAGAGGGCGCTGCCCTCTCTGGACTCTCCCGCCAGGGGGATGATCCCCCTGGACCCCGCGCTCCGCTACTCAACCGTCACGCTTTTCGCCAGGTTTTTGGGCTTGTCCACATCCGCGCCGCGCGCCACGGCAGCGTGGTACGCGAGCAGTTGGAGCGGCGCGGAGCAGAGGATGGCGTTCATAACCCCGCAATCGTCGTGGATGCGGAACACGTCGTCCGCGTACTGCCCGATTTCTTTGTCGTCCTCGCTGATGATCGCGATGATGCGGCCCTCGCGCGCTTTGACTTCATTTATATTGGCGACGAGGCGGTCGTACCGCTCGCCTTTAAGGGCGATGAACAGCACGGGCATTTCCTTGTCCACCAGGGCCAGGGGGCCGTGCTTGATCTCCGAGGAATTCATGCCTTCGGCGTGGATGTAAGAAATTTCCTTAAGCTTTAAAGCGCCTTCAAGAGCCAGGGGCCAGCCGGTGCCCCGGCCGAGGAACATGAAATGCTCCTTGTCCGCGTATTTCAGGGCCACATCCTTGATGCCGTCGGCTTTCAGCAGAACTTCATGCATGCGCGCGCTGACCCGGAGAAGATCCCCGGCGCGGCGGCGCGCTTCCTCGACAGTGAGGGCGCCGCGCCGCATGCCGAAGCGGAGCGCCAGGAGATACAAGGACGCGATCATGCTGGTGAAGGCTTTGGTGGACGCCACGCCGATTTCCGGCCCGGCCATGAGCGGGGAAACGTAGGTCGCCTCCCGCGCGATGGTGGATGAGGGAACGTTCACGACGGCCAGGGTCGGGTGGCCGAATTCCTTGACCAGCCGCAGGGCGGAAAGCGTGTCGATCGTTTCCCCTGACTGGGTGACCACGACGTAGAGCGTGCCCGGTTCTATGATGGGGTAGCGGTAGCGGAAATCCGAAGCGTATTCCGGATAACACGGGATGCGGGCGACGCGCTCGATAAGCAGCCGCCCGACCATGGCCGCGTGGTACGCGGTGCCGTGGGCCAGGAGCACGATGCGCGTGGCCTTGTCCAGGGCCTCGTCCGGGATATCCCCTTCCGGCGAGGTTATCAGCGGCATGCCGTCAGCGGGCAGGGAAAGGCGCGCGTCGATCAGGGTTTTCAGGGCCTTGGGCTGCTCGTAGATCTCCTTGAGCATGTAATGCTCATACCCTTCCTTGCTGGCGTCTTCCGCGCTCCACTCGATGGTGGTGATGACCGGCGTCACGACGGAACCGTTCTGGCGGATTTCATACCCGTCCGGGGTCAGCACCGCGATCTGGCCGTCGTCAAGATATAGCGCCTGGCGGGTATGGGTGAGGAAGGGAACGACGTCGGAAGCCAGCATCTGCACGCCGTCGCCGAACCCGACTGTCAGCGGGCTGCCCTTGCGCGCGCCCACCAGAAGACCCGGCTGGTCCTTGGCCATGATGCCGAAGGCATACACCCCGACGATGCGCGGCAGCACCGCTTCCACGGCGGCCACCAGGTCGCCCTGGTACTCCCTGGCGATCAGGTGGGCCACCACTTCCGTGTCCGTTTCGGACGTGAACGCAGCGCCCTGTTCTTCCAGTTCCGCGCGCAATTCCGCGTAATTGTCGATGATGCCGTTGTGCACGACCGCGATGGTCCCGGCCGGGTCCATATGCGGGTGCGCGTTGTATTCCGTGACCCCGCCGTGCGTCGCCCAGCGGGTATGGCCGATCGCCGTGGTGCCGCAAGCGCCTTCGGGCATGGCCGCTTCAAGGGCGTCCACCCTGCCGACCACGCGTTTGATGCTGAGTTTTCCGTCTTTCTGCCAGACCATGCCGACAGAGTCGTAACCGCGATATTCCAGGGCGCGCAGCCCCGCGATAACACCGGGAACCGCGTTGCCGCGCCCGGTAATGCCCATTATGCCGCACATATCGAACTCCTGTTACTGTCTGGCGTCCGAGGGAGCGTATCCCCTCGGACTCCCCCGGCAGGAGGTGCGACCTCTGTGAGAGCGCACCTCCCGCGCCCGTATCCGGGAATAACGGGGAAGTGTGCCTTTTTCCCGTCCGCCCGCCGTCAACGGCTCGCGGACTGATGGCGAATACCCGCAACGGCGTAGTTACCGGGCGGTTGCCACTCTCTGCTCATACAATCGTCAAGGAGACGGCAGGGGCAATTCTCCTAATTGATCTGCCGCAACAAATCCTCGCCGCTTTCCACCACGCTGCTCTGGTCGGACCGCACGCTCGGCGCCGTGCCCTGCATGAAAGGCAGGTAGAAGGACTGGTCCGAATTCTTGCCGGCCAGCTTGCCCGTTTTGGCGTCAACCGAGGCCCAGACGATGCCGGACGGCTGCACGAAATCATCGGGCGGATACAGGTGGTCGATGATCCTGTGGTAATAGATGAACGCTGGGAGCGCCGTTCTGCCGCCCGTCTCCAGCCTGCCGAGGGACTGCACCTTGTCGTAGCCGGTATACACGCCGGTAACGAGATGCGGCGAGAACCCCATGAACCAGGTATCGCGCTCTTCGTTGGAGGTGCCCGTCTTGCCGCCGAGGGGGATGCCGAGCGCGCGCGCTTTATACGCCGTGCCCGCGTTGACCACTTCCTTCAGGAGCGTCGCCATGATAAAGGCGTTCTGCTCGCTTAACGTCTGAATTTTCTGCGGCTCCATCACAACGAGATCCTGGCCCCAGGTATCCGTCACACGGGTAATGAGGCGGGGAACGGACCGCTTTCCGCCGTCCGCAAAGGCCGAATACACGCTGACCATGTTGAGCGGCGTCACTTCGTGCGCGCCGAGGCTGACGGCCAGCTCCGGCGGGATGTCGCCCTCCACGCCCATGGTTTTGGCATGTTCCACAATGGGTTCCATGCCCATGCGCTGGGCGATCTGGACCGTGCAGAGGTTGCGCGACTTGGCAAGGGCCGTGCGCAGGATCATCGGCCCCATGAACGTGCCGTCGTAGTTGCCGGGCCGCCAGGTTTTCATGGTGGGGTCCGGCGCGGTCACGTAGGGGGAATCCAGCAGCATGCTGCCGGCCGTGAACCCGTGATCCAGCGCGGCCGAATACACGATGGGCTTGAAGCTCGAGCCGGGCTGGCGCCGGGCCTGGGTCGCGCGGTTGTACTGGTTTCTCTGGGAGTATTCGTACCCGCCCACCAGCGCCACAACGTCGCCGGTCGCCGTTTCCATGGAGACAAAGGCCCCTTCGGCAACGGGGAGTTCCTCAAGGCAGAGGGGGATGGGGGCATCCTTCTTCACGGCGGCGGGGTCGTACGCGGGAACGCCGCCCTTGCCCTTGGCGTCGGGTTCCTTGAACGGAGCGCCCACCGGGTTGGCGTCGCCTTTCGCGCCCACGGCCGAAACCCAGACCACGTCGCCCACGTTCAGGATTTTCGTGGCGTCGCGCATGTTCACGCCGTCCGGCGCCTGCTTGATGTTCGGCGTTCTGGCCCAGGACATGGTGGCGACGCTGATGAACCCGGAATACGCGCCCAGGCGCACCTGGGCTCCGTCCGTCTTGACTTCCGTGACGAGCGCCTTGGCCCAGCCCGCGTTGTCCAGTTCGGCGGGGTCAAAGGGATGCTTCTCCAGATACGCCGTCACCTTGTCGGCCTCGACGGTCTCTATGGGGCCGTGCCAGCCCTGCCGCTTGGCGGTTTCCAGAAGCGACGCGCGCAGGGATTTCTCCCCGGCGGCCTGGTGCACGGGGTCCATGGCCGTGTAGACGTGCAGCCCGGCCATGTACACGGCGTCCTTGCCGTACATTTCGATGGGGATGTTCTTCTCCCGCACATTGGCTTCGGAGAACATCTGCAACAGCTCGCGGCGCACTTCTTCCAGATACCACGCGCCGAGCTTCCAGGAAGGATCTTCCATGGCGGCGTAGACCAGCGGCTGGGCGTACGCTTCGTCGAACTCGGCCTGGGTTATCCAGCCGTGGCGGAGCATCTGCTCGAGCACGTAACGCTGGCGGCCCTTGGTGGCGATGGGGTTGGCGTACGGGTTGTTGGTGGACGGCGCCTGGGGGAGCGTTGCGAGCACCGCGGCTTCCGCCAGGGTCAAATCCTTGGTGTGCTTGGCGAAATACGTTCTCGCGGCGGCTTCCACGCCGTGCGCGCCGCTGCCGAGATAAATTTCGTTGAGGTAGATTGTCAAAATTTCGTTCTTGGAGAGATACTTCTCCACCTGGATGGCGAGAATGGCCTCCCGTATTTTACGGATATAGCTTTTCTCGCCGCCGACGAGCAGGCGTTTCACGATCTGTTGGGTGATCGTGCTGCCCCCGCCCGTGATCTTGCCCGAGCGGATGTTGTTTAAGGCCGCCCGGCCGATGGCCATGGGGTTGATGCCGATATGGTTGTAGAACTCCCCGTCTTCCGCGGCCACAAAGGCCCGGCGCAGGTGCTCGGGCATATCTTCCAGGCTGGTGAGGAAGCGTTTCTCGTCGTACAGATACCCCAGGACGGAATTGTCGCGGGCGTAAACGGAGGTGACAACGGGCAGGCGGTAATCCGCAATCCGGGTGTAGGGCGGCAGGTCGCGCGAGGCCCAGTAAATCATGGCGGCGGTCGCGCACATGCCGAGCGCGCCGAGGCCGACCAGGCTTACCAGGGCATACAGGAAAAACCGCCTTTTGCGTTTTTTCCCGGCGGGCGGCGGCACCGGAACCGGAGCGCCGTGTTCGGATCCGGGCGCTTTCGCGTTCTGCCCGGCGGTTTCTTCGTTTTTCGTCATTATTTCTCCATCCCCCAGTCGTGACACAAGGAACGATATACGGTTTTAGCCTGCTCATGGGTCATGCCCAGCGTGGCGAACACATCCTGCAAGCGCGGCGATTCGCGCGTCAGCAAGCAGGATTCGGGCTGAAAGCGGTCGAAGTAATTCCGCCGCACCCAGAGCGGGAATAGTTGGCAATACCATGGCCGGGCATCCCTCGGCAAGAAGCAACCATCTTCCTGTAAAAACAGGCAGGTGCCGTCTTTTGCCAGGGGCAGGCGCCAGTGTTTCTCCCCCTGGGGAAAGGCCGCGGCCAGCCGCTTCTGCCCGTCGGGAAAAAGAAGCAGCATGAGCCGGAGAAATTCCGGGGTGTTTTCTTCCTCCGCGGCGGCGGGGACGTTCAGGGACGCCGCGTGCGGGGCGAGCCGCTTCTTCTCCGCCTCGGAGAGCGGGAAACACTTGTCGCTGCCCGCGGGATCCGTCCGGCAACAGGTGGGGCCCGTCGCGGCGCACCGCGCGCAGATGAAAGGATCGTTACACATGCTTTTTCCTGGTCCGGGAGCCCCGCCATCCGGAACTATTCAAAGGAGCCTCTCCAACCATAAGCTTTTTTTCGCCAAAGCCAAGGGATCAGTATATGCCGCGGCTCATGCTCGGCCATTCGCCCGTAAACCCGCGCAGGACAAGAATGCCGAACTCCCTGCCCGGCGCGCCCCGGTGCGTGGACCGGTAGATTTCGGGGGTCCCCCTTTGCAGGAACATGGACCGCAGGGCCTCGGGCGGTTCGTCAAACGGCTTGCGCCGCACGAAGATGGCGTCCCAGCCTTTTTTATCCTGGGGGCCGGGCCAGAAATCATACTGGCTGAGCCGCCTGCCGAAATCCGCGCAATAGGCCGCCGGCTGCCCCGGCACGTAAAAGGCGAGTTGGGCCGTCACGTCGTACTGGTCCGAAAAAACGAACACCTTGTCCGGGTCCGGCAGGCTGTTCCGGAGTTCCCCTACCCTGCGGCCCAGATCGTCCCAGCCCTTGAGGCGCATGGTCGGGTTTACCGCTTCCGGCAAAACGCGGGACAACGGCTCCTGCGCGTACAGGAGCAGGCAGAAAAAAACGCTCAAGCCCGCCCAGACGGGCAGCAGCCTCCTGGTCCAGGGTATGGGGGTGGACGGCGCGGCGTTTTTCCATACATCCACGTCCGCGCGGTATTTTTCCAGCACCCGGTCAACGCCGTACGCCGCCAGCACAACCCCGGAGGCGTAGCACATGGCCGACCAGTTGGCGTAAATGCGCGTGTGCAGGCTCCAGACCAGGAAAAACAGGAAAATGGGCCAGAACCCGGAACACAGCAGCGCGGCTTCGGCGGCCTCCCGTTTTTCCCGTTGGGAATCCGGGGCGGCGCGGCGCAAACACTGTCCGGCGGCGACGATGCCGCCGTAAACCATGAACGCCAGCCACCAGGGGAACACAAGGCCCAACTGCCCGCCGAGATATTCCGGCAGCCGGTCGAACCGCAGAAAAGGCGGCGCTTCGCCGGGAGCGGGCGCGACTCCGGCAAGGCGGCCCACGTGACGGAAACTGGCCCAATCGTTCGCCGCGTTCCACAAAACGATGGGCAAAAAGCCGATGACAATGCCCGCGCCAAAGGCCAGGCCCAGCTTTTTCATATGCCCTTCGGGCAACAGCCCCTGCCGCAGCAGAATGAGCGCATGCAGGAGGGCGATCCCGGCCATGCCCAGCATGGTGTATTTGGCCAGGATGCCGAACGCCGCGGCCAGCGCCAGGCCGATCCAGGGCCAGCGCGCATCGGGTTTCACCACGCTTGCGTGCAGGCAGAGCAAGGCGGCCAGCCAGCAGACCAGGAGGGGGTTGTCCGTGGTCATCAAAATGCCGCTGGCCTGGAACAGGAAGGTGGTATTGAGGATGAACAGTGAGATCAGGGCCAGACGCGGCTTTTGCATCAGGATGCCGACGAGGCCGTACAACAGCAGCTGCGCGGCCAGGGAGCCCAGAACCGCGCCGAACCGCACGCCGAACTCCGTAACGCCCCAGAACGCGGTGGAGGCCCTGATGATCCAGGCGATGAGCGGGCCCTTGGAATAATAAGAAAGCTGGAGATGCCGGGACCAGTCCCAGTACTGGGCCTCGTCCTGCACCAGGTCGAGCTGGCCCGACGCCGCGAACAGATACCTGGCCGCAGTGGCTGCCAGGACGAGCGCGACGGCGAACCCGTGCGGATACCGCCGCCAGAGGGAAAACACAGCGTGCACGCGGCCCGGCTTCCTTGTTTACCCGGGCATCCGGCCGACCAGGATGCCGCAGCCCATGGGCAGGTCGATATCCAGACGGCTGACGGCAACCGCCCCGGCGGCGCGGAGCATGGCTTCGATTTCCGCCCAGGTGTAAGTCTGCCCGCCCTCGGTGCCGGTCAGCATGTTCAGCGCGAACAGCGCCGGGTGCGCGGGACCGCGCCTGTCGTTATCCAGCACGAAGTCCTGGATGATCAGAAGGCCGCCGGGGTTGCAGAGCTTTCCGGCGTCAACCACGAGCTTTGCCGCTTCCGCCGGGGTATCCCCGTGGATGATCTGGGAAATCCAGACCACGTCGTACCCTGTGGGCAGGGGATCGCGCAAAAAGTTGCCGCCCGCGAAGTCTATCCGGTCCTCAAGGCCGAACCGGCGGACAATGCCGCGCGCGATGGGCTCGGACGTGGGCCTGTCGTAAATGGTGGCGCGCAGATCCGGGTTGGCGCGGCAGAAAAAGACCGCGTAGGTGCCCGGCCCGCCGCCGAGGTCGAGCAGGCGCTTCCTGCCGGAAAGGTCCAGGGCGGCGGCGATTTTCTCGGCCTGGTTCATGGCCACGTTGAACATGCCGAGGAGGAAGGCTTCGCGCTCTTCCGCGTCGTCCGTGTGGCTCGATGAAATGTCGCGCGCGGGGCCGCCCGTTTTCACGGAGTCGGCCAGCTTGCACCAGCCCGGAGCGATATGGGCCTGGTGCCTGATGATGAAACCGACATAGGCCGCGGAATTGCGGGAAAGATAGGTGCGGGAATGTTCCGGCAGGGAGAGGATGTCCCCGTCCCGGTCAAGAAAACCCAGGGCGATGAGGGCCGTCACCAGCATGCCGAGCGAACGCTCGTCGCACTGGAGGGTTTTTGCGAGGTCCGCCACGGCCGTTTGTTTGCCGTCCTTTTCCCGGTTGTCCATCACCGTGAAAAGATCGAGAACGACGCCCGCCTGCAAGGCAAACGTCCGCCAGTGCGCGTTGGAAAGTTCCAGTATCTCGCCCGCTGTCCATTGCTTCGCCATAGCTCCTCCTTTGCTTACCCGCGAATACTACCAGCAGGCCCTTGATTAGGCAATGCACCTTCCTGAACGGTCCTTTTCTTTCCCGCTGAAAAGCGCTACCGTCCGGATGCCTCTCTTCCCCCGACAACGCGGCACGTCCCGGCGCGGCGCGAAAAAAAGCGCCCTCCCCCGGCTTTTCCGCCGCAAGCTCATCATGCTCGTTATCGGCCTGGCCGTTACCGCGGCCGGGTTTCATTTCACCACGGGCCGGGTCATCCAGGTGGCGGACGGCGACACCATCGTCGTGCACACGGGAATGGGCAAAACCGACCGGGTCAGGCTCTACGGCATTGACGCGCCGGAATCCCAGCAGCGCGGCGGGGACGAGGCGACCGGATTCGCCAGAGGCATGCTGCTCTTTTCCCCGGTCTCCCTGTCCGTGATCGATACGGACCAGTACGGCCGGAGCGTGGCGCTCGTCCGGCTGGAGGACGGCCGCATCGCCAACGCGGAAATGGTGCGCGCGGGCCACGCCTGGGTATACCGCAACTTCTGCCGCGAAGCGTTCTGCGCCCAATGGCTCGCCCTGGAGCATCGGGCCAGGAAACAGGGGCTCGGCCTCTGGCGGCAGGGCAATCCCCTCCCGCCCTGGCAATGGCGCAAGGCCAACCCCAGACGGTAAGGCTTTTCCCGCATGCGAAAAGGGCCCGCCGGATGACGGGGGCTTGCGGCGCCGGATCACAATCCTCCGCTACATCGGGAAGTACGCCCCGCCGTTGACGTCCAGATTGACGCCCGTAATGTAGGACGCAAGCGGACTCGCCAGAAAGGCGATGGCCGCCGCGACTTCCTCGCGGGTGCCGCGCCTGCCCATCAAAATATCCGACGGCACGGTCTTGTCTTCATATTTGAGGCCGCCGATATCCGTCAGGCACGGGCCGGGCGCCACGCAGTTGACGGTGACGCCGTGTTTGGCCGTATCTTTCGCCAAGGTGCGGGAGAACGCGGCAATCCCGGCTTTGGCCGCGCAATAGTGCGCGCCGCCGGTCACCCCGCCGTTGCGCATGCCGAGCGAACTGATGCTGACGATCCGGCCATACCCCTTTTGCGTCATATGCGGGATGATCGCCTGGGCGCACAGGAACGAGCCGGTCAGATGCACGGCGATCATTTTGTTCCAGTCCGCCAGGCCGATATCCTGGGACGCGATTTTCTGGGTATAGCCCGCGTTGTTGATGAGGATGTGGATCTGGCCCATGGCTTTGACGGCGTCTTCCATGGAGGCCGTGACGGAGGATGGATCCGTCACGTCGCAGAACATGCCGATTGCCTTGCGGCCCTTTGCCTCGACAAATTTGGCCGTCTCCCTGGCCCCGGCTTCGTCCAGGTCCGAGGCCACGATGTTGCAGCCCCTTTCCGCCAGGAACTGGGCGATGGTCCTGCCGAATCCGCGCTCGGACCCGGCTCCCGTGATGATAGCGGTTTGTCCTGAAAAATTCATACTCTCTCCAAATAGCGTTTGCTCTTCCGTTCCAGGATCAAAGAAGCCTCCCTCCGCGCCTGCGCGCCATCAGTATGCGAGCCCTGGCAAGGGCGAGCGGAACGGGAAAGAGGCACACTTCCCCATATCCCCAAACGCAGGTCCAGGACGGCAGTCCTGGCGGGGGAGATTCTCAAGAGGGGGCAGCGCCCCCTCTTGAGCCGCCGGAGGCATTCTTCTCCTCAATCAAACAGGCCGGTCTCCGGCCCGGAACGCCAGGGCCCGGTTGTCGGCGGCGGGCAGCATCTGGCCGGGATCGCGGGTGACGACCACGTCCACGACCGTGGGTTTATCCTTGTTTTGGGCGGCCTGCCGGAGCGCCGCCTGCAGGTCCTCGGGCTTTTCCACCCGGATGCCGTGGCAGCCGTAGCTGCGGGCAACTGCCGCGAAATCCGTGTCCGTGATGGCGCTGGACTGGTAATGCCCCTCGCCGTAGAACGCGTGCTGGAGCGCCCGCACGTAGCCGGACGCCGCGTTGTTGACCACGATCAGGATAAAGGGCGTTTTGGCCCGCATGGCGGTATCCAGCTCGCCGATGGACATGTTCAGCCCGCCGTCGCCGGTGATGCTGACAACAGGCCCTTGCAGGCCGCCGTGCTTGGCCGCCAGGGATACCCCGATGGCCGCCGGGATGCCGTACCCGATGGACGCGAAGCCCCGGTTGGCGATGAAGGTGCGGCCCGTGCCCTTGGTGTCGTAAAGCAGCGCGCCCCAGTGCGCGGCAAACCCGCCGTCCACGATGAGGACGCCGTCCTCGGGCATGAATGCGTTGAGCTCGGCCATCATGCGGCCCATGTTGATGGGCGATTCCGTGCTTTCGTACCGGGCGCGGGCCACTTCGAACCAGTCGGCCTTGCGCTTTTTGATTTCCGCGAAATATTCGGGCCGGGCAACCGGTCCGCCGGTTTTTTTGCGCAGCATGGGCGCGAGTTCTTGCAGGGTTTCTTTCGCGTCGCCCCAGAGCGCCACGTTGGTCTTGGCCCAGCGCTCAATTTCCTCGGGCACGATGTCCAGATGGATGATCGGCGTGCCGGCCTTGGGCAATTCATACCGCTTGCTGGCGATTTCGCCGAGCTTGCAGCCCACCACGAACAAGCAGTCGGCCTGCTCCATCAGGTCGTTGGCGATCCGGGAATAGCGGCCGAAAAGCCCCACGGACAATTCGCCGGTATCCGCCACCACGCCTTTGCCGCTCATGGTGTAGGCCACGGGGATGGAAAATTCCTTTGCGAAATCGTTCAGCGTCTGCTGCGCCCAGGACAGGTGCACGCCGCCGCCGGCCAGAATCATGGGGCGCTTGGCTTGCGCCAGCAGGGCGGCGGCCGCTTCCATGCCGTCCGCCGCCGGGCGGGAACGGAGCGCGGGCGCGGAAAGGATGCGCTCGTTGACGTAAAAATCTTCAGGCTTGAACTCGTGGTCGCCGTGCATCACGTCTTCGGGAAGATCGAGCAGCACGGGGCCGGGGCGGCCGCTGGTCGCGACGGCAAAGGCGCGGCGCACCAGTTCCGGCACGCGGGCCACCACTTCCACCCGGATCAACTCTTTGACGCAAGGACGGAGCAATTCCATCTGCCGCGCTTCCTGGGTCATGTTTTTCCAGGAATGGGCGCGGTGGGTATCGCCCACCACCGCGATGACCGGCACCCCGGCGTTCAGGGATTCAATAAGGCCGGTCGCCAGGTTGGCAGCGCCGGGGCCGGTTGTGCCGTCGCAGACCGCCGGGCGGCCCGTCATGCGGGCGTAAGCGTCCGCCGCGAGCGCGCCGTTGTTTTCGTCCGTGATAAGGTAATGCTCCATGCCGAGGGCGCGGATGCCCTCGTAAAAGGGCAGCATCTGGAACCCGCCCATCCCGAACATCGGCCCTACCCCGCAGATTTTCAGCATCTCCGCGAGGGCGCGGCCGCCCGTCATTCTTCCGCCTTTGCACTGTGCGCTGGACATAGGAATCTCCTTTTTACGCGTCGTAACGGCGCGAGTATTTATTGCTCCGCGGGAACCATACGGACGACACGTATGCCGCGATCGGGGTCGGTGACCATACGCATGTCGATGCCGCCGAACACGCCGACGACGCATTCCACGGTCAGAAGAACTTGCACGTTTTCCAGGGCCAGGTGCCCGGCGTGGACCGCGCCCCGGCTGTCCGCGAGGGTTACGTGCAGGTGCGGCTCAATGGTGCCGTCGTCGGCATGGCAGATGAAGCCGGACATGGAAACAAGCGATAGCGGCCCATCGACGCGGATGGGGTCCGGGCCGTACCCGTAACCGAATTTCAGCTCCGGCCGGGCCATGGGAACTTTCAGTTCCGCCCCGTTCAGGCTGCCGATGGCCGTAAGAATACAGCCGCTCCGCACGCCGTGCGCCTTGCAGGCCTCGTTGAGGCTTTCCACGAAGTTGACGCCCGGCGCGAGCTTGAAGGTCACGATCCGGGAAATGGTGCCTGGCAGATGCAGCATGGGTCCTCCATACGATAGGGAGTGTTGATTACTGTTCGGCAATACCGCCGAGCCGCTCATAGATGGTGAGCAGCCGCGTCACGTCATCGTCCTGAAAATGCGCGGCCTTGGCGGCCTTAAGCAGATCAAAGACCATTCCGGTCAGGGGGAGGGGCATGTCCGCATCCTGCCCGGCGGCCAGAACGTTTTTGATATCCTTGTGTACGATGGAAACCTTGGCGCCGGGGCTGAAATCCCGTTTCAGGATTTTCCCGGTCCGGTTGTGCAGCATGGCGCTGGAAGCGGAACCCGCGCCCACCGCCTTGTAGACGGTTGCGATGTCCACGCCCAGCTTCTCCGCAAGGGCGTAGGCTTCGCAAACCGCCGCCATGGTCACGTGCACCAGGATCTGGTTGATAATCTTGGCCGCGCACCCGCTGCCGTGGCCGCCCACCAGATTGACCTCGCCGCCCATGGCCTTGAGATAGGGAAGAACGGCCTCGTAACAGCGCGTCTCGCCGCCCGCCATGATAGCCAGCTCGCCGCTGACGGCCTTTGGCTCGCCGCCGCTGACCGGCGCGTCAATGAAATCGACGCCCATGGCGGTCAGCCGCTCCGCGAAGGAACGCGTTTCCGCCAGTTCGTTGGTGCTCATGTCGCACACAATGGTACCGGGTTTCAGTTTGCCGGCAAGGCCATTCGCGCCGAACAGCACGGACTCGACCACCGGGCCGCTGGGGAGAATCAGAAAAATGACGTCGCACCGCGCGGCCATTGCAGCCGGAGAGGCCGCCGTGGCGCCGCGGGCGACCAGATCCGCGACAGCCGCCCCGTTAAGGTCGTGCACCAGCAGGCCGCCCGTGGCCGCTATCAGATTCTTCGCCATGGGCCTGCCCATGATCCCCAGACCGATGAAACCGATTGTATGCATACGGTTCTCCACACATGCAGCGTTCCGTGAAGCCGAAACCCTCTTGTCATCCCGACAGCGAAAAAGACTTGATGTTCTGTTAAAAAGAACATATGTTCCTTTTAAAGGACAATACTGGGACGAATATCCCCTGTCAACTCATTTATACCGCCGCCGCCCCGCCGGGAGAATCGATGCTCCGGCATTGCGGCAACCAGGAAAACAGCGTGAAAAACAGCTACGAAGAAACCTCGGACGGCGCGCACCAGAACATCGCACGGGCAACCCACATTCTGGACGTCCTTGCCGCTTCCGGCAAAAACGGCCTGCGCCTGACGGACGTGGTTCTGGCCACGGGGTTGAAAAAAACCGTGGTGCACAGAGCTCTCGCGGGTCTGACGGCGCACGGCCTGGCGATCCACGATGGGGCGACATCCCGCTTCCACCTTGGGGACAAGCTCTTCGCCTGGGTCCACAAGGCGCGGGACCGGTTCGCCCTGGCGGACAGGGTGCGGCCCTTCCTGGAATCCCTGGCCGCCGATATCCTGGATACCGTGTATTTTTCCGTGATTCGCGGGGATGACGCCATCTGCTACTGCCGGGTGGAAGGCAGCTTTCCCATCCGGACGCTGACGCTTGAGGTCGGCTCCGTACGGCCCCTTGGCGTGGGCAGCGGGAGCCTGGCCCTTTTGGCCTTTCAGCCCGTGGCGGTGCGGGAGCGGATCATCGCGGAACGCGCGGCGGAGCGGGTTCGTTACGATATCGACGATGCGGCGTTGCGCCGCAACATCACGGTAACGCGGGAGAAAGGGTACGCCCTGCACAAGGGGCTTTTCGCGGAAGGCATGATGGGGCTTGGGGTTCCCGTGTACAATACCGCGGGGATCAGTGTGGGCGCGCTCAGCACCGCCGCCATAACCGCCCGCCTGGAAGGACCCCGCCTGGATGAGGTGGCCGCCAGGATGCAAACCGAGGCCGACGCCATACGCGCGGGCCTCGCCGAGTTGCTGGACGAGATATAGCCCGCGCCGCGCGCGGCAGGCGGAACACCAGCGTTTTCCCGGCGCCGCCGCATACTGGGGCGCGGCCATGCGCCCGCCGCGCCGGATTGAAACCCCTTGACAAAAAAATAACCTTCGCGATATAAACCGAACTACGGAATAAAATTCCTCTAGACGGAATTTCATTTCCCAGAGAGATAAAACTTTGTTCAGAAACGGAAAAATCGTCCCATAGTAAACGTTTCCACCCTGTCGAGGCAAAAACACCAGTCCGATCGCGGCATCCGCCGGTTGGCGATGTCCTCGGGCGCAACACCCTTGTGGAGGTCCCCATGCGTCTATGGAAATCTTTCCTGGTTCTCACGTCCCTGTGCGCCCTTCTTGCCGTTCCCGCCGTTGCCGGCGCCGCGGAAAAGAAAACCCTCATGTGGGGCGCCACCTCGGCCTCTTCCGGCTACTACCCCATGAGCGTCGCCATGGCTGAAGTGGTCAACAGAGAAGTGCCCAGCATTGCCGTCACCGTTGTTGAAACCGGCGCCACCAACGACAACTTCCGCCGTATGGAAAAGGGCGAGTTGTCCTTCGGGCAGGGCGGCGCCACCGACGTGTACATGGCCAACCACGGCGCCGGCGTTTGGAAAGGCCGCGACATGAAGCGCCAGCGCGTGATGCTCTCCTCCCACCCGCAGGTGTACGTGTTCGCCGTGACGGAAGAATCCGGCATCACCAAACTTTCCGACCTCAACGACAAGCCGTACACCCCCGGCCTCAAGGGCAGCATCACGGAAATGCTGGCTTACGCCGCCTTTGACTCGCTCGGCATCAAGCCCAAACTCATCCCCAGCAGCACCGGCGAAGCCGTTGACGCCATGAAGGACCGCCGCATCGTCGGGTTCACCAAGGCCACCAGCGTCAACGCCCCGGACTCCTCTTTGCAGGACGTCGCCACCGCCCGCAAGGTCCGCATCCTCTCCTTCACGCCTGAAGAGCAGAAGAAGTTCAAGGCCGTGCTGCCCATGTTCGGTTTCTTTGACGTGGACAACACCCTGTACGGGCATGAAGGCAAATCCCAGACCATCGGCGGTCACTTCGGCATGGCGGTTGACACCGAACTCGACGCCGATACCGTGTACCAGATCGTGAAAGCCATCTGCGAACACAGCGAAGAAATCGGTAAGACCTATGCCGGCGTGCGCGGTTTCGACCTCGCCAAGCTGACCAGCGAAGCCAACGCCTGGCTGCACCCCGGCACCATCCGCTACCTCAAGGAAAAGGGCTTCAAGCTCGACAAGGGCCAACTGCCCCCCGAATACAAGGAATAACCTTTTGCACCGTCCCCTGGCCGCGCCATCCGGCGCGGCCAGGGGAGCGCCGTCATTCCCGAACCGGACGGGCGAGCTCCACCAAAGGCCCCCGCACGTTGACCACCGACGACACCCATCGCCGAGGCATGCCGCCGCCGGCCACAGGAGAGACCAATGGCTGATTCCGCAACCAACAGGGCCGGGCTGACCCTGGACAAAATCATCTACGTCCTTGCCGTCCTTTTCGCCCTTTTCCATCTGTACACGTCTCTGTTCGGGGCGTTCCAGACCATCATCCAACGGTCCATCCACGTTGGCGGCGGGATCATCATTTTTCTTCTTCTCGCCGTCAGCAAGCGCAAAGGCGAAAACAAGCTTCTTTCCGGCATCGATATTCTGCTCGCCGTTGTGACCGCGTGTATCGTGGCCTACCTGGTGCTGTATTTTGATGACATCATGCACCCCATGTTCGAACCCCGGCCGCTGGATGTGGTGCTGGGCGTCATCATGGTGGGCGTCGTTTTTTACGTGACACAGCGGCTTATCGGCTGGGCCATCCCCCTGCTGTCCATGTTTGCCGTTTTTTACGCGCTGTTCGGAGACTATTTCCCCGGCATATGGAAGCACGCGGGCGTGAGCCTGAACTACATCATGGAAGTGCTCTTCCTTTCCGACCGCGGCCTCTGGGGCCTGGTTACCGGCATTTCCGCCACCATCATCGCCATGTTCATGATTTTCGGCGCGGTGCTCTTTACCACCGGCGGCGGCAAAGCCTTCATGGACCTCGCCACATGCATCACGGGGAACTCCTACGGCGGCGCGGGGAAACTCGCGGCTGTCGCCAGCGGCCTGTTCGGCATGATCTCCGGTTCCGCCGCCGCCAACGTGGCCACCACCGGCGCCTTCACCATTCCGCTTATGAAACGGCTCGGCTATGCGCCGGAATTCGCCGGCGGCGTGGAATCCTCCGCGTCCTCCGGCGGGCAGATCATGCCCCCGATCATGGGCGCGGCCGCCTTCATCATGGCGGAAATTCTGACCATGTCCTATTCCAAGCTGGCGCTCGCAGCCATCATTCCCTCGGTGCTGTTTTACTTCGGCGTTATCCTCGCCATCCACTTCGAATCGAAAAAAATGAACTATCGCGGTATCCCGCGCGACGAAATTCCGCCGTTCCGCGAAGTTATCCACTATAAAAACTCCCTCGCGGTCTTTGTGCCCATCGGCGTGCTGCTGTTCTTCTTCTTCGCGGGCTACACTCCGGTTTCCTGCGCCATGCGCGCGCTGGGCGCCGCCGTCGTCCTGTACCTCGGCGTCGCGCCCAAAGAATTTTTCCGTCGCGTCAAGGTGCTCATTGACGGTCTGGCCGAGGCCAGCAAGGATATGCTCAGCGTTATCGCCCTTATCGCCTGCGCCCAGGTGCTGCTGGCCATGATCGGGCTGACGGGCGTCGGGGTCAAGTTCACCAACATCATCATCGCCGTGGGCGGGTCCAATATCTTCATCGCGGGCATCTGCGCCATGCTCGGCACCATGCTTCTCGGCATGGGGCTGCCCACGGTCGCCGCGTATCTCGTGGCGTCCGCAGTCATGGCTCCGGCGCTCGTCAAACTCGGCGTGGAGCCCATCGCGGCCCACTTCTTCATCTTCTACTACTCCATCTTCGCGGGCATCACCCCGCCGGTCTGCGGCACGGTCTTCATCGGCGCGACCATCGCGGGCGCCAACTGGCTCAAAACCGCCTGGGTCGCCATGCGCGTCAGCCTCGGCGCGTATATCGTGCCCTTCATGTTCCTGGTTTCCCCGGCGCTCCTGCTGGTGGGCACCACGGCTGAAATCATCCACTGCACGGTGACGGCGACGCTCGGCGTTTTCGCCATGTCCGCGGGCGGCATGGGGTATCTGCTGACGCGGGCGAACGTCATCGAGCGGCTTATCCTGTTTGTCGGCGGGCTGCTCATGGTTGAACCCAACATCATAACGGACACCATCGGCGGCGCGCTCTTCGCCGTTGCCATAGGCTTCCAGGTGTACAAATGGAACCGTGAGAAAAGAACGGCCCTCCCCCCCACCGCCGACGACGGCGACACGGACATCGCCGCGGCCTGACGCATAGCAACCACTAACACCGGCCAGCGCCTTTTACGCCGACCGCATATATTCGGAGGATACAATGGCTTCTCTTAAGGAAATCACACCGGACCAGCAGAATGAACTGGATGCTCTTTTCGCCCGCTCCCGGGCCGCGCTGAAAGCGATCGCCAACTACGACCAGGCCAGAGTCGACCGTATCGCGCAGTGCGTGGCCTGGGCCGCGGGCAACGCGCAGGCTTTTGACAAGCTCGGCAAGATGGGCGTGGAGGAAAGCGGCGTCGGCGACTGGAAAGGCCGCATCGGCAAGCGCCACAAGATCATCGGCGTCATGCGCGACGCCATGCGCCAGAAATCCGTGGGCATGATCAACTACGATGCCGCGAAAGACCTGGCCCAGTATGCCAAGCCCGTGGGCGTCATCGCCTCCCTCATTCCGATGACCAACCCCGAACTGACCCCCATCGTGACGTCCATCTACGCGATAAAAGCGCGGGATACCGTTATCTTCTCCCCGCACCCCAAGACCAGGAAAACCACCAACGAAGTGGTCAACATCATGCGCGCGGCGCTCAAATCCATCGGCGAGCCCGAGGATATCCTGCTCTGCCTGCCCAACCCCAACCTGCCGCAGGTCAACAAGCTCATGAGCATGGCGAACCTGGTCATGGCCACGGGCGGCCCGGCCATGGTGAAGGCGGCCTATTCCTCCGGCACCCCGGCCTTCGGATCCGGCGCGGGCAACTCCACCATGATCTTCGACGAAACCACCAACGTGGAGGAAGCCGCCGCCAACACCCGCATGAGCAAGACCTCGGACTTCGGTTCCGGCTGCTCCGCCGACGGCAACCTGATTATCCATGAAAGCGTCTACGACGCCATGGTGGCCCAGCTGAAAAAGGAAGGCGGCTACCTCATCCCCGACGACTGCCGCGACAAGCTTGCCGCCGCCATGTGGGACGAGCACGGCGCGCGCCGCGTGGAGACCGTGGCCCAGCCCCCGCAGAAGATGGGCCAGGCGGCCGGGTTCCCGGTGCCCGAAGACGCCAAGTTCCTGATGGTCAACGGCACGGGCATCGGCAAGGAGCACCCCTTCTCCAGGGAAAAACTGACCACGGTGCTCGCGCTCTACAAGTACAAGGGCGATTTCGAGAACGCGTTGCAGATGATGGAAGCCGTGTACGAAGTGGGCGGCAAGGGCCATTCCTGCGGCATCTACAGCTTTAACGACGACCATATCCACCAGCTGGCCATGCGCGCCCCGGTCACCCGCATCATGGTGCGCCAGCCCCAGTCCAAGGCCAACGCGGGCGCGCTCAACAACGGCATGCCCATGACCTCGTCCTTGGGCTGCGGCACCTGGGGCGGCAACGTGGTTTCCGACAACATCTCCCTGAAATACTATCACAACAGCACCTGGGTGGCCCGTCCGATCGCGGAAGACAAACCCTCCGAGCAGGAACTGTTCGGGGAGTTTTACGACGCATCCAAAAACGTTCTGTAACCCATTCAACCGACGGCGGGCGCGGGCAACCGCGCCCGCGCTCTTTGCGGGAGATTTACCATGCTGGCTGCCAATTTTCCCCGGCGTATCCTCTTCGGCCAGGGGAGCATCGAATTTGTCGCCACCCTGAAGGCAAAACGGGCCTTCTGCATCGTGGACACGGTTTTCCACCAGTACAACCCCCAGCTCTTTGCCGGGCTTGAGGCGATCTTTAAAAAACAGGGCACGGCATACCACATCTGCTTCGGCCAGGGCCAGGAGCCCACGCTGGAATACGTCCAGGAATCCGCCGTTGCCATGCGCGAATTCGGGCCGGACCTGATTCTCGCCATCGGCGGCGGGTCCGTGCTGGACGCGGCCAAGGTCATGGAAGTGTATTACGAGCACCCGGAAATCACCCTGGCGCAGCTCTCCGACCGCTTCAACCTGCCGCCCATCCGCCGCAAGGCCAAATTCGTGGCCGTGCCCACCACCAGCGGCACCGGCTCGGAAGTGACGGCCGTGGCCGTTCTCTACGTGCCTTCCGGCAACCCGGACATGCCCTACGTCAAACGGGGCATCGCCGATACCCAGCTGATCCCGGATTACGTCATCCTGGACCCGGCCTACACCCTGACCATGCCGGCCTCCATCACGGCGGCCACGGGCCTGGACGCCTTTGTCCACGCCATGGAGGGGTACGTCTGCAACAAGCCCAAGAACGCCTTTTCCGACGGATTCGCCCTTGAGGCCATGAAAAAGGTCGTCACCTACCTGCCGCTGGTTCTGAAAGAACCGGACAACCTCGAGTACCGCTCCCAGATGCAGATCGCCGCCACCATGGGCGGGCTGGAGCTTGCCAGCCGGGCTTCGGGTGCCTCGCACGGCATCGGCAAGCAGGTAGCCACGCTCAAGCATATGCCGCACGGCACGTCCGTGACCATGATGCTGCCGGCGGTCATCCGGGCCAATGCGTCCGTGTGCTTGAAGGAGTATGCGGCAATCGCCCGCTATATCGGCGTGAACGCGGCGGACGACAAAGAAGCGCTGGAGGGGCTGCTCGCCGTTCTTGAAGATCTCCTGACCGTGGCAAAATGCCCGCGCACCATCGCGGATATCGGCCTGGACAAGGAGACGTTCATGAAGAACCTCGACCTGCTCATCACGAACTCGCAGAACGACGCGGCCATGAAGGGGAACCCGCGGGAACTCTCCCCGGAAGAAATACGCGGAATTTTGATGACGATCGCATAACCAGTGCCGTCACGGAACAGAAAAGGAGCGCCCGCCGGGTCCGGCGAGCGCTCCAGGCTGATGACAAACCCCGCAAAGCCGGGGTTTGTAAAGGCACGCTCGCTCCGGCGTTTAACGGCGGGAATGAATCCCGCCTACGCCTACGCGGCGGGCCGTTGCCAAAGAAGACTTTGTCAACGGCCTCAGGCGGGCGCGCATCGCGCCGCCCGCCTGTTTTCCCGGAATAGCGATTGCCCATGGAAGGACTATGACCAAGATCGGCGTATGGAACACGGCATTTCTCGGGGACGCCATCCTCACGTTGCCTTTGCTGCAAACCTTGCGCGCGGCCTACCCGGATGCGGTCATCGATTTTTGGGTCCGCAAGGGATTCAAGGGTTTGTTCGCGTCCCACCCGGCGCTGACGAACGTGTACGAATACGACAAACGCGGCCGGGACAAGGGCGCGCTGCAAGCGCTCCGCCTTGGCCGCGCCCTGGGCCGCGAACGCTACGGGTTGTGGATTTCCGCCCACGGGAGTTTGCGCAGCGGCATGCTGGCCCGCTGGAGCAGCGCCAAGGTGCGCATCGGCTACGCGGAACCCAGGGCCAACGCCTGGTTCTATACCCATACGGTCCCGAGGCTGTTTACGGAATTTGAGGAAGTGGAGCGGCTGCTCCGCCTCCTCCTGCCGCTGGATCTCGGCGCGCGCGGCGTGCCGCTTTCCGGCTGGCCGGATATAGTGCTGCCCCAGGAGGCGGCGGATGCGGCTGAACGGTTTTTCGCCTCCCTCGCGGCGGAGCGGGCAGCGCCCGTTCTCGGCGTGCATCCGGGGTCCATCTGGGGCACCAAGCGCTGGCCCCTGGAATATTTCGCCGCCATTGCGGCTAAGGCCGCGCGGGAAGGCGCGCGGGTCCTGGTGTTCGGCGGCCCCGGCGATGAAGAGGCCATGGCGGAGGAAACCGTCTCCCTTGCGGTGAACGAGTTGTCCAAAGAAGACGGCAAGAGTATCATCAATCTCGCGGCCAAGCTCTCTTTGCCGGAACTCGCCGCCTTTATCGGCCGTCTTTCCTGCTATTTGACCAACGACTCCGGCCCCATGCATCTGGCCTGGCCCCAGAAAACGCCGGTCACGGCCCTTTTCGGCCCCACGGTGCGGGAACTGGGGTTTTTCCCCAGAGGCGAAGGCGCGACGGTCATGGAACTGCCGCTTCCCTGCCGCCCGTGCGGGCTGCACGGCCCGCAGGAATGCCCGTTGCAGCACCACAAGTGCATGCGCGACATGACGCCGGAGATGGTCTGGCCCGACGTCGCGGCCAAAATGTTCGCTACGCNAACTTTGTCAACGGCCTCGAGCGCCCGCCGGGCCCGGCGAGCGCTCCTTTTTCCGGCTATATCGCGCCCGAAGCCTTTTTCTCCGCCACGAACGCCTTGTAATAGGCGTAATTCTCTTTAACCAGCGCGGCGGGGTCAAGCTCATAAGGACAGCGGGAGGCGCAATCCCCGCAGTTGATACACTCGTCCGCCTTGGCGTTTTTCGCCTGGGCTTCGGGAGTAATTTCTTTGCGCCAGACGGCGCGTTCCAGGAACAACCGCATGCGGGCGAGCATGGGAATGGGGATGCCGACCGGGCACGGCAGGCAATAGCCGCACCCGCGGCAGAAATTCTTGCCGAGCGCGTTCCGCTCTTCTTCCACCTGGGCCTGCATGGTTGCATCCCAGGCGGGCGGGTTGGCTTCCAGGGCAAGGAACTCCTCAAGCTCTTCCATCCGCTGGATACCCCAGATGGGCACCACGTTCTCGAACCGGCGCATGAAGGCGTACGCCGCCGGAATATGGCGCACGAGCCCGCCGGAAAGGGCTTTCATGGCGATAAACCCGATATCGAGGTCCTTGCACCGGCGGGCGAAATCCTGCTCTTTCAGCGAGGACAGGAGACTGAACGGGTACTGGATCACTTCGTACAGGCCGGAATCCGCGGCTGCCTCCGCCCGCTCGATGCGGTGGTTCGTCAGCCCGATGTGGCGGATTTTGCCCGCTTGCTTCGCGGCGAGCATGGCCTCGTACCGGCCTGTTCCGTCATCGGGCACGGGCACGGTGGACGGGTTGTGGATCTGGAGCACATCAATATAGTCTGTCTTGAGCTTTGCAAGGCTGGTATCGATGTCCTTTGCCACTTCCGCGCCCGTTCCGCTCATGCTTTTGGTGGCGATGATGATGTTATCCCGCAGGCCGGCGAAGGCCACGCCCATTTTTTCCTCGCTGTCCGAATAGACGTGGGCCGTATCGTAAAAGTTGACGCCCGCCTCAAGGGCGCGGCGCAAAATGCGGACCGCCTCGTCGAGGGAAATGCGCTGGATGGGCAATGCGCCGAAGCTGACGCCGGTGACCTGCAAACCGGTACTGCCGAGCCGGATGGTTCTCATGAAAAGCTCCTTGCATTAGGCTGTTGCGGCGCCATACTACGCATTTTTCTCCCGGAGGCATACAAGAAAACCGATCCGGAACGGCGCAATGCGATTCCGGGCACACACAGTGAGCCACCGGCCCAAAGAGGTGTTTTGCATTTCTCGTCCGGGCGGGGTATACATCGCGTGCGCGCGCCGCATCCTCACGGGCTCTTGCGACCCGTACGAAGAAGACGCGCAAAGGAGACACGTATGGCGCGGTACTACATGCCCGGCCCGGACGAGGGGCTGTTGCAAAAAATATTCACCTGGGCCAGGACCGGTAAGCGGTTCCGCCCGTCATTTCCCAGGGCGGTGGAATTCCAGACGCTCTCCACCTGTAACGCCACCTGCATATTTTGCCCGCATTCCCAGAGCCCCAAGGAAATTCCCCACGGCCGCATGGACGATTCCCTGATCCACAAAATCATCGATGAATGCGCGAAACATATGGTCGGCCGCATCAGCCCCTACCTGACCAACGAGCCGCTGATGGACAAGCGCATGCCCGATATCCTGCGGGAAATCAAAAAGAAATGCGTCTTTCCGGTCAAGACCAAGATCAATACCAACGCGGGGCTCCTGACAGAGGATGTCGCGAAGAAACTTATCGAAGCCAAACTCGACCAGCTCTGGATCAGCGTCAACGGCTACTCCGAAGAAACATACCGTGAGTCCATGGGGCTGGATTTTTCCCGGACCATGACGAACATCAACACGTTCCTGGATATGAAGAAAACCATGGGCGCCAAGCGGCCCAAGGTCATCGTCACGACCATCAGAACGAAACTGGTGGAAAACGAACTGGAAAAAGCCAGGGAGTACTGGGCCGCGCGGGATGTGGACTTCCGCATCCACAGCCTCGACAACCGCAGCGGCGAGGAAGCGGCAAGCGCCCTCAGGCCGGAGGCGCGCAAACCCGCGCCCAAGCGCAATTGCGATCTTTTCCTCAAACAGGCTTATATCGTGGAGAACGGGGACATGATTATCTGCTGCCACGACTGGCGGCAGACCGTCAAGGTGGGCAACGTCGCCAAAACGTCCATCAGCGAGGTCTGGAACTCGGACTATTTCAAAGGCCTGATCTACGAATATTACAGCGAAAAATTCGACAACATCGAAATCTGCCGCAACTGCATGTAGCCCAACGCCAGGCCTCGGTATTGCTACCGAAAAGAACCGGGACCGCCACGCGGCCCCGGTTCTTTTTTGACATATCTGCAATTACGTGTTGTTCTGCTTCGCGGCCTGTTTGGTGGTCAGATCCACACACCGCCCGGCACGCAGCACGTAACTGTCGCCCCGGTGCCCGAGAAGCGATTCCGCCAGCCTGCCGGTCTCCATGGCCCTGACCAGATCAACCCCCGTGTCCACGTTCATTTCGTGGAGCATGTGGATAAGATCTTCGGTGGCCACGTTGCCGCTGGCGTCCGGGATGAAGTTGCAGCCGCCGAACCCGGCGAACGCGCCGTCAAACACGGTGATGCCCGCCTGGAGCGCGGCCGTCGCGCAGGCAAGCGCCATGCCGCGGGTATTGTGCAGATGCAGCACCCAGGTTACCTGCGGGAAGGTTTTGCGCATATACCCGCCCAATTCATAGATATGGCGCGGGTTCGCCATGCCCGTGGCGTCGGACAGGGAAAGCTCGGTGATGCCGAGATCCAGGAACGCCCGGGTGATCTTCTCAATCTGGGCGGCGGGGATCTTGCCTTCCCAGGCGCAGCCCCAGGCGGAGGAAAGCGCGCCGGAAATGGCGATGCCGTTCTTGGCCGCGAACTCCACGCACGGTTTGAACCCTTCCATCATCTGCAACGGCGTCTGGTTGAAATTGGCCATGCAGTGGGTTTCGCTGACGCTCACCGTGAGCTTGGCCTTGGTGATGCCCGCGTCATGGGCCCGCTCCAGCCCCTTGAGGTTTGGCACGAGCACGCGGTATTCCACGCCCTCCGCGCGCTTCATGGCCTTGGCCAGTTCCCCGGTGTTCGCCATCTGCGGAACGGCTTTGGGGTGCACGAAGGAACCTATTTCAACGACCCTGATCCCGGATGCGACAACGGCATCCAGGAGCGCGAGTTTCTCTTCGACGCTCAGGATTTTTGTTTCGTTCTGGATGCCGTCCCGCAGCCCGACTTCGCAGATCGTCACCTTCGCAGGCCAAACCATCTTCCCTTCCATAGCAATGTCCTCGCGGTTAAATAATGCCTTCTTCCCGGAGCTTCGCTATCTCTTCCTTGCCCATGCCCAGGAGCGTGCCGAACACGTCCTCGTTGTAGGCCCCCAAACCCGCTCCCGCCCACTTGATCGCGCCGGGCGTTTTGGAAAGGATGGGGGTCACGCTCGGCATGCGGATCGTGCCCAGTTCCGGGTGTTCGATTTCCACGATATTTTTCCTGGCCGCGTAGTGCGGGTCCGCGAAAATATCTTCCATGGTGTACACAAGGTTGACGGGCGCGCCATATTCGTCGAGGTGCTTTTTGATATACTCCCAGTCGTGTTCCCTGAACCAGTTGATGACGACCTCGTCCACCAGATCGCTGTGCTTCACCCGCTGGCCGTTGGTGCAAAAACGCGGGTCCGCGACCATGTCTTCCCGGCCGATGGCTTTGGCGAGATACTCGAACGTTTTGTCCGTGCTGCAAACCAGCACGGCCCACTTGCCGTCGCGGGTCTGATACGTGCCGGAGGGGCTGGCGGAACCGGCGATGGTCGGCGCACGGTCCCTGTTTTCACCCGTTTTGTCAAAATAGCCGATGTTGCCCTCAAGCCAGCGGAACAACCCTTCGTACAGACTGACGTCCGCTTCCTGGCCCCCGCCCTTCTTCACGTCGCGGTAGTACAGGCACATCAAGGCCGCGTAAGCGCCGTAGAGCCCGGCCACATAGTCGGCCAGCGATATCGGGGGGCTGACCGGCGGGCTGTCCGGAAAACCGCTGAGCGCGGTGTACCCGGAAAAGGCCGTGGCCGGCGTGCCGAACCCGGCGAGTTTGGCGTAGGGACCTGTCTGGCCGTAGCCTGTGACGCGGATCAGAATGATCCCGGGATTGTGTTTTTTCAGCGTTTCGTAGTCCAGACCCCATTTATCGAACGTGCCGGTACGGAAATTTTCAAAAATGATGTCACTCTTCTCGACCAGCTTGAGGAAGATATTTTTGCCCTCCTCCCGGCGTAAATCCAGCGTGACGGTTTTCTTGTTGCGCGAAAACGTCGGCCAACGCACGGACTTCCCTTCCCAAAGGGGCCCCATGGCGCGCCCGGTATCGCCCTTGCCGGGCATTTCCACTTTGATGACCTCGGCGCCGAAGTCGCCGAGCATGGCCGCGCCGAACGGCGCAGCGATAACAGCCGACGCGTCGAGAACGCGCACGCCTTCCAAGGGTCCCGCCATGATTTTCTCCCGTGGTCCGGCAGCGCGCCGCGTATTCCAAAACCGCGCGCCGCCTGTAAAGGGTTTCGTATGTAAGGTGCCGGAACACATCGCCACGTTCAATGGCACCGTAAGCCAAGCATAAGATATGCCAGTTTTACAACGTGGGAGGGATTGCACCACTTTAGATACAATAATTTGAAATAACTATATAAAATAAAAATGAGAGACATATGCCGTTTGCCGCCGGCAACAGAAAAGCCCCATGATGCAACACGTAAACCGCATATTGTTGCATAATGGGGCTTTTCTGTGCGCTGCTACCGGGCACAGACCCGCCGGAAAACCGCAACCTCCGGCTCAGCCGGTCTTCTTCGCCAGAACGGTATTTATCCGTTTCAGCTCGCCGTCAAGCTCCATAGCGGTTGCCAATTTACGCGCAGAAGCAAGGGCGGGTTTGGAGATCGGCTCGGTTTTCTCCGCAAGGAAGTCCACCAGGGCTTCCATGGCTGCATCAAATTCGTTCCCGTTGATGTACTCTTCAATCTCCCGGCGCTCCGAAGCGCTGAGATTGGCCTTCACCTGGCCCAGCAACTGGCGCAGCGGCTTCTCCAGTTCATCCCAATTGTCACTCATTCTTTCCTCCCTACGGCGTATTTGATGCCGAGACCTATAGTATAGCGCAATAAACCTACAATATGAAGAGGCAAGAGGGGATTAATTTACCCTATAAGGTAATCGATCATGCCAGGCGTAAAGCGATTTTCGCCCCCCCTGTCCCTATCCGCCTTGCAAGCGGGCATACTTTGCATAAAACGCAGCAGCCCGGTTCAAAAAAACCGGGCTGCTGCAGTAAGACAAGAGCGGCTTTTATTCGCCGCCGATTTTCATCTTTTTGGGAGCGGAGGCCTTGGGAGCGGCTTTGGGAGCTCTGGCAGCCTTGGGAGCGGCGGCCTTGGTGGCACGCGGCTTGGCAGGAGCCTTGGACTTTTTCGCGTCCTCGGCGCCCTCTTCCTTCGGCTTCGCGGCTTTGGGCTTGGCAACCTTCTTGGGTTTGGCGTCAGCCGCGTCGGCCGGAGCGGGCGTTTCTTTCAAGAGTTCGATCACGGCCATGGGGGCCGCATCGCCCTTGCGGGGAAGCGCAAGCTTGGAGATGCGCGTAAAGCCGCCGGGAATGCCGGCATACGCGGGCGCGATGTCGTCAAAAAGACGCTTCACAAGTTTGTGGCAACCCAGCACGCGGTACGCCTGGCGGCGGGCATGCAGGTCGTTTTGCAGGCCAAGGGTGATCAGGGGTTCAACAACACCGCGGATCTCTTTGGCTTTTGCTTCAGTAGTCGTAATGCGTCCGTAGGTCAAAAGGGCTTTTGCCATGTTACGGAACAGCGCTTTGCGGTGAGCGGGAGTCCGGCTCAGTTTGCGCCCGGAATTTCTATGCCTCATTTTGCTGCTTCCCCTTCCATTCCTGATATTTCTTTTCGAAATTATCGATCTTCATGCCGAAATCAAGTTTCATCTCGCCCAGCACCTTGCGGATTTCATCAAGGGACTTGCGGCCGAAGTTCTTGGTTTTGAGCATTTCGCCTTCGGTCTTCTGCACCAGCTCGCCCACGAGGTCAATATTGGCGCTCTTCAGGCAGTTGGTTGCGCGAACGGAAAGCTCCAGTTCGTCAATGGACTTGAACACGTTCTCGTTGAGGTCGGAAAGGCCGGAACTTGCGCCCTGGCCCGCGCCCGCGATGCGTTCGTCAAAGTTGATGAATACGGAAATCTGGTCCTTGAGGATCTTCGCGGAATACGCGATAGCGTCCTCGGGGGTAACAGACCCGTCGGTCCATACTTCCAGAATGAGCTTGTCGTAGTTCGTCATCTGGCCGACGCGGGCCTGTTCCACGGAATAGGCTACCTTGCGGATCGGCGAGAAGCTCGCATCAAGGGTAATCAGGCCGATTTCCTCGGCAAGACCTTCGTGCATGTCCGCCGGGACATAGCTTTTGCCCATGCGCGCTTCGAGTTCGATGGAAAGCTCAATATCCTCAGTCATCGTGAACAGCGGCAGCTCGGGGTTGAGCACCTGCACGTTCTGGTTGACCGCTATCTGCCCGGCCGTGACAAGGCCTTTGCCTTTCACGTCGAGCGCCAGGCGCTGCGGCTCGTCCGTATCCATGGCGAGGCGCACCTGTTTCAAATTCAGCACCACGTTGGTGACGTCCTCAAGGACGCCGGGAATGGTGGTAAACTCATGCTGCACGCCGGAAATCTTCACAGCGACCAGGGCAGCGCCCTGGAGCGAGGCAAGCAGCACGCGGCGCAGGGCGTTGCCAAGCGTTGTCGCGTAACCGCGTTCCAGCGGTTCGCAGACAAACTTGCCATACTGGGTGTCGCCGGGCTCGGAATCGCGAACGATCTGTTCCGGCTTGACCAGTTCACACCAGTTGCGGGCGTTAATTAGTCTGTCGCCTTGTTTTTTGAGCATGCTCATATCCGCTTCCTTGAAGGCATGAGGGTTCACGCCAAAGGCGCATCCGGAAGACTGCGCCTGTTATGTATCATCCAGCCGGTAACGGTTCCGTAAAAACCGCGTCCGGGCTTGCTGCCATGCAGCGGCCGCACCCCGAAAAAGGAAGGCCCCGCACCATGGCGGGCCGCCTTTCCTGCTTTTCCGCGATTAGACCCGGCGCCGCTTGGGCGGGCGGCATCCGTTATGCGGAATGGGGGTAACGTCCCGGATGAAAGCCACGCGGAAACCGGCCTGGTTCACGGCACGCATGGCGGACTCACGGCCGGTGCCGGGACCCTGCACATAAATGCCGACGGTGCGCATGCCGTTTTCCTGTGCGCGGCGGGCAGCCTGCTCGGCGGCAACCTGTGCGGCAAAGGGCGTCGACTTACGCGAGCCCTTGAAGCCGGCCTGGCCGGCGGAAGCCCAGGAGACCGCGTTACCGCGGGTATCGGTAAAGGTGATGATCGTATTGTTGAAGGAGGCCTGAATATGCACCAGCCCCACAGGAACGTTTTTCTTCTCGCGTTTCTTAACAGCACGTTTGGCTTTAGCCATTGTCACACTCTCGCTTGAATGGTTTCTCGGGTCCCGCGTGTGCGGCCGCCCCACGCAATACGGCGGGCGCGGCAATCACCACGGAGACTATTTTTTCTTGGGCGTCGCGCCTCTGCGCGGGCCTTTGCGGGTGCGCGCGTTGGTATGCGTGCGCTGCCCATGCACCGGCAGGCCCTTTCTGTGCCTGAGGCCACGGTAGCAGCCGATATCCATAAGCCGCTTGATGTTGCCGGCGACTTCACGACGGAGATCGCCTTCAACTTTATGATTTTGTTCGAGTTCTTTACGGATCTCATTGATCTCGTCGGCGGAAAGGTCGTCGATGCCGCGCGTCCAATCAACGCCGGTCACGTCAAGAATCTTCAGCGCGGTAGCCCGGCCGACGCCATAAATATACGTCAGGGCGATATCCGCGCGCTTGCCTCTGGGCAGGTCAACTCCAGCGATTCTGGCCACGTGTAACTCCTGGTTCGCTTAGCCCTGGCGCTGCTTATGCCGGGGGTTTTCGCAGATTACCCGCAAGACGCCAAAGCGACGGATCACTTTGCATTTCGGGCACAATTTCTTAACGGAAGGCCTGACTTTCATGGTCTACTCCCTCTCCATATACTCTATGCCTGAACGTCAGGCTGATAATGCCGGCATATCCGGCTGCAATGCATCTGTTCGAAACCCTGGAATTATCGCGATTTTTTCGCAAAACTCCAGATTTGAGCACAGCACTATAGCGCCGAAGATAATCATCGTCAAGCGATGATTATCACGGAAGGCTTAATATCTGCGGGCCGTCGTGAGCCACGACGACCGTATGCTCAAAATGGGCGGACATGCCGCCGTCGCGCATCACCGCGGTCCAGCCGTCATCCTGGATCGCAACCTCGTAAGAGCCGGTCGCGACCATGGGTTCAATGGCGAGCACCATGCCTTCCTGCAAGGGAAGGTCCGGCAGGCCCGGGGCGAAGTAGTTCGGTATTTCCGGCTTCTCATGCAGGTGACGGCCGATGCCGTGCCCCACAAACCGCCGGATAACCGAAAAACCGTGCGCCTCAACATGCCGCTGCACGGCAATGCCGATATCGTTCAGGTTATTGCCCACGCGCGCAGCCGCTATCCCCTTGGACAATGATTCGCGCGTCACGTCCATGAGTTTTTGCGTCTGCTCGGACACGGCGCCCACCCCGACAGTGCGGGCCGAGTCGCCGTGAAAGCCGTCGAGGATGACGCCGAAGTCGAAACTGACGATGTCCCCCTCGTTGACCACACGTTTGTCCGAGGGAAACCCGTGCACGACTTCCTCGTTCACCGAGCAACACAGGGCAAACGGGAAATCCAAGTATCCCAGGAACGAAGGCGTAACCTTATGCCGCGCGCAAAAGTCGCGGGCTATTTCTTCAAAGAGCATGGTTGTGACGCCAGGGCGCACTGCGGCTTCCATTTCGTTCAGAGCCACGGCAACCAAACGGTTTGCCTCGCGCATCACAGCTATTTCGTTGGCGTTTTTCAAAAAAACGCCGCGGTATTTCTTCACCGGAGTACTCAGCTCCGCCCTTTCAGGCGGGTTTTGCCCATCAGCCCTTCGTACTGACGTGAAATCAGATGCGATTCAAGCTGACCCATGAAGTCCATGGCGACGCCCACCACAATGAGAAGGCTCGTGCCGCCGAAATAAAACGGTACCGCGAACTGGCTCATCAGCACCTGGGGAATCACGCAGACCAGGGAAATATAGATCGCGCCCCAGAATGTAATGCGGGTGAGCACCCTGTCAATGTACTCGCGGGTTTTGCTGCCGGGACGGATGCCCGGTATGAACCCGCCCTGCTTCTTCAGGTTTTCCGCGATGTCTTTGGGATCAAAGATGATGGCGGTGTAGAAGAAGCAGAAGAACACGATCAGGGAAACGAACAGCACGTTGTACAGCACCGTCTGCGGCGAGAACCAGCTCGCCACCTGCTGCAGCCAGGGAGCGGTGGAGAAACTCGCCACCGTCGCCGGGAAGATAAGCAGGCTGGATGCGAAGATCGGCGGAATGACGCCCGCTGTGTTCACTTTCAGGGGCAGGTGCGTGGTCTGTCCGCCGTACATCTTACGGCCCACCTGGCGTTTGGCGTAGTGGATGGGAATGCGCCGTTGCGCCCGTTCCACAAACACAATGCCCACCAGCACCGCCAGCATGAAGACGACCAGGATAATGACCTGGAAAATGCTGAACGTGCCCGCGCCGATGAGTTCGATGGAGTGCACGATCGCGCGGGGAAGCCCCGTGACGATGCCCGAGAAGATGATAAGCGAGATGCCGTTGCCGATGCCCCGCTCGGTGATCTGCTCGCCGAGCCACATGATAAGCACGGTCCCGGCGGTCATGGTGATGACCGTGACCAGCTTGAACGAGAGGCCCGTCATAATCACGAGCGGCGCGTTCGTAATGGGGCTGTGCATGCTTTCCAGCACCGTGGCGAGGCCGAAGCCCTGCACGATGGTGATAAGCACGGTGCCGTACCGGGTGTACTGCGTCAGTTTTTTACGGCCGGCCTGCCCTTCTTCCTTGGCCATGCGCTTGATGTCCGGGCTCACCACCTGCAGAAGCTGCATGATGATGGACGCGGAAATGTAGGGCATGACCCCGAGGGCGAAGACCGACAGGTTGGAAAGGCCGCCGCCGGAGAACATGTCGAAAATGCCGAAAAGCGTGTTCTGCACGGAGGCAAAAAACTCTTTCAGCGCGACGGCGTCAATGCCCGGCACGGGCACATGCACGCCCAGCCGGTAAGCCACCAGCAGAAGCGCGGTCCAAAGGAGCTTCTTGCGAAGCTCCGGGACGCGCGCCAGATTTTCTACACCGGAAAGTGCCACGGCTTATCCTTGCGTCTTGGTTGCAGTTGCAGCTTTCGCCTTTTTCCCTTTCGGCGCGGCGGGAGCTTCCTCACCGCCAATAACTTTGGCCGTGCCGCCCGCCTTTTGGATTTTTTCCGCGGCGGAAGCGCTGAACTTGTGCGCTTCAACCGTGAGCGCGGCCGCAAGTTCGCCGTCGCCGAGAATCTTCACGGGATTCCCCGCCTTGGCGAGGCCGCGTTCGTAGATGTCGTCAATGGATATCGCGCTCTTGCCTTCAAACGCGGCAAGCAGAAGCGCGAGATTGATGACCTCATACCGCATGCGGAAGGGGTAGTTCTTGAAGCCGCGCTTGGGCAGACGGCGCTGCAGCGGCATCTGGCCGCCTTCAAACCCGGCGGGCACGCCGCCACCGGCGCGGGCGTTCTGGCCCTTGTGGCCTTTGCCCGAGGTGCTGCCCGAGCCGGAGCCGCCGCCGCGACCGATGCGTTTACGGTTCTTGCGTTCTTCCGGGAAGGGGTACAATTGATGCAGTTGCATTAGCTTACCACCTCCACCATATGGGGGACTTTGGCTACCATGCCGCGAATGGCGGGGGTATCCTTGAATTCTCTGACCATGTTGGGGCGCTTCAGGCCGAGCGCGGCAAGGATCTTGCGCTGCGCCGGCGCGCAGCCGACCCAGCTGCGGACGAGTTTGATCTTAATCATGACACTACCTTGTCTGCTGCGCGCGCAAAAAATGCGCGCGGTTTTCGCGCCGGAACCATTTCCGGCACTCGCATTCCGACCCGCTTACTTGCGGGGCGTTTCCAATTTTTTGCCGCGGATTTCACCCACGTCGTCGGCGCTGCGCAGGGAGGCCAGGCCTTCCACGGTGGCGCGCAAAACGTTGTGCGGGTTGTTCGTGCCGATGGCCTTGGTCAGCACGTCGGCAACGCCGGCGGCTTCCATGACGGCGCGGACCGGGCCGCCCGCGATGATGCCCGTGCCCTCGGAAGCGGGTTTGAGCATGACGCGGCCGGCGCCGAAGCGGCCGAGCACTTCGTACGGCAGGGTTCCTTCAACCAGGGGCACCTTAATCATGTGCTTCTTGGCGTGTTCGGAAGCCTTGCGGAGCGCTTCGGGCACTTCCTGGGCCTTGCCCAGGCCGTAGCCCACGCTTCCCTTGCCGTCGCCAACCACGACCAGCGCGGAAAAGCTGAACCGGCGGCCGCCTTTCACGACTTTCGCAACCCTGTTCAGGGACACAATCTTTTCGACAAAACCGGATTCGTTCTGTTGTTCCATGTTCTTCCCTGCGTCCTACAATTTCAGGCCCGCTTCACGGGCGCCGTCGGCAACCGCCTTGATACGGCCGTGATACAGATACCCGTTACGGTCAAAAACCACGTTGGTGATGTTCTTATCCAAAGCAAGGCGGGCGATTTCCTTGCCCACCAGGTCGGCACCGGTTTTGTTGCAGTGCCCTTTGCCGTCGCCCTTGTTGAGAACCTGAGTGGAGGTAGCAACAAGAGTGTTGCCGGTCGTATCGTCCACGATCTGCGCGTAAATATGCACGTTGGAACGGAACACGACCAGACGCGGACGCGCTTCGTCGCCCGAAATCTTCTTGCGGATGCGGATTTTGCGGCGGCATCTCGCTTCTTCTTTCGTCATAGCCATTGTATACTACCTGCCTATTTCTTGGTGCCGGATTTACCGACTTTACGGCGGATATGCTCGTTTTCGTACTTGATGCCCTTGCCCTTGTAGGGTTCAGGCTTCCGCAGGCGGCGGATTTTAGCCGCGGTTTCGCCGACAAGAACCTTGTCGATGCCGGAGAGCGTCAGCTTCTGGCCGTCGACGGCGGCGGTGATGCCTTTGGGCAGATCAATCACCACGGGGTGCGAAAAGCCGAGCGCAAGCTCCACCTGGGAGCCTTTGACAGCCACTTTGTAGCCGACGCCGATGACTTCCAGGGTTTTGGCAAACCCCGCGGTCACGCCGGTAACGCAGTTGGCGAGAAGGGTCCGGCGCAGGCCGTGCTGGGCTCTCGCTTCGCGGGAGTCGTCTTCACGGGTGATGGTAACCTGGTTCGCCGCAACGTCGTATTTCAGGAGCGAGTGCAGCGGGGTCGCAAGTTCCCCTTTGGGGCCCTTTACGACAACTTCCGCGTCTTTTACCGTAACGGTAACGCCGCTCGGGATGGTAATCGGTAATTTTCCTATGCGTGACATGAGCAAACCCCTACCAGATTTCACACAAAAGTTCGCCCCCGACCTTCTGCGTCCGGGCGGTCTCGCCGTCGAGCACGCCTTTGGAGGTCGAGAGAATGCAAATACCCAGGCCGTTCTGTACCTTGGGAATGGCCGAGTGGCCAACGTACTGCCGCCGCCCGGGGGTGCTGATGCGCTTTAAGCCGGCGATGCCGGCGGTGCCTTTGAGGTAGCGAAGGCTGATGGCTATATCCTTCTCTTCCATGGTGACGGCATCCACATACCCTTCCTGCTTGAGGATGGCGGCGATTGATTCCTTCATCTTCGAGCGCGGCACACGTACTTCCTTGTGAAGGGCCATGTGTGCGTTGCGGATACGCGTGAGCATATCTGCAATAGGATCGGTCATAACAAACTCCTTGGGGCGGTGCCCCTCTGACTGAATATAAACCCGGCTGCCCGCCGCGCGGAAAAAAGCCCGCGCCCGGGAACCGGCTTTGACAACTAAACTACCAGCTCGACTTGCGAACGCCGGGCAGTTCACCGCGGAGCGACATATTGCGGAAGCAGATACGGCACAGGCCGAACTTGCGCATATAGGCGCGCGGGCGGCCGCAAATGGGGCAGCGGTTATACTGGCGGCTGCTGAACTTCGGCTTGCGAGCGGCTTTGACTTCCAGTGAGGTACGAGACAAGGGTCTTCTCCTTATTACTTACGGAACGGCATGCCCAGCTGGTCGAGCAGGAGCTTGCCTTCCTTGTCGGTATTGGCGGTCGTCACGATAGTGATGTTCATGCCCTTGGGGTTGTCCACACGGTCCGCTTCCAGGTCCGGGAAGATGGAGTGTTCCTTGATCCCCAGGGTGAAGTTGCCCCGGCCGTCGAACCCGCGGTCCGGCACGCCGCGGAAGTCGCGGACGCGCGGCAGCGCGAAGTTCATCAGTTTATCGAGAAAGTCCCACATTCTCTGCCCGCGCAACGTAACGCGGCAGCCGATGGGCATGCCTTCACGCAGCTTGAAAGCGGCGATGGATTTTTTCGCTCTGGTGACCACGGCCTTCTGACCGGCGATATTGGAGAGTTCCGCAACCGCTTCCTCCATCAGCTTGTTATTCTGGGAGGCGGCGCCGAGACCGATGTTCAGCGAGATCTTTTCCAGTCCGGGAACCTGCATGGGAGATTTGTAGCCAAATTCCGTCTTCAGGGCCGGCACCACTTTCTCGCGATAAAGTTTTTCAAGACGCGTCATCGTCTTTCACCTTAATCCATATTTTCATTGCATTTTTTGCAGAAGCGAACTTTCTTGCCGTCTTCGGTGGTGCGGTAACCAACCCGTGTCGCTTCCGTGCACTTGTCGCATATCACCTTTACGTTGGAGATATGGATCGGCATTTCCTTTTCCACAATCCCGCCCTGCTGTTTGGCATAGGGGTTGGGTTTGGTGTGGCGCTTCGCCATGTTGATCTTTTCGACCAGCACGGCGTCCTTCTTTTTAAGGATTTTCAGCACCTTGCCGACTTTGTCCTTATCTTTCCCGACGGTGATCTTCACCTTGTCGTTTTTGCGGATACGATACTGTTTCATCATAAGCTCCTAGAGAACTTCCGGCGCCAGGGAGACGATTTTCATGAAGTTCTTGGCGCGGAGTTCGCGGGCAACGGGTCCGAAAATACGGGTGCCCACGGGCTCTCCCTGCTTGGTCAGGAGCACGGCCGCGCTGGAGTCGAACTTGATGTACGACCCGTCGGCGCGGCGCACTTCTTTTTTGGTACGGACGATAACGGCCTGCATAACGTCGCCCTTTTTCACCTTGGTGTGGGGCATGGCGTCTTTCACGGAGACCATAATAATGTCCCCGACGGATGCATACCGGCGATGGGAGCCGCCCAGCACTTTGATGCAGGCCACTTCCTTGGCGCCGGAGTTGTCGGCCACCATCAATGTAGATTCTACCTGGATCATGGCTTAACCCCTACACGGCTTTTTCAAGCACGGACACAATATGCCAGCGCTTGTTGCGCGACATGGGACGGAACTCGATGATGGCCACCTTGTCGCCCACTTTGCCTTCGTTATTCGGATCATGCGCCGTGAATTTCTTGTGACGGCGGATGTATTTTTTCAAAAGCGGATGCTTTACCAGCGTTTCAACACGCACCACGATGGTCTTGTCGTTCACGTCGGAGACGACGATGCCGGTCAGGGTGCGGCCTTTTTTGTATGTGACAGCCTGGTCCATTGTTAGGCTCCCTTCTTCATGTAGGTCAGGATGCGCGCAACTTCGCGCTTGGCCGCCGGAATCTGGGCGGTCTTCTCAAGCTGACCCGTGGCGTGCTTGAAGCGAAGATCAAAGAGGTCCTGACGGGCTTCTACCAGGCGTTTCGCCAAGTCTTCGCGGCTCAGGTTGGCCAGTTCTTTTCTTGTATCAGTAGCTTTCATCTTACAGGCCCTCACGCGTCACGATGCTGGTCTTGATGGGCAGCTTATGCTGGGCGCGGACCAGGGCTTCTTTCGCCAATTCAATGGTGACGCCCTTGATTTCGTACAATACGCGGCCCGGTTTCACCGGAGCATACCAACCCGCCGGGGCGCCTTTCCCCTTACCCATGCGGACTTCAAGCGGCTTGGAGGTGAACGGATGGTCCGGGAAAATGCGGATCCAGACCCGCCCGCCGCGCTTGATGTGGCGCATCATGGCGATACGCGCCGCTTCAATCTGCTGGTTGGTCAGCTTGCCGTGCTCCAGCGCTTTCAGACCGATGTCGCCGAAAGCAACATAGTTGCCGCCCGTGGCGGGACCTTTAATGCGCCCTTTCTGGCGCTTACGGAATTTAACTCGTTTAGGGCTGAGCATTACTGTTCCACCTCGGTGTCAAGGATTTCACCCTTGAAGATCCACACTTTCACGCCGATTTTACCGTACGTGGTGTTCGCTTCAGCGTACCCGAAATCAATGTCGGCACGCAGCGTCTGCAAGGGCACCCGACCGTCACGGTACCATTCGGAACGGGCGATTTCCGCCCCGGCAAGACGACCGGCGCAGCCGATCTTGATGCCTTCCGCCCCGAATTTACGGGCCATGGCGACGGTACGTTTCATGGCGCGGCGGAACGCGATACGGCGTTCGAGCTGCTGCGCCACACTTTCGGCCACGAGCTGCGCGTCCGTTTCCGGGCGGCGGATCTCGTTGACCTCAATGACGAATTCTCTGCCAAACTGCTTCTTCAGGTCGCCGCGCAGCTTTTCGATTTCCACGCCTTTGCGGCCGATGATGATGCCGGGCCGGGCGGTGGAAAGGATAAGACGCACTTTGCCGCTGGCGCGTTCGATTTCGATCTTCGAAATCCCCGCGGAGTACAGAAGCTTTTTGACGTGTTTACGGATAGTGTGGTCTTCAAACACAAAGGCCGGGTACTCTTTCTTACTATACCAGCGGGACTGCCAGTTCTTGTTGTACCCGAGCCGGAACCCGAAGGGATGGACTTTCTGACCCATAGCGTTTCCTAGTTGTTCTCGGCAAGAATGACGGTTACATGGCTGGTGCGTTTGCGGATGCTGGTCGCGCGGCCTTGCGCGCGGGGCATGAAACGCTTCCAGGTGGGGCCTTCGTTGACAAGTATCTCTTTCACGATGAGCGCGTCCACGTTCATGCCGGTGTTGTGCTCGGCGTTGGCGAGGGCGCTTCTCATGACCGCGCGGATGACTTCGGCACCCTTTTGCGGCGTGAACTTCAAGATATTCAAAGCGTCTTCCACGGGGCGGCCCACGACGTTTTTGGCGACGATGCGGGTCTTGCGCGGGGAAACGCGGATGAATTTGGCAATAGCTTTAGCTTCCATTACATCCTCACTTCTTGCCGGCTTTGGTTTTCTTGTCCCCGGCATGCCCATGGAAGGTACGGGTGGGCGAGAATTCGCCCAGCTTGTGGCCGACCATGTTCTCAGTGACAAACACGGGGATGAACTTCTTGCCGTTATGCACGGCAAAAGTGAACCCCACCATTTCCGGCAGAATCGTGGACCGGCGCGACCAGGTCTTGATCACCCGGCGGTCCGAGTTGGCGTTGGCCAATTCCACTTTCTTTTCAAGGTGCCCATCAACAAAAGGGCCCTTTTTCAACGATCTTGGCATATCTGGCTCCTACCTACTTGCTGCGCCGGGTAACAATGAGCTTGCCCGAAGCTTTCTTACGGTCGCGGGTCTTGTAGCCCTTGGTCGGCTTGCCCCAGGGGGTCACGGGATGGCGGCCGCCGGAGCTTCTGCCTTCGCCGCCGCCCAGGGGGTGGTCAACGGGGTTCATGGCAACGCCGCGCACTTTGGGGCGGCGGCCCAGCCAGCGGTTACGGCCGGCTTTGCCCAGAGCGATGTTTTCGTGCTGGATGTTCCCGACCTGGCCGATGGTGGCAAGGCCGGTGGCCAGCACTTTGCGCACTTCGCCGGAAGGCATGCGGAGAAGCGCGTATTTGCCTTCCTTCGCGACCATCTGGGCGTAGGTGCCGGCGGCGCGGCAGAACTGGCCGCCGCGGCCCGGGTGCAGCTCGATGTTGTGGATGAGCGTGCCCACGGGAATCTTCGCCATGATGAGCGAGTTGCCGGGCTTGATGTCCGCGCCTTCGCCGGCGATGACGGTATCGCCCACATTCAGGCCCACCGGGGCGAGGATGTAGCGCTTTTCGCCGTCCAGATAGTGCAGCAGCGCGATGCGGGCCGAGCGGTTCGGGTCGTATTCGATGGTCGCGACTTTCGCGGCGATGCCCTGCTTGTCCCGCTTGAAATCAATAATGCGGTACAGGCGCTTGTGCCCGCCGCCTCTGCGGCGGCTGGTCACGCGGCCGTAGTTGTTGCGGCCGGACTTTTTGGTCAAACCTTCGGTCAGGCTTCTTTCAGGCGTGGTGCGGCTCACTTCATCAAAAGTGGACACCATCTGAAAGCGCCGACCGGCGGAGGTGGGTTTCAGCTTACGCACAGCCATGATCAGACTCCCTCGAAGAATTCGATCTTCGCGCCTTCAGCCAGGGTCACGTAGGCTTTCTTGTAGCCGGAAACCCTGCCCACAACGCGGCCCTGGCGCTTTCTGTCGCCGGGCTTTTTGCACACGACGCGCACATCCGTGACCTTCACGTTGAACGCTTTTTCAACGGCGTTCTTGATCTCGATCTTGTTGGCGCGAGAGTTGACGAAAAACGCCACCTGGTTGGCTTCGTCCTTCATGGACGTTGCCTTTTCCGACACCAGGGGCCGGATGATGATTTGCGAATAATCCATGACCAACCTCTACTTAAGCCGCGCCGTCAGGGGCTCGACCGCGCCCTCGAGGAGGACGAGCTGGGGGTGAACAAGGATGGTGTACACGTTGAGCTGGTCCGGCGTAGTTACGGTGATGCCGGGGATGTTCCGGGCGGAACGTTCCAGGGCTTCGTCATACGCCGGGACAACCACCAGGGCTTTACCGAGCTCAAGAGCTTTGGCGACGGAGGCGAAGTGCTTGGTCTTCGCTTCCGGCAGCTCAATGGATTTCACCACCATGATATTCTGGTCGAACTGACGCGCGGAAAGCGCCATTTTCATGGCCAGCGCCCGAACCTTCTTATTGACCTTGAAGGAGTAGTCGCGCGGCTGGGGACCAAAGGTCACGGCACCGCCCGTCCAGATGGGCGAGATGTTGGAGCCGGAACGGGCGCGGCCCGTGCCTTTCTGGCGCCAGGGCTTCACGCCGCCGCCCTTCATCATGGAGCGGGTCAGCGTGGAGTGGGTGCCGGCGCGTTTCGCCGCGCGGATGGACCGCACCACCAGGTTCAGAATTTCGGGGCGGACCGGCACTTCAAACACTTCGGGGGCCAGGGTCATTTCCCCGGCTTCCTGCTTCGCTTGATCGTATATTTTTACAACAGCCATTGTGTCGCCCTCTCCTAGTACTTACGCACCATGACCAGGCCATTGACGGGACCGGGAACGGGCCCTTTGACCAGGATCAGGTTTTCTTCAGGCCGGACGTCAAGAACCATGATGCTCTCCACGGTGACGTTGCGGGCACCCATGTGACCGGCCATTTTTTTGTTTTTCCACACCTTGCCGGGCTCGGTGTTGTTCCCGATGCCGCCCGCGGAACGGTGCGTTTTTTCCGTACCGTGGGATGCGGATTCGCCCCTGAAGTTCCAGCGCTTCATGGCGCCGGCATAGCCTTTGCCGATGCTCGTGCCGGAAATCTTCACAAAGTCGCCGGGCGCGAAGATACCGACGGTCAGGGCATCGCCCACGGCCTGTTCGGCCGCACCGTCGAGGCGGATTTCGCGCAGAACGCGGTATTTTCCTTCACCGGCTTTCGCGAGATGACCCAGCTCAGGCTTGGTGAGGTGTTTGTCCTTGGCGTCGACGTACCCGATCTGGATGGCGTCGTAGCCGTCTGAATCGCGCCCTTTCACCTGCACGACAGAGCAGGGGCCGGCGGAAATCGCGGTCACGGCAACGGACACGCCGTCGCCCGTGAACACACGGAGCATGCCGAGCTTGCGGCCTAAAATTCCAAGATTAGCAGCCATGACTCACGCTCCCTACAGTTTGATTTCAACGTCAACACCGGCAGGCAGGGAGAGCTTGCCAAGGGCGTCCACGGTTTGCTGGGTCGGCTCAAGAATATCCATCAGCCGCTTGTGAATACGCATTTCAAACTGTTCACGCGACTTTTTGTCGACGTGCACAGAGCGGTTCACCGTATACTTATGGATGTTGGTGGGCAGGGGGATGGGCCCCGCTATGCCCGCGCCGGTGTTCTTCGCCGTATCCACGATTTCGGCCACAGCCTTATCCAGGATGCGGTAATCGTAAGCCTTGAGCTTGATTCTGATACGATCACTGCTGACAGTTGTCATTGTTGCATACTCCATTCTCAGGAAAACATTCCGGCTATGCCGGAGCCTCGTTCAAGCACCTGGTGGACAAAACGACAAAAGCCGCCTTTTGAGGGGCGGCGGCAATCTTCGTTATTCTTGTTTGGAAAGCCAATAGCCAAACCGGCTGTGTCAGCTTTCACCGCGAATGCGAAGATCACCAAGCGTTGTCGCCAGCCTGGCCCCGGTCACGAAGACCGGTCAGGTGGTGCGGCGTTACCGGGGATTGCGGTTCCACGCAATACAGCCCCAAGTATGCTCTACGCCTTACAGCCTTATGCCAAGGCTGGAACGGCAAGACATTTTCACGGCATTGGTAACGCCTGCAAATGTCAAACCTGGTTGGCTTATGTACAACCAGGCGCATCAGGACGGGCTCGACCCGCCCTTCCCCTGGCGCGACAGGGGGAAATTCCCACGCCAAGCCATGGAGCCTGACGCGAGAGGGCAAAATACACACACGCCACCGCGCGGTCAAGCAGTTTTTTATTTTTTTCCGGCAAAATTTTTCCGGGCCGCAATGCCCTCCCCGCCGGATTAGAAATAAACTTTGCCGATCCCGGAGACTCCGGACGAAAAAGACTGTACAGTGGCACTCCATATAAGAGAGGTGATGCCCGCAAAGCGGCGGCGCCCCAGAAAGCCGCCCCGGGTTGCCCTCATGGGCGTTGCGACACTGCGATTCAGGATTCTTCTCAAAACGGTGTTTTTTTGGGGAAAAATTCTTTATTTTTGCCGGCGGGATGTTTTTTTCGCAAAGAAAAAAACAACTGGATATTTCTTTACCTTTTGGGCTATGGTTCATTGCGAAATGGCACACACTCGAAATGCAGCATCAAATTCGGAATGCTTACTGGTTTAAATCTGGACCAGAGAAACATTAGCCAGTGTCAATGAAGGGAAGGGCAATGGAAGATCATATTGTGATGGCTCTGGAAATTGTAAAAGCCCAGGCCGGATTTCGCAGCATGACGGAAGAGGAAATCTGCGCCATGGTCCGCAGCGTTTCCGCCGCTATCAAAAAGCTGCTCGCCGACGGCAAGAGTATGGATACCCTGCATGTTGAACGCGCATCCGTTGACAGATCCCCGAAAGACAACTCCATCGTCTGCCTGGAATGCCTGAAGCCGTTCAAGATGCTCACCCACAAACATATGGCCACGCACGGGTTGACGCCGGAGGAGTACCGCGCCAAATGGGGATACGCCAAGGACGCCCCCCTCGTGTGCAAGGCCCTGCAGCGGCTGCGCCGCAAAAAGATGAAAGACATAAAACTCTGGGAAAAACGCCGGAAGTCTCCGGCAGGGGTCGTGCCGGCCTGATTCCGCCGCCCTCTTGCGTCCCGAGCATGAAACTAAAAATCCGCCGGGATCCCCCGGCGGATTTTTAGCGTGTCTTTTACTTCTTTTCCAGCAGCTCTAAAATGGTATCATCTTTTATGATGAACGCCATTCTCGACCCGTCCGGGTTGCTCACCGGGCCGAAAATAATCTGGTCCGCTTCCGCGAGGTAGGGTTCCGCGTCATCCACCTGAAACGCGACATGCGGGTTCTTGTGCATGATCTCAGGGAAAGGGCCGCCCTCCTCGAATTTCAGATACTCGATTTTGTAATCATAGTCGTCCGGGTTGCTCATCCACAATTTCATGGCGTCCACGTACACCATGCCCGGCTTTTTGTTGGTGACGGGAATGCCCATATGCAAATACTTCGCGCTCATAGCTCCTCCTGGATGGCTCTTGTCACGAGTGCAGTAACTCCAGATAAAGCGCATGGGCCTCGGCGGCCGAGAATCCTTCATGCACGACCTTGGCCACCGTCCGGCACATGGCTGCCGGCGATTCCGCCTGAAAGATGTTCCGGCCCATGTCCACCCCGCGTGCGCCCTCGGCAATGGCGCGGGCGCACATGGCGAGCGCCTCGGCCTCCGGCAGCTTCTTGCCCCCGGCGATGACGATGGGGACGGGGCAGGCCGCCGCCACGCGCTCGAACCCGTCGCAATAATAACTTTTAACGAGCTGCGCGCCGTTTTCCGCCAAAAGCCGGGTGGCCAGAAGGAAAAACTTCTCGTCCCGGACCATGTCCTTGCCCACGGCCACCACCCCGAGGGTGGGGATGCCGTAGTCCGTGCCCGCGTCCACGGTGCGGGCCAGGAGTTCCAGGGAGTTCTTTTCCCCGGGCGCGCCCACGAAGGTTTGCACGGCCATGCAGTCCGCGTGCATGCGAACCGCGTTCCGGATATCGCAGGCAATGCCCCCGCCCACGCTCATATCGTCATACAGCACCGAAGCGTCGTAATTGACGCGTAAACACACGGGCTTGCGCGATGCCGGAGACACGCAGGTGCGCAAAGCGCCCCGGGTTCCCATCAGCACGTCCACATGGGGGATGAGCGGCGGCACGGTGACGTCGAGCCGCTCAAGGCCCGCCGTTGGGCCCATGATATACCCGTGGTCAAAGGCCAGCATCACGGTGTTGCCGGAAACCGGGTTGAACATGCGGGCCAGTCTGCTCTTCATGCCCCAGTCGCAATGGGACGCACCTTTGACGAAAAACGCCTCGTCGTCCCGCGCCACACCCAGGTGGTAGTTTTTGGCAAGCTTGTTGCCTTGGGTATCTGCCATGATCCATCCTTGGTTGCGTCATTACGGGATGCCTCCGAAGACCAGAGGCATGCTCTTTCCGCGTTTACCTCTTGAAATACGGCGTATTGCAGGGCGCGTTCCACAGCCGCAGGAGTTCGTCATCCATGCGGGCCATGAACATCTGGAACCCGGCCTGTTCCTGAACCGTCAACAGTTCGCCGACGTAATTGGCGACGATCGTGACGCCCTTTGCCTTGAGCAGCTGCTCGCAGCGCCGGTACAGGATGAACAGTTCCATCAGCGTGGTGGCGCCGGTTCCGTTCAGGATCAGCATCACCTTTTCGCCGTTCGTGATGGCAAGATCGGCGAGAAGCCCGTTAATCATGATTTCCGCGGTCTCGTCCGCCGTTTTCATGGACTGGCGCCCGCCGCCGCCCTCGCCGTGCTGGCCCATGCCGATTTCCATCTCGTCCTCGCCGAGATCCGCCAGCATGGACCCTGTGGACGGATGGGTGGCGCCGCGCACGGCAACGGCCAGAGTAGCCATGTTGTCGGCAAACCGCTGGGCGACGGCCGCGACGTCTTCGAGGGATCTGCCCTCGGCAGCGGCGGCGCCGGCTATCTTGTAGGTGGGAATGCAGCCCACGAGGCCCCGGCGGTCATCCGCATTGTCCCGCGTGGCGTTGGAAACGTCCTCCTGGGTAACGATCTTGACGACCTTAAGGTTTTGCTTTGCCGCTTCCTTCATGGTCAGGTTGCCTGTCAGCATATCCCCGGCGTGGTTGAGCACGATGTACAAAACGCCCTTGCCCTTGTCCGCCAGCTTGATGGCGTCGACGCAGGCCTGGGGGCCGGGAGCGGCGAAAATGTCGCCCACGACCGAGACGTCCACCATGCCTTCACCCACAAACCCGCTGATGGCGGGCTCGTGCCCGGCCCCGCCCTGCGTGACGATGGTGACTCTTTTGGCGTCTTTGAGCTTGTTGTTCACCACCATCCTGTCGGGCACCAGGGATACGGTATCGCGGTTTGCCGCCACGAACCCTTCCAGAAGTTCGACTGTCAGGTTCTCGGGCGCATTGATAAATTTCTTCATTTTCATCCGGGCATCCTCCTCGCCGTTGTTTGCGATGATTGTATGAAAGAACGTCTCCGTCCGGAAAGCCCCTGGCCCGTGCGGACAAAAGACAAGACAGCCCTGATCCCGCGCCGCGCCACGCGGCCGGGAACCGTCACCATGCAGGCGGCCTCCCGTTTCACGCGGAAAATCCTTCGGACAGGCCCTGGAAGAACAGGGCCGTGCTGCACGCGCCCGCATCCCGTGTTCCCAAAGTTTTGTCGCCGTAGCTCCTGGCCCGGCCGAACCTGGAAACAAGCCCCTCGGTGGCCTCGGCGCCGGCCGCCGCGGCGCGGGCGGCGGCGGCCAGTATCAGCCCGAAATCGTCCTCCGCCGCCACGGCGGCGTCCACAGCCGGGATAAGGGCGTCCATCATGGTCTTGTCGCCGGTCCTGGCCTTGGTTATGGCAAAAAGCCCGTCCCGGCTCTCGCGCAACATGGCCTTGAGCATGGTGGCGTCAATCGCCGCCGCGCCGTCCAGCGGCCCGGCAAGGGAGCCGATGAGCGTCCCGTACAGGGGGCCCGCGCTGCCGCCGCCGATGGCCATGATACCGTCGCCCAGCGCGGCGAGGAACTCCCCGACGGGTTGCCCGTCCCAACCGGCGACGCTGGAGTCGATCAGGTTGGCTATTTTGCCGATGGTCACGCCATGGTCTCCGTCGCCGAAACGGGAATCGATATCGCTGAGCAACGCCTGGTGCTCACGCCACAGCGCTGCCGCGCGAAGCAGCATTGCCGCCAGTTGTGGCTTGGATAGTAACATATGTAACTCTCCTGAAAAAAATCCTGCCATATGTCACGGTATATGCGTGAGGAAAGATTCGCTGTCAATCGTGAAAATCATTGCAAAAATATGCAATAATTCTCAAGGCAAGAGAGCATTCAAGGTGGTTACAAATGTAACGGGAGGAATTCACGCGTCGGCAATACGCATGGCCTTGTCCAGCATGTCGCCGGTTGCGATAAGGTGCGTCAGGAGGCCCGTGCGCAGAGCGCCCGCCAGGGACTTGGGGCTGCAATTGGCCGAGCATACGCCGACCACATGGCGGCTTCTGGCCAGGGAGGACAGGGGGATCTGAATGGCATAATCCTTGTCGGAGTGTATAATTTCTCCGTCAACGGTGTAATAATAGGCGATAAGGCGCCCCACGGCCTGCCGTTCGGCAAGGAGCTTGCCGTACCGGGCGACGGAGGCGAAGTCCGGGCTGGACGGGTGATTGCCGATATTGACGAGCGCGATATCGAGCATGTCCCATTGCCGACTGACAGTCTTGTAATTTTCCGTCTGGCGGAGAAGGTCCATTTCCTGGCGGGTTTCGGCAAAAGCCGGGGTATGCAGATAATGGGGGGAGGCCAGGGTGTGGTGGGCCACGATCCGGACGTTCTCATTGGAGTGGTAGTACCGGATGGACACGCCGCTGTTGCCCACCATGGGGCAGATGTCGGTGATAACGCCTCGCTCCGGGGTTCTGGTTTCCAGAATCCGGACAAGCGCGCCGATGACGTGCCCCCAGCCCAGCCCGACGCGGCCGCCGCCCTGGGCGCGGATATAGTCCAACGCCGCCTGGGCCAGCACCTGGTTGGTCCGGCTGTCGTCCCCGGCCGGGGAAAGAAGTGTGCCGTCGCGCAGCCCGAAAAGGTTCTTGGCCTGTGCCAGCAGGAGATTGTCTTTTTCCTGGGGCGAATGGATGCGGATCTCCACGATGCCCGCTTCCCGCGCCTCGCGCAGCAACCGGCTGATCAAAGGGCGCGAAACCTTCAGCTCGCGGGCGATTTCGTCCTGTGTCCGCCCCTGCTCATAGTAAAGGCGGGCTATGGCTTCCAACCGTTTGGCTTTTTCCGGCGTCGGCATCGAAACTCCTTACATTTGCCATGGCAGTGCATCCTAATAATAACAAATGTAACCGGACCAGGGCAAGACGGGCAAGGGCCGTGCGGAGCAGCCCCATGCGGTGACCCGCACGGCCCTTTCTCCCGCGCGGCATACGGAAAAAGCCCGCCGAAAATTCGGCGGGCTTTTCAAATGTGGTGCGCTAGGTGGGACTCGAACCCACACAGCCTTGCGGCCACAAGGCCCTCAAGGTAGTGTGCAAACTTTTTTAAAAAAATAAAGCTCCCCAATAGGGAGCTAAATTTTGGTGCGCTAGGTGGGACTCGAACCCACACAGCCTTGCGGCCATAAGGCCCTCAAGGTAGTGTGCAAACTTTTTTAAAAAAATAAAGCTCCCCAATAGGGAGCTAAATTTTGGTGCGCTAGGTGGGACTCGAACCCACACAGCCTTGCGGCCATAAGGCCCTCAAGGTAGTGTGCAAACTTTTTTAAAAAAATAAAGCTCCCCAATAGGGAGCTAAATTTTGGTGCGCTAGGTGGGACTCGAACCCACACAGCCTTGCGGCCATAATGCCCTCAACCTTACGTGTCTACCAATTCCACCACCAGCGCGTGTCAGAGTGGTATAAAGTGAGCCTTGAAGTTTTGCAACTAAAAAATAAAAAAAAATTGCAGGCCGTGCAATCGATTGCCTAGCGATTGCACAGCCTGTTTTTCTTACTACTGCAATGGCATTTCAGGATCACCCCTCTGTACGATTACATCCGGGGGCGGGGCTATGGCGAAACCATCCTCACTCGCATCAGGGGGTGTCGGCATAGGTTTGGCCCTCCGAATGATGATATCCGGTGTCTCTGTGTGGGCTTCACCCTCCTCAACGACAACCAGGGGCGCGGGGAGGGGAACGCTCCCGCCTCTGTACTCTGTCATGCCAGCCATACGCGCCACCCGCGCCCTTTCCATTTCCTTGGCCCGCTTCATGGCGTCGATGCCCTGCATAAGCTGGCCGGGGGCAAGGTGGGCGTAGCGCATGGTTACGCGCATGTCTTTGTGGCCCATCCAGCGCATTACGTCCGGCAGCGGCATGCCGCCACGGACAAGACGCGAGCAGGCGGTGTGGCGGCAGGAGTGGCCGGTAAAGCCCCTGTCTTCCGAGAGGCCCATAATGGCGCGTATCAAGTCCCAACCGTTGCGGAACCAGTCTTTGCTCCCCATAGGCCATAGCGGACCTGTGGGGTAATTCAAGATGCGATCCCGCATTCTTTCCATGACCCGCACGGACATAGGCACGGAACGGGCAGTGCCGTTTTTGGATTTCCAGATGTGGATATGCCCGGATTCAAAGTTTACAGCCTTCGCATCCACTCGCCAGAGCTCGCTCATACGCAGGCCCGTGTCGATAAGCACCTCAAAGGCGTCCCGGTGGTCGAGCTTGCCGACATGCTCAAAGAGCTCACTGACGCGGTTTTCCTCTTCCTCGGCGATCTCCCGCCTGATGCTCACGTCAGAGACTTTCCTGCGGGGCATCTTGACGATGTTGCCCTCTAATTGATTATATTCTTTCGCTATTTCCAGCATCATGTTGATGCAGGAGAGTTTTTTGTTGATTGTGCTGTTCCCGTTCTCCTCGTCATCGATGAGGTGGGTACCCGGTACGCCACCTACCCAGACTTGTGTGCGGTTAATGATTGTAGATAGTTAGGGCATTGATTGCACAGACTGATTGCACGAGGGGGGAAAATGTGGGGAAGCGCGGCCGGATTGCTGGCGGATAAAGGAGCGGTTTGATCTGATATAAGGAAGTAAAATCATCTACTTAGAATGAAAAGGAGGGGGTAAGGGGGAAAATCAAGAAGATAGTATATCGTTAACCCTCTCGGATTTTTGCCGCAGAACATTTTGGTCTGGATCGTGGCCGTCTCCCTGGACACGCTGGCGCTGCCCGCCGTTACCCTGGACACCCGGCTGTCACCTGCCGTCACGTCTGACACCACCTAAGTGTACTTAAGTAATCTTAAGGGGGCCTTCCCTTGGTGTTCCCTCTTAAGTGAGCTCTAATTATAACATCCTGTACTGGCAGGAGAAATCGGGGAGAGAGGATATGGGTAATCCCCCCTCCCCGGATGGTCTACACGCTGATCCAGCGGGCGGTGTTGCCCGTCTCGCCGTCAACGAGCCCGAGGCCCACCAAGTAATGCCGCTGAATGCCTAGCTGTACGATGGTAGGGTCAAAGGCCATGCCCGACGCGGTGATGTCCGCGAGGAGCTTCTTGTCCGTCACCCGCTGCCGGGCTTCCCCCTGGAAGGTGGCGAGCTCGGCGAGGAGTTCCTTTTCCTTCCTGGCCTCCACGTTCCGCTGCTCGTCCTGGTTCATGGCCTCGATCCAGTAGGACACGGCGATAGCCAGGGCGTCCAGCCTGTCGTCCTGGGCCAGGGAGCCACGGTCACGGGTAATGTGGCTGATCTGCCACATAAGCTGGAAGCGGTGCGCGGTTTCCGTGGGGTAGTCCCGCGTTGAGGTAAAGTCGCTGCGGATCACCCCGGCCGCGAAGACGAGCTTGTGGCCGGATATGACCGGCTCCAGCGTGTCGGTGATGCGGAGCTCTTTCTGCCGGTTGTGTTTCACTTCTTCCACCTCCACCGGGTAGATGCGGGCAAGGTGGGGTTTGAGCAGTTCCGTATACATGCCGTCGCCAAAGTTGGCTTCTATGATGATCTTATTGACGCCCTGTTCCTTGGCGATCTGCGCGAGCGCCTTAAGGGTGTCTTCGGAATAGCCGCTCTTGAGGCCGCCCGCCGCTGTGACGAACAGACGGCCGTTGAGCATCTTGACCACGGCGTAGCCCGTCTCGTCCCGCCCCCGGCCGGATGGGTCAATCGCCATGACGGAGCCGGTGTAGGGCAGCCAGATGCCGGGGATGCTCTGCGGCCGGTAGTACCTGTCGCCGTTCAGGCCCACGCATGGGAGTTCGGGCAGAGCGAGATCGGGGGATGCCCCCCATACCAGAGCCTCGGGTGCCGTCTCGCGGAGATCGGCGTCGAGCACAATGAGATCGCGCAGGCGCAGGGGGTAGCGGTCCGCGTCACTGAGCGAGGTGTCGAGCATGAACTGGAGTGAAAACCCGGCCCGGCCGTAGGACAATTCCCGCTCCAGCAAGTCGTCGTCACTGAATCTGAGCGGGTCCGTGGAGCGGCCGACAATGGCCTTGCCTTGGGCGAGCGCCTGGAGAATGACCGGAGCCAGCTTGTCGCCATAGGCGGCGATCTGCGCGTCCGTGGGGTATCTGGCGGGCCAGATGCGGACGGAGTAGCCGCGCTCGGGCAGGACGTTGTAAAGGCTCTGCTCGCACTGCGGGGTGCCGAGGTAGGTGATGACGCCCCCCGGCTTGAGAATGGCGTCAAATTCTTTCACCGCTTCAGCGATGCGCTCCCGCATGGCCTGGGTGATGGAGTTGTTGGCTACCTCCACGTCATCGGCGATAATTTCATCAGCGCGAGTGCCGGTAAGCTGGCCGGTGATGCCCACGCTTTTGACGCTCGGGGAATGGTCCGGGCTGGCCGGGCCTACGTCAAAGGAGATCATGCTGTCCCGCTGGTCCAGCCTGGGCGCGAGGCTTTGCAGGATGGGGATTTCTGAGATGAGGCGGCGGGTGAAAATGGTAAAGTTGTTCGCCCTGTCTTTGCTGGCGCTGACCACCAGGAACTTGAGCTCCGGGTTAAGAAGCAGCCGCCAGACCACGTAGGCGCTCGTGATCCACGACTTGCCTATGCCGCGAAACGCCTCAACAATCTTGCGCCGGGGTCCGTGCTGGAGATACCACGCGATCTCCAGTTGTATGGGGGTTGGGTCCGGCAGGCCGAGGATCCACCTCCTCAAAGCGGGCAAGCCGGACCTCTGTTTCCAGGGTGGTGGCGAGCAGGATTGCCGCGTTTTGCAGCGTGATGCGGGCGGACACGAAATTGAGGCAGGACCGCAGCCCCAGGAACGCCGCCACTTCCGGCTCGACCTGCCGCAGGTATTTGGCGGCGAGGTGTTTACGGCCAGGGGTGCCTTTGGCCGCTTTCGCCAGAAACTCCCGCACCCCTTCCGCAACCGCTGCAATCGCACGGCGCACCAGATAGGAGCCGTGCGCCGTGTTCGCTTCCAGCTTGTCCGCCCTGGCGTCCGCCACCTTTCGGCGGAAGGCGTCAGCGCCCCTCGTTACCATTTCTTTTTCAAGGGCGATCTGCCGGTCAAAGTTGGGGTGTTGGGTAAAGTCCTGCATGCTGTCTTGTCCTCGCTCTGGTTTGGGCAACAAAAAAGGGCGCTTTCGCGCCCCTGTGCAATCGGAATTGAGCCGGAAAACCCGGCGAAAATTGTTTCACTCAAGTGTACGAACGGTTGCAGCCATTGTTTGCAAACGATATTGCACTCAACACGCTACTTCCACTTTAGTGCAGTAATTGGGGAAAAGAAAAACCGCCCAAACGGGCGGTTCTCTAGGTTTTAATCTCAGGCGGCTCTAGGATGGTGGTTTTTGTCAAGAGGGACAGGGGGTGTTTACGCCACTCCCTCAACCTTGCGTGTCTACCAATTCCACCACCAGCGCGTGAAGTGGGTTTATATACGTTCCCGTTTCCCTTGGCAAGGGAAACGACGCGTTTGTCCCCAGTTTTTTTCACCCCGCCCCGGCCTGCGCGCATCCGCCGCTTTTCCCGCCCCCCAAGGGCAACCGCAGCGCCGAACTTGCACCAACTTGCGTAGGCGGGCGGGACAGGATATAATGCTCAGTTATTAGTAAGGAAGGGCCATGCCGGAAAAGAACGACACTATGCCAGAGTGGCGGCGTCTCTTGCGCGAGAATGCCCAAGACGGCGTTCCGCCGTCCGACGCCCCGGAATTTCTGTTTTCCGGCGCCGAGGTCCTGCGCGACCTGGCTCTCGCGCGGGAAATTTTCGAGCGAAGTTTCCGCCGGGGGGTCACCCTGTGCGCCGCCGGGGAAACAGGTCTGACAGTTCTTCTTCTCTGGCGCGGGAACATTTTCGGCGTATACCGGCATACCCTTGCCGCGCGCGGCGTGGACGGCGTTCTCCAGGATCTCAAGGAGTTCCGCCTCGGCTGGCTCCCGGAAGAGACCGTACGGCAAACGGGCGGCGAGGGCTCGGCCTTCGCCGACCTGCCCCCCGAGGCGGAAGGGTTTCCCGCGGTTTTTTTTGCCGGTGTCAATGCCGGACTGTTCGCGGGCCACGGGAAAATTTATGAAAAGCAGGCATAATGCTGTTGCCGGATATCCCGGCACCCTGTACAAAAGGCTCGCGCACGGCGCGCGCAACCGACGGATACGCGGGAGTAAGGAATGGCTTTTTATGATCCGGCCGAAGGCTGGGACCGGGAAGAAATTGAACGCGTCCAATTGACGCGGCTGCGCAACACGCTGCAACAGGCGCTGCAATCGCCGCTTTACGAAAAACGGCTGGGAAGCCTCGGCATTACGCCGGAAAGCATGGGCTCCCTGCAATCGCTCCGCGATATCCCCTTCACCACCAAGGCGGACCTGCGCGCCTCCTACCCCTACGGCCTGCTTTCCGTCCCCCGGGACGAAATCGTGCGGCTGCACGCCTCCAGCGGCACCACGGGTGCGGCCGTCGCCATCTGCCACACCCAGGACGACCTGAACACCTGGGCCGACCTCATGGCCCGCTGCATGCACATGGTGGGCGTCCGGAAAAGCGACGTGTTCCAGAACATGGCCGGGTACGGCCTGTTCACCGGGGGCCTGGGCATCCATGCCGGGGCCGAGCGCCTGGGCTGCCTCACCGTGCCGGCCGGCGCCGGGAACACCCGCCGCCAGATCAAGCTCATCCAGGATCTCGGCACCACGGTGCTGCACATCATTCCGTCCTACGCCCTGTACCTCGGGGCCACCCTCAAATCCATCGGGCTCGACCCCCGCGAACTGCCGCCGCGCATCGCGCTCATCGGCGCGGAGCCGCATACCGAGGAAGCGCGCCAGCGCATCGAATACCTGCTCGGGCTCAAAGCGTACAACTCGTACGGACTTTCCGAGATGAACGGTCCGGGCGTGGCTTTTGAATGCCTGGCCCAGAGCGGCATGCACGTCTGGGAAGACGCCTACATCCCGGAAATCCTGAACCCCAAAACCCTGGAACCCGTACCCGACGGGGAAATCGGCGAGTTGGTCATGACCACGCTCTCCCGCCGGGGCATGCCCATTTTGCGCTACCGCACCAGCGACCTGACGCGGTTCGTCCCCGGAGCCTGCGTGTGCGGCCGCCAGCACCGGCGGATAGACCGCATCCTGGGCCGCGCGGACGACATGCTCATCATCAAGGGCTGCAACATCTACCCCATGCAGGTCGAGCAAATTTTGCTGTCGTTCCCGGAAGTCGGGCAAAACTACCTCATCGTCCTGGAAAGCGAGGACGGCATGGACCAGATGCGGGTCCAGGTGGAAATCCGCGAGGAGCATTTCGTGGAAGACGTGCGCGCGCTCAGGGGGCTGCAACAGAAAATAGCCCACCGGCTGCACGACGAAATACTCATGACGCCGCGTGTGGACCTGGTCCAGGCGAACAGCCTGCCCAAGAGCGAGGGCAAGGCCGTGCGCGTCGTGGACAAACGCGGTCAATAAGGACACCCATGTTCCCATCCGGCGGCGCCATACGCGGGCTTTTCCGCTTTCTCCCGGCCCTGGCCCTGGGTCTTTGCTGCGCCGTTGCGGCCGTTCTGCCGGCCCGCGCCGTGCCGCCGAAATATTTTGACGTGCTGGACGCCACCATCGCGCTTGCGCCGGAAGACATCACGGCCCGGCTCTCGATCAACGTCGACAACGTCACCGGCTTATACGAGATGCTCAAAGACGGGGCTTCCGTCGAACTGCTCGTCAACGCCAGGCTCGATCGGGTGCGGACTTTCTGGACGAACGTCACCCTTGCGGAAATGGAGCTCTTTTCGACCTTGCACCACAACCCGCTGACCCGCGAGTTTTCCCTGTACATGCCGGGGGAAACCAAACCCATGCTGGACAAAAACCTGGACCGGCTCCTGGCAGCGACCTGGCAGAAATATGCCGTCCATTTCGGGCCGATCAGCATCCTGGACGGCGAAAAGGACTCCGAATACCGGATCGTCCTGACGCTGAACCTCCAGCATGCCAAGCCGCCGCCGTGGCTGGGCAAGGATTTCATGCTCTGGTCCAAAAAAATCCTGGACCCGGAAACGATCATACTGCCGTTCAGGTATTAATCACGGGCCTTTTGCGTTCCCGGCCCCCTGCCGCGCGTTTCGCGCGGCAAACCGGGGCGGCGTTCCCACCCGTGCGGAGAGAGCCGTTCCGGAGGCGATATCCATGATTGCATTCCTCAAAAGCCTTTTCATCATCCCCACGGAGGGGATAACCACCCGGGAGCGGGAGCGGCTGCGCCGCCGGCGGGAGCTTATCTCGGTCTCCGGGGCCCTTGTGCTCGCGCTCGTCCTCACCCGCGTGCTGTTTTATCTGTACGACACGGGCTCCGCCCTCTTCATAACGGTTTTCAGCCTCAACTTCCTGCTGCTGCTCGCCATTTTCGTGGTTGTCATCCGCAATACGCTCAAGCTCCTCCTGGAGCGGCGGCGCGGGGTTATCGGCGCGCGGCTGCGCACCCGCATGACCCTTGCGTTCGTCATCATGACGGTTACGCCCTGCCTGCTCATGTTCCTGATAACCTCCAAGTTCGTCCAGATTTCCGTGGACTTCTGGTTCAAGGACCAGATTTCCGGCTCCATGGAAACCGCCCTGGAAGTGGGCCGCGCCGACCTTGAAAAAACGGAACGGCGCATCCTCATCCAGGGCATGAACATCATCGCCGAAGCCTCGGATAAGGGCATTCTGCACCCCAGCCCGGAACTTGACGCGTATTTGCGGGCCGAGCGCCGGGAAAACGCCCTCCCGCTCATCGGCATTCTTTCGGACGAGCGCCGCGAGACGCTCTGGCACGCCTCCCCGGACGCCATGGAGAGCTGGCGGGCCGGCAAGGCGATGTTCAACTGGGACACCCTGGAACAACAGGGATCGCAGACCATCCTCTCCCCCGGTCTTGAGGACGATTACGTGCTGTCCGTGCAGCGGCTGCCGGCGGGCGGTTTTTTCGTCAGCGCGCAAAGCATGGGGCCGTTCTTCAAAACCAAAATGGACCGGCTAGCGGCCGCCAGCACGGAGTACAAGCAGCTCAGGCAGATCCGCAACGAAGTGAAGTGGATGCTCTATTCGGGCCTCAGCGTTCTGACCATGCTCATCATGCTCGGGGCCATCTGGTTCGGCTTCCGGGTCGCCAAGGAAGTGACCGCGCCGGTTCTTTCCCTCGCGGACGCGGCCCAGCGCATCGCCAAGGGCGAACTTGACGTGCGCCTCGACGGCCACGCCAAGGACGAGATCGGCATGCTCATCCGGGCCTTCAACAGCATGGCGGCGGACCTTGAAACCTTCCGCGCGGACCTGACCGGCGCCAACAACCGCCTGGAAGAGCAGAACCGCGAAATTGTGCAGCACAGTCAGTATGTCGAGGCCATCCTCAACAACATCACGTCCGGCGTGATTTCCGTCGACCACGAGGGCCACATCAACATGGTCAACACCGCGGCCTGCGCCATTTTAGGCTCGTCCAAGGACGTCGTGGGCCAGGACCTGGTGCGCTTCCTGCCCGAGGAAATGGGGCGCCAGGCGCGGGCCATGTTCGAGCAGTTCCGCAACAGGCCCCTCTCCACCTGGCAGCGCCAGATCAACATGCAGTTGTTCGGGCAGGAGCGGCGGCTCATGGTCAGCGCCGCGGGCCTTGTGACGCCGGAAGGCGAAAACCGGGGCTTTGTGGCGGTTTTCGAGGATATATCGGAAATGGAACGCATGCAGCGCATGGCGGCCTGGCGGGAAGTCGCGCGCCGCATCGCGCACGAGATCAAAAACCCGCTTACGCCCATCAAGCTCTCCGCCCAGCGGCTGCAACGCAAATTCGGCAATGTGGTGAACGATGCGGCCTTCAGCCAGAGCACGGAACTCATCGTGCGCCAGGTGGAAAACCTGCAAGACATGGTGCAGGAATTCTCCGCCTTCGCGAAACTGCCGGAAGTGGACCCCAAGGCCGGCGACATCACCCCGCTGCTCACCGAGCTGGCGGAGCTGTTCCGCAACAGCCATTCGCAGATCCAATGGGTGCTGGACCTGCCCGATTCCATCCCTATCCTGCCCATGGACAAGAACGGGCTGCGCCGGGCATTCCTGAACATCCTGGCCAACGCCGCCGAAGCCGTGGAGCAGACTCCGGCCCCGCAAGTCCGTATCGGCGCGGCGGTGGATACCGCGCGCTCCGTTCTGCGCATCGCGGTCGAGGACAACGGGCAGGGCCTCAGCGAAAACGAACGGTCGCGGCTTTTCGAGCCGTACTTTTCACGGAAGAAAGGCGGCACGGGCCTCGGGCTCACCATCGTCCGCTCCATTGTTTCCGACCATAAAGGCTATGTCCGGGCCGATACCTCCACCCTGCTGGGCGGCGCCATGATTACCATCGAACTGCCCCTCATGTGACACAACCCGCCTCCGGGCAAAACGCCTTCACAGGCAACGGACCGCCATGCTCGACATTGCGACGACGAAGACTTCGACGATCGAGTCCTTCAAGGACGACTCCCGCCATGATGTGGTCATCGTTCTCCCCTACATCACGGAAGACCGCGCGCGCCGCACCCAGGCGGTCCTCCGGGAAAGGACAAAGCACGGGGGGCTGCTTGTGCTTGCCAACGACGACAAGCGGCTCGGATTCATCGCCACCGCCAACGCCGTCTACGCCGGAACGCGTTCCGAGTATTTCTGCTACCTGGCTGAAGACGCATTCCCCGGCTACTATTGGCTGGAGTACGCCATGGATACCATGCGGAAATCCGGCGCGGGGCTGCTCGCGTTCAGCGACGGGCGATTTTTCGGCAGGATCGCGGCCTTCGGCCTGCTCAGACGGGAATGGGCGCAAACGCTCTATGGCGGCCCGTTCTTCTACCCCGGCTATGCATCGCATTTCGCCGACACGGAACTGTCCGTGATTGCCGCCCAGACCGACTCTCTGGTTTACAACCCCAATGCGATACTGCTTGAAGTCGACTATGAGAAGCGCCTGCATCCCAACAACGCCGACGATGAAGCACTGTATACCCGCAGGGCGTCCTCCGGCTTTGACGGGAAAATCCCGCCGTTCCATCCCCAATCCCCTCCAATATAAGTCTTGCGCGGGCAGGCAGCTCATGCCGCCCCCCATTTCGCGCCTGTATAACGCCGTAATGCGCTCTACACTATTGTAAAAGTGTTATTTTAATAACTACAACAATTTTACTATATTACCTAACTTTATTTTTAGAAATTATTCCTATTAAGAGGGTTTTTTGATTGACAAGGCCAGTATCTTTTGACACTTTCTAGAAAAATTCCAGATCTCAATACGTCGAGCATTTTCTTGTAATATCGCACAATTACATAAATTCTTATCGCGAGCCGACTGTCGGCGTAGGGAAAGAATTTTTTTACGCGGAGAGTTGCCGGGCGATGACGGCAGCGCAGCGGAGAGAAGGGCCATGCTCGCAGAAATCATAAAAAGAGACGGCAAAACCGTTCCTTTTGACTCCACGAAAATTCTGAACGCCATCAGCAAAGCCAATAAAGCCGTCGGCGAAGAGGAAATGACCACCACGGACCTCCTCTTCGTCACGGAAAAGGTCTGCAAGCGCCTGGAGTCCGAGGGCCTCAAGCACGTCGAGGAAATCCAGGACGTGGTGGAGGATTCCCTCATCCGGTTCGGGTACGCCAGGACCGCCAAGGCCTACATCCTGTACCGGGCAGAGCATGCGAAGATCCGCAACGCGGAATCGTACCTGATGGACATATACAAAAGGCTCACCTGGTCCTCGGCCGGCGAGGAAGACATCAAGCGGGAAAACGCCAATATCGACGGCGATACCGCCATGGGCACCATGCTCAAGTACGGCTCCGAGGGCTCGAAGTTCTTCATCGACAACCACGTTCTGCCCAAGGACGCCTCCGCCGCGCACGCCAACGGCGATATCCACATCCACGACAAAGATTTTTACATGCTCACCCAGACCTGCTGCCAGATCGACCTGATCCCGCTGTTCAGGAACGGGTTTTCCACGGGCCACGGCTATTTGCGCGAGCCCAATTCCATCGAGAGTTATTCCGCCCTCGGCTGCATCGCCATCCAGGCCAACCAGAACGAGATGCACGGCGGCCAGAGCGTTCCCAATTTCGATTACGCCATGGCCCAGGGCGTGATTAAAACGTTCCGCAAGGAATACGGCAAAGCCTTTACCACTTACGTGCAGATCAGCCAGAACTGGGATGCCGAAGCCGCCCGCGACACTGCGGACGCCATGCGCGTGGACGTCGGTTCCGACATCCGCCTGGGCACGGTTGCGACATACGGCAAAGCCCTGGTGCAGTCCGCCTTGCCCGGCCTGAAGGACCTTGCGCAAAAGGCCCACGAATACGCCGTCAAAGAAGCCACGGCCGCCACGGACCGCCGCGTGTACCAGTCCATGGAAGCGTTCATCCACAACCTGAACACCATGAACTCGCGGGCCGGGGCCCAGGTGCCCTTCAGCTCCATCAACTACGGAACCGATACCTCCGCCGAAGGCAGGATGGTGACCCGCAATATCCTGCTCGCGACACAGGCCGGCCTCGGCAGCGGGGAAACCTCCATTTTCCCGGTCCAGATTTTCAAGGTCAAAGCCGGAGTGAACTACAACCCCGCGGACCCGAACTACGACCTGTTCACCCTTGCCATGGCCACCTCCGCCAAGCGGCTGTTCCCCAACTTCAGCTTCCTGGACGCGCCGTTCAACCTGCCCTACTACAAGCCCGGCGATTACAACACCGAAGTCGGCTACATGGGCTGCCGCACCCGGGTTCTGGGCAACGCGTACGACCCGGACCGCCAGGTCACCTGCGGCAGGGGCAACCTCAGCTTCACCTCGGTCAACCTCCCCCGCCTGGGCATCGAAGCCGGTGGAAATATAGAGAAATTCTATACGCTGCTGGACGACAGGATCGACCTGGTCTTCCGCCAGTTGCTGCACCGGCTGAAAATCCAGAGCGCGAAGAAGGTGCGCAATTATCCCTTCCTCATGGGCGAAGGCATCTGGATCGATTCCAAAACACTCTCCTGGGACGATACCATTGAAGACGTGCTCAAGCACGGCACGTTGACCATAGGGTTCATCGGCCTGGCCGAAACCCTGGTGGCGCTTATCGGCAAGCACCATGGAGAGAGCGAGGAAGCGCAAAAACTCGGCCTTGAAATCGTGGGGCACATCCGCAAACGGGCGGACGAAAAGTCGGCGGAAACCAAACTGAATTTTTCCGTCATCGCCACCCCGGCCGAGGGACTCAGCGGCCGCTTCGTCGCCATTGACCGCAAGCGCTACGGCGTTCTGCCGGGCGTCACGGACAGGGAATACTACACCAACTCCTTCCACGTGCCGGTGTTTTTCCCGATCCAGGCCTTTAAGAAAATCCGGATTGAGGCGCCCTACCACGCCCTCACCAACGCGGGCCACATCACCTACGTGGAACTTGACGGGGACGCCAGCAAGAACCCCGAAGCGTTTGAGGCCGTCATCCGGTACATGCACGACCAGGGCGTGGGCTACGGCTCCATCAACCACCCGCTCGACCGCGACCCGGTCTGCGGCTACGTCGGCGTCATACACGACGTGTGCCCGCGCTGCGGCAGGCGGGAAGGGGAACCCATCAGCAGGGAAAAGCTGGAGGAACTGCGCCGCAAACATCCCGGCGTGCCCTCCTGGGAAGAATAAACGGTACGCGCGGCAAACGCGCAACGGCTCTTGATAGGCAACGTCCCGCGCATCCGGGGCGACGGTTACAGATGCAGTATCACCTAAGGAGAACGGAATATGTTGCTTGACCCGAGACGGAACAATGAAAAAGTGGAAGCCGCCGCGCGCAACGTGGGCGCGAACGTCGGGTTTGAACGCACCCGCCGCATCACCGGGTATCTTGTGGGCACGCTCGACCGTTTCAACAACGCCAAACGCGCCGAGGAAAAAGACCGGGTCAGGCACGGTGCCTGAGATCAGGCTCGGCGGCATCCAGGAAGAATCCATCGTTGACGGGCCGGGGCTGCGCTTTGTCGTCTTCACCCAAGGCTGCCCGCACCGCTGCGCGGGGTGCCATAACCCCGAAACCCACGACCCGGCGGGCGGCTTTACAATGGATACGCGGGTTCTTCTGGAACGGTTCGGGCAGAACCCGCTCCTGTCCGGAATAACCTTTTCCGGCGGCGAGCCGTTCATGCAGGCGGCCCCCCTGGCCGCGATAGCGCGGGAAGTCAAAACCGGCGGCAAAACCGTGGTGGTATACACGGGCTATACTCTGGAAGCGCTCCTCGCCCGCGCCGACACCGCCGCCCGCGACCTCCTGGCCCTGACGGACCTCTTGATCGACGGGCCGTATGTCGAATCCCTGCGGGACCTTGATCTGACCTTCAGGGGAAGTTCCAACCAGCGCATTCTGGATACCGGCGCCATTGCCCGCGCCATGCGCATCCCGGCCTGAACATCCGCAAGCCGGGCGGATCATGCCGCCATGCCATTACGGCTTGCCCAACAGCCGCTTTTTTTCTATTTTCAGGAAACACCGGACAACACCACAGGAGTTCCGCTTGGCCAACGCCCTGAAAGATATGACTCACGACGAATTTCTGGCATTTTCACGGACGCCCGAGGGGAAAAACGTCTCCCTCAATACCGGCGCGGCACTTGGCCTGTGCCGGAGCGGGGCAATCCCGACCAAAGCGCCGCTCGCCTGGCTGAGCCTTTTTTGGCTCTCCCTTATCAGCATCCCCTGCATTTACTTCTGGTCGGATTTGCGGTTCATCGCGATCAGCATTTTTCTGGCCTGGCTCGGCGCGCGGCGGTCCAAACGCGCGGCAATCGCGGCCACCTGGCGGGAAGTGAAGGGCACGGGAAAACTGAACGCGGACCAGCAAAAAGAAGTTTACGGCGTGCTTGTCCAGCGCGACTGGCTCTACCTGCCGACACCCGACGAGACCAGATTCGGGTAGGATCCGTCATGCAGCACGCCCGCGTCACCCCGGCCATCCTCCTGGCCCTCCTCCTGTTCGCCGCGACGGCCGCCTGGGCCGCGCCCGGAGCGGACGCCCAAACGCGCGCCCCCGCGCCCGGGGATGCCCCGGTTCCCATCGCGCCGTTCCCTGCCGCGCCCAAGGGGGAAGTGCTCGTGGGGGGCTCCTTCTTCTCCCTGACGACGCCTGAAGGGTATGTGCTGGCCGACGAAGAGGATTACGGCAACTTCCTCGAAAACACCTATGATTCCCTGGAAGCGGTGGGCATGACGCTCCAGGCGGCGTACATTCCCGAAAACATCGACATGCGCGCCAGGAAGGACCCTTCCACCACCGTGGACAAGTATCTCGCGGTGATGACGTATGACGATCTCGACAAAGAGATCATCACGCCCAAGGTGTTCGAGGAAATGCAGGCCACGTTCCGTGCAAACCCGGATATGCTCGGCAAGGAATCCTCCCCCGGCACCGCCGCCGCTCCCCGGCGTATCGGCCCCCTGGCCATGACCGGCACGGCCGTTTTTTACAGTTTCCGGACGCAGAACGACGAAGGCAAGGCCGTCGGCGGCGCCATGGCCCTCGTGCACACGGAAAAGACCCTTGTGTACGTCTGCCTGTATGCGCTGACGGGAAAATCCGAGGCAGAGACCGTCGAGGCGCTCAGGGCCGAGCTGCCGGGCGTTGTCGCGGGCCTTGCCATCCCGCCCCCGGATACCCGCGACGGCAAGCCCTTTATCTACGCCGGGCTGGCGTGCCTTCTCTTCGCCTTCCTTTTGGGACTCTTCTTTCTCTTCCGCGAGCGGAAAGCGCCGTAATCATCCCCGCTTCGGCACATAGGCCAGCGTCAGGGCGACAATCCCCGCGGAAAGCGCCATCCCCAGATAAAACCCCCAGGGAATGCCCCGCGTCACCATGATGAAGCCGAAAGTCACGGGCGCAAGCGTCTGCCCGATCCGCAGCAGCATGCCGTTCGCGGCCATGACAGAGGCCCGCTGGGCCGGAGTCGCGGCTGCCAGCAACTGCGCCTGCACGTTGGGAATAATCAGCCCCTGGCCCATGCCGTACGCCAGAATGGGGAGGATGGCCCACCATAGCCCCGGCACGTTGATGACGGCGGCGAGACTTGCCACGTACAGGACCTGGCTGAACAGCAAAAGGCCGCGCGGGGTGAACCTGCCGTACAGCCTGCCGAGTTGGGAGGCCGTCAGGGCCGCCCCGACGGAGGAAAAGGCCATGACCAGGCCGATGGCGGCGGGACTCGCGTGGAAATAGGCGTCCGCCAGCACGGGAAAACTGGTGATGATCGGCCCGTAGAGCAGCACGAAGGTCAGGCCGGTTATGCCCAAAAGCCCCACGATGCGGCGGGTGTGAAAAATACGGCTGATCTCGGCGACATACTCGCGGCAGGTCCCGGCGGAGCCGGGGTTGGCGAGGGGCGTTTTCAGCGCGACGTAGAGCACGGGCAGCGCGAGCAGCGGCAGCAGAAAGGGGTAGCGCCAGTCAAAAACGGCCAGCGCCCCGCCGAGACTGGGATAAATGGCCGTTCCCACGCTCAGGATGGTAACGTTGTACCCGATAAGGGTCGACATGGTCCTGCCGGACCAGGTATCCGCTATGATCGTGGTATTGAGGACCCCGAGCGGAGCGGCGCCGATACCCTGCACAAACCGGAAGAACAGCAGCATCTCGAAACTGCCGGCAAACGCGCAGGCCGCCCCGGCAAAGCAGAACAGGGAAAGGGAAGGCACGAGTACCGCCCTGCGCCCGAACCTGTCCGCCAGAAGGCCCGCGAAAAGCGTAAACACAACGCCCGGCAGGGTGAATACCGTGATGACGAGACTGGCCTTGGCGACACTGATGCCGAACACCTTGGCGAGAGCCGGCACCATGGGCATGATGCCCGAAACCCCCAACACCATGCTCATCGTGGCCCCGAAGGCCAGAACAAGAACGCGCCGCCCGTGGACGGTCGAGGGCGGCGCGAATGTCTCCGTTTTCATGCTCCACCATTACTGGTGTGCCGTAATTTTGTCAAAGCAGCCGCATAGGTAAAACGCCGGTTTCAGCAAACCGGCGGCAGGCCCGGACGCGCCGGTAAAATACCCTTCCGGGCCGCGCGCTGTTTCTCGCCGCGAGAGGGTTATTCCATCCAGATGAGCGCCATCTGCCGCCCGGCATCTTTCCGGCGGTGGGAGAAAAAGAGGGAGTTCAGGGAATAGGTGCACAAGTCGAGACTGAAAATGTTCTGCGACTTGAGCCCGGCCTCGCTGAGCTGGCGGCGGGTCAGGGACCAGAGGTCCACGCAGTGGCTGGCCGGGTCGTACCAGGGGGCGAAAACGGGCGGCCATTCCCGGCGGAAATTGACGAATTCCGCGTACCCCAGGCTGGGGCCGCGCACGGCGCGCACCTCCGCCGGGTCAAGGGCATGGTCCAGGCAAAAGGCGGCCACCGCCGTCTGGACGAGGCGCAAAACGTTCCCCCGCCACCCTACATGAACGGCGGCCACGTGGCCGGCGGGATGCGCCAGCAAAAGACCCTGGCAGTCCGCCGTCTTGATGCACAGGGCGTGCCGTTTACGGCCTGTCGCGTGCCCGTCCGCCTCGACGGGCGGCAGCTGGTCGACCGGGGTCGGCTCGGGTTCCTTGATAAAAGTGTCTCCATGGATCTGCTGCAGTTCCGACCAGGAATCGACGCCCAGTCTCTCAAACAGGGACTTCCTGGCCGCTACGGCCGTCTCCCGTTCCTCACCTTCCCGTTCGTGCAGGGAAAGGTTGCCCGCGAACCGGGTCGTGAACACGCACCGGACGTTGGGAAGAGACGGAAACGCAAAAGGAATGCATCCGGCATCATCAAGCATTACAGCCACGTAAGACCCTCCTCGGTCGCAACGGCGTGCATGGGGGCATCCCACACTTCCGCCGGCAGGGCATCCACGATTTGGAACGCATAGGCAAGCCCGATGCGGATGGTGTCCTGCATTGAATTTTGAGCGAACAACCTGTCGTAATAGCCGCCGCCGGTGCCGAGGCGGTGCCCGTCCCTGTCAAAGGCCAGGCCCGGCACGATGATGATCCCCGGAACCCAGATTTCCTCCGGCGGCAGGGGGCATGTCGCGGCAGCGGGCTCGGGAATGCCGAACCGGCTCTCTACCAGCGTCTGGCCGCTGAGGCAGGGCAAAAGGCACATGACTCCGGGGGTATGCGGCGGCGTATACGGAATGAGCACTTCCTTGCCCGCTTTCCAGGCGGCGTCGGCCAGAAGAGCCGTGTCCATCTCCCGGCGGACGGCCATGTACAGGCCGACGGAGGACGCGGCGGTCCATTCCGCGGAGGCGAGGATATGCCGCTGCGCCTTGAGCGAGCGTTCAAAAACGTCCTTCTCCGTCAAGGCGCGCCGTTTGGCGCGCATGAGTTCCCGCAGGGCGGCTTTTTCCGGCATGGGCGATCTCCTTAACCGCACAGTACGGGGATTCTTGCCCCCTGCCAAGGGAGAAGCGTTTTGGGCGGCGGGGCCGGATACGTCCTTATCCGCGAGCTCCGGCGCGCTTTGCTTGGCGGGCGCAGGTCCGTCAGTACGTCATAGCCGCATCGCGCACGCGCCGTCCAGTATAGTTTGTTTTCAATAACGCCCGCGCGCCGGTGACGGCGCCGGGCCGCCTCCTCCCTCACGTCTTGCTTTCTTGCGTTATTTGGATACATTCGTCCGGCGAGGTAACGATACCCTCCGATATTTCCGCCGGGCATTCCGCCGCAAAAGCGGCTTAAGGATACATGGGATGAACACTGATCTTCTGCTCGGGCTTGACGTCGGGTCAACCACGGTCAAGGCTGTCGTGTTGGACAATGACGGCGCCATTCTTTTCTCGCGGTACATGCGCCACAACTCCGAAGTCCATGCGACCGTCGCCGCCCTCCTCTCCGAGGTCAATGAAACATTCCCGGAAACAAAATGGCGGATGTCCGTGGCCGGGTCCGGCGCCATCACCCTGGCGGAAAAGCTGAATATTTCCTTCGTCCAGGAGGTCATCGCCTCCAGCCTCAGCATCCGTACCAGGCTCCCGGAAACGGACGTGGCCATCGAACTGGGCGGCGAGGACGCGAAACTTACCTTTTTCCGGGGGGGCCTGGACCAGCGCATGAACGAAACCTGCGCCGGCGGCACGGGCGCCTTCATCGACCAGATGGCGGCCTTCATCCAGACGGACGCCGCCGGTCTTGACGCCCTGGCCCAAAAACACACGACGATCTACCCCATTGCCTCACGCTGCGGGGTGTTCGCCAAAACCGACATCCTGCCCCTGCTCAACGAAGGCGGCTCCCGCGAGGATATCGCGGCCTCCATCATGCAGGCCGTGGTCAACCAGACCATCAGCGGGCTCGCGCGCGGCAGGGCCATTGAAGGCAAGGTGGTGTTCCTCGGCGGGCCCCTGACCTTTCTGCCGTCGCTGCGCGACCGCTTCGTCAAAACCCTCAAACTCGCTGCGGAAGATGCCCTTTTCCCGGAACACGCGGAATTTTTCGTGGCCATCGGCGCGGCGCTCCACGCCCGGGAAACCGAAGCCCGGCTGCGGCTCGACAACATCCTCTGGGGGCTGGAAACCTATTCCGGCAACGAGGCGGAACATACCCTGCCCGCGCTTTTCCGCGGCCCCGAAGACAAAAAGGAGTTCATCGACCGCCACTCCAGGCAGCGGGGGGCCCGGTTGCCCCTCGATCAGGCCCACGGCAGCGCCTGGCTGGGGTTTGACAGCGGCTCCACCACCCTGAAAGCCGTGCTCATTGACGCAAAGGGCAGGCTCCTCTACTCCTACTACGGCCCGAACAAGGGCAACCCCTTAAGCGCCGCGATCAAGGTGCTGGAAGAAATTTACGAAAAGAAAAACCCGGATCTCTTCATCGAGGCCACGGCCGTCACCGGGTACGGCAGCGCCCTTCTGAAAGCCGGTCTCTGCGCGGACATCGACGAGGTGGAAACCGTGGCCCACCTGACGGCGGCGCGGTTCTTCGAGCCGAAAGTCTCGTTCATCCTGGACATCGGCGGCCAGGACATCAAGTGCATGTACATCAAGAACGGGGCCATCGACCAGATTCAGCTGAACGAGGCCTGCTCCGCCGGGTGCGGCTCGTTTTTGGAAAATTTCGCGGCATCATTAGGCATCTCGCTCGCCGATTTCGTGGACCTGGCCATGAACGCGAAAAAACCCGTGGACCTCGGCACCCGCTGCACGGTGTTCATGAACTCCAAGGTCAAGCAGGCGCAGAAGGAAGGCGCGAGCGTCGCGGATATCGCGGCGGGCCTGTGCTACTCCGTCATCCGCAACGCCTGCTACAAGGTCATGAAGATCAGCAACGTGGCGGAGTTGGGCGAGCATATCGTGGTCCAGGGCGGGTCTTTCTTCAACAACGCCCTGCTCAGGGTCGTGGAGATGGAGATCAGCAAACACGTGACCCGGCCGGGCATCGCCGGCCTGATGGGCGCCTTCGGCGCGGCCCTGATAGCGTGCGAGCGCGGCAGCGAGCAGCCTCTCTCCAGGCTGATCGGGCCGGAGGAAGTGGCCTCCTTCAGCACCAAAACAGCCACGGCCCGCTGCAAGCATTGCAGCAACAGCTGCCTGTTGACCATCACCACCTTCGCGGACAAGCGCCGCTTCATCTCCGGCAACCGCTGCGAACGGGGCAACGACGACGCGCCGCAGAACCTGCCCAACATGTACGCTTACAAATACCGCCGCCTTTTCGAGCACTACGTCCCCCTGGACAAGGCCAAGGCGAAACGCGGCGTCATCGGCATCCCGCGCGCGCTCAACATTTTTGAAAACTATCCCCTGTGGTTCACGCTGTTCACCACCTTGGGCTACAGGGTCGAACTTTCCGCGCCGACGTCCAAGAGCCTGTTCTTCAAAGGGTTCGAAAGCATCCCCTCGCAGACGGTCTGCTACCCCGCCAAACTTGCCCACGGGCATATCGTGGACCTTGTCGAGCGGGGCGTGGACGCCATTTTCTTCCCCTGCATCACCTTCGAACAGAAGGACTTCGACACCCAGACCAACAACTACAACTGCCCCGTGGTTACGGGATATCCCGAACTGCTCGCCAGGAACGTCCCGGAATTGGCCCGGGCAGGCATTCCGCTTATCCACGAGTTTCTCCCCCTTTCCAAGGAAATGCTCGGCACGCGGTTAAAAGGCATTCCCTTCTTCGCCCGCATCAATTCGCATACCCTGGACCACGCCATACGCCGGGGCTTCGACGCCATGGAGGCCTTTAAAAAGGATATACGCGAGCAGGGGGAAAAGGTTCTGCGCCAGTTGAAGGAAAGCGGCACATTCGGCGTGGTCGTGACCGGGCACCCCTACCACACGGACCCCGGCGTGCACCACGGCATCGCGGAACTCATCACCTCCTGCGGCATGGGCGTGTTGACCGAGGATTCCGTGGCCCACCTTATGCCCGACCCCGGCACGCTGCGCGTTGTGGACCAATGGACCTACCACTCGCGCCTGTACCGGGCCGGGGCGTTTGCCGCCTCCAGGGACAACCTGGCGGTTCTCCAGCTGGTCTCCTTCGGCTGCGGGCTTGACGCCATCACCATGGACCAGCTCCAGGAAATCGTCACGGACAGGGGCAGGCTCTACGCCCAGATCAAAATTGACGAAGGCGCGAACCTCGGGCCCGCGCGCATCCGTATCCGCTCGCTTTACGCGGCCTTGCGCGAGCGCAAGGACAAGAAAATGAAGGCGGACACCACCGCGTCGTTCAAGGGGTCCACGGTCTTTACCAAGGCCATGCGGAAAACCCACACCATCCTTGTGCCCCAGCTTTCGCCGATCCATTTCAACTTCATCGAGACGATCATCGAATCCGGCGGCTACAAGGTCAAGCAACTGCCCTCGGTGAACCGGGACGCCATCGACCTCGGCCTGCGGTACGTGAACAACGACGCCTGCTTCCCGGCCATCGTGATGATCGGCCAGCTTCTGCAGGCCGTGCAGAGCGGCGAATATGACCCGAACCGCATCGCCCTGCTCATTTCCGAAACCGGCGGCGGCTGCCGGGCCACCAACTATATTGCGTTCCTGCGCAAGGCGCTCGCCGATTGCGGCATGGACCACATCCCCATCATCTCGTTTTTCATCAGCGCCGGGGACGCCAAGGAATCCGGCTTCGAATTCACCGGCTCCATGCTGCGTAAAGCCATCATGGCGGCCTACTACGGCGATGCCCTCATGCGCCTGCTGCACCGGGTGCGGCCCTACGAGGCCGAGGAAGGCAGCGCCAACGCGCTCGCCGCGGAATGGACCGAAAAGGGCAAGGAAGCGCTGAAAAAGGGCGGGGTCATCAATTTCGACAAAACCCTCTGGGCCATGATCCGCGCCTTTGACAAGCTGCCCCTCGTCGCCGAGGAAAAGCGCAAACCCCGCGTCGGCCTTGTGGGGGAAATCATGCTCAAGTACCACCCGGACGCCAACAACGAGGCGGCCAAAATCGTGGAGCAGGAAGGCGGCGAAGCCGTGGTCCCGGACATCATGGATTTCGTGCTCTACTGCCTCTACGACCGGGTGTTCGCGTACAAGCAGCTCGCCGGGCGCTGGAGGCCGTACATCATCGGGCTTCTCAGCATCATGACGCTGGAATTCTGCCGCCTGACCATGCGTATCGGCCTGGGGTTGAGCAAGCGGTTCACGGCGCCCAGTTCCTTCCGGACCCTGCGTAAAAAAACCAAGGGCCTCATTTCCATGGGCCACCAGACCGGCGAAGGCTGGCTGCTCACGGCGGAAATGGTCAAAATGCTGGAAGCGGACGTGCCCAACATTCTCTGCATGCAGCCCTTCGGCTGCCTGCCTAACCACATCACCGCCAAAGGCTGGCTCAAGGAACTCAAAAACCGGTTCCCCGAGGCCAACATCATGGCCGTGGATTACGACCCCGGCGCCAGCGAGGTCAACCAGATCAACCGCATCAAGCTCATGATGTCCACCGCGAAATAAGAACCGGGGGTTACCCTTGCCTCACCCCTTCCTTGGGGCAGATGTCATTCATTTCGCATGCCGCGCAGGCCGGTTTTCTGGCGTCGCACACATCCCGGCCGAACCAGACCATGCGGTGGTTCACATTGCCCCATTCCGCGCGCGGGAAGAGGTTCATGAGGTCCTTTTCGACCGTCACCGGGTCCTTGCTGGCAGTAAGGCCGAGCCGGAGGGATATGCGGCCCACGTGCGTGTCCACGGCCAGCCCCTCGTTGATGCCGTAGGAACCCCACAGCACCACGTTGGCGGTTTTCCGGGCCACGCCCGGCAGGGTTATCAATTCTTTCATGGTCTTCGGCACCACGCCGTTAAATACTTCCGTCACGCGCTTCGCCGCGCCGATCAGGTTCTTGGCCTTGTTGTGATAAAACCCGGTGGAGCGGATAACCTCCTCCAATTCAAGTATGTCCGCTTCCGCCAGGTCGGCGGGTTGGGGCCAGCGGGCGAACAGCCCCGGTGTAACCGTGTTCACGCGCTTGTCCGTGCATTGCGCGGCCAGAACCGTGGCAACGGTAAGCTCCCAGGCGTCGTGCGCCTCAAGGTGCGTTTCCGGGTGCGGGTAGCGGGCTGCGAGACGGTGCAGGACATGGGTTGCGCGTTCTTTTTTGGTCATTGAATCCTCTCGTTTTCCATTATTTTCCTTGTATAGCGCGCGTTGCCCTTCGTCGCAAGTTGCGGTACGATGCCACCTTCCATTTGCGCACCGGGGGAGCCATGGACACAGAATGCCTGCTCGTGTACGTCACCATGCCGGACAAGGATTCGGCCCGGACTTTCAGCGAAACGCTTGTGCGCGAGCGTTTTGCAGCCTGCGTCAACATTCTTGACGGGGCGGAGTCCATTTACTGGTGGCAGGGCGCGCTGGAAACGGCAACGGAGGCCGTCTGTCTGTTCAAAACCACGCGCGGGCGGTTTCCCGCGTTTTTAGAAAAAGCGAAAGCGCTGCATCCCTATGACGTGCCCTGCATCGTCGCCTGGCCGCTCGAACGGGGCAACGCGGATTTTCTCGACTGGATCGGGGCCGAAACCGCGCCCCGCTGATCCGGCCCACCTCAAGGAGTATATTCTGTGACGCTATACATCAACGGCTCCATGGCCTATGACCGGATCATGAACTTTCCCGGCTCGTTCTCCGATTCCATCCTGCCGGACAAAATCCATATCATGAACGTGAGCTTCATGATCGAGCGCCTGGACGAAAAGCTGGGCGGCTGCGCGGGCAACATCGCCTACAGCCTCGCCGTGCTTGGCGAAAAGCCGGTCATCGTCTCCCGCGTCGGCCGCGATTTCGCCCGCTACAAGGAAAGCCTGGAAAGCCTCGGCCTGCCGCTTGACGGCATCACCCCCCTGGAGGACGAACTGACGGCCGGGGCCTACATCATCACGGACCGGAACAACAACCAGATTACGGCCTTCAACCCCGGCGCCATGCGCCATCCGGCCCCCTACAGCTTCGAGAAAGCCGGGCCCGGCGACATCATGATCGTTTCCCCCGGCAACCTGGAGGACATGCGCCGCATCCCGAAACTCTGCCGCGAAAAGGGCGCGCGGTGCATTTACGACCCCGGCCAGCAATTGCCGGTCCTCACCGGGGAAGACCTTATCAACGCCATTAACGGCAGCTACATGCTGATCTGCAACGACTACGAGTTCGAACTGATCTGCCAGAAATCCGGCAAAACGCCGGAAGACCTGCTGGCCATGGCGGAAAACATCATCGTCACCCTTGGGGAAAACGGCTCCCGCGTGCAGTGCGGCGGGAAAACCGAACTGGTCCCGGCGGTCGCGCCCAAACGGATCGCGGACCCCACCGGCGCGGGCGACGCGTACCGCTCCGGCCTGCTCAAGGGGTTGTCGCTCGGCCTTTCCGTCCTCGAATCCGCCCGCATCGGGTCCACCACGGCCTCTTTCTGCGTGGAGGCGCACGGCACGCAGGCCCCGTTCACCGCGGAAGAATGCAGAAACCGTCATCGCAACGCCTTTGGCGTCAGTTTTTAAGGAGCCTCGTCCATGACCACCGAGACTACTCCCGACATGACCGGGAACGAGAGCGGCGCGGGCCCCAAAGACTTTATCCGCGTCAAAATTGAAGAGGACAACGCTTCCGGCAAGTACGGCAAACGCGTGCACACGCGCTTCCCGCCGGAACCCAACGGGTACCTGCACATAGGCCACGCCAAATCCATCTGCCTGAACTTCGGCGTGGCCAGGGAATACGGCGGCACGTGCAACCTGCGCTTTGACGATACCAACCCGGTGAAAGAAGACGTGGAGTACGTCGAATCCATCAAGAACGACGTGCGCTGGCTCGGCTTTTCCTGGGAAGGGCACGAATTGTACGCCTCCGACTATTTCGGCAAACTCTACGAATTCGCCGAGACGCTCATCCGGAACGGCAAAGCCTTTGTGGACAGCCAGAGCGCCGAGGAAATCCACGCGACGCGCGGCACCCTGACCGAACCGGGTAAAAATAGCCCCTACCGGGACCGGAGCGAAGCGGAAAACCTCGACCTCTTCAACCGTATGAAAGCCGGGGAATTCCCCGACGGCGCGCATGTGCTCCGGGCGAAAATAGACATGGCCTCGCCCAACGTCATGATGCGCGACCCGGTCTTGTACCGCATTCGCCACGCGCATCACCACAGAACCGGCGACACATGGTGCATCTACCCCATGTACGACTTCGCGCACTGTCTTTCCGACTCCATCGAGGGCATTACCCATTCCCTCTGCACATTGGAATTCGAGAACAACCGCGAGTTGTACAACTGGCTTCTCGCGGCCGTGGGCGTGCCCACACCCCGGCCCGAGCAGACGGAATTCGCCCGGCTTAACGTCACGCACATGGTGCTTTCCAAGCGCAAGCTCATCCAGCTCGTCCGGGAAGGCCATGTCGCGGGCTGGGACGACCCGCGCATGCCCACGCTCTCCGGCCTGCGCCGCAAAGGGTACCCGCCGGAAGCCATCCGCGATTTCTGCAACCGGGTGGGGGTGGCGAGAGCCGCCGGCACGGTTGTGGAATACAGCCTGCTGGAATTTTGCGTGCGCGAGCGGCTCAACGCCATCTGCTCCCGGGTGATGGCCGTTCTCGACCCCGTCAAGATCGTCATCGAGAACTACCCCGAAGACCGGGTGGAATGGTTTGACATGCCCTATTTCCCCAAGGAAGGCGGCGGCACGCCCGAGGGCCACGCCGGGCCGGAAAGCCGTAAGGTGCCTTTCGGCCGCGAATTGTATATCGAGCGCGAGGATTTCCTCGAGGACGCGCCCAAGAAATTCTTCCGTCTCGCGCCGGGCAAGGAAGTGCGCTTACGCTACGCCTATTACGTCACCTGCACCGGGGTCGTCAAAAACGCGGCCGGGGAGATCACGGAAATACGCTGCACGTACGACCCGGCAACCAAAGGCGGGGACAGCCCGGACGGCCGCAAGGTCAAGGGCACGCTTCACTGGGTTGCCGCGAGCCACGCCCTGCCCGTGGAAACGCGCTTGTATGAACACCTGTTCGGCGCGTCTGAAGCGGATATCCCCGAAGGCGGCACCTTCCTGGACGGGATCAACCCGGATTCCCTCCGCGTCGTGACCGCCATGGCCGAGCCCGCCGTGGCCGACGTCAAAGCCGGGGACCGCGTGCAGTTCGAGCGGCTCGGCTATTTCCGCGCGGACGAGGATTCCGCTCCGGGCAAACCCGTGTTCAACCGGACCGCCACCCTCAAGGACTCCTGGGCCAAGGAAGCGAAAAAGGAATAAGAACCGGGGGAAGGGACCACAAGGGGCGCGCCCCTTGAGGTCCCTTCCCCCGGACCCCCATCCCCCTTATCCGCGTTTGGGGTTGGGATGCGCGGTTTATCGAGAGCCTCGCACGTGGTACTCGCGTTCAAGTTCCCGCACTGTATGCGCGTCCCCGATGGGTGCAGGGGTCACCCCTGCCCGCCGGAGGCATAAAGCCATAAAAAAATCGCCCGCAAGCCAGTTGCGGGCGATTTTTTTATGGCTTTATGCCGGGCTTACTTCTTGAACAGGGTCAGGTCGTCGGACCACTGGCCCTTGAGTTCGCCGGAAAGCGTGTACAGCTTCATCACCATGGTATAGTCGACCTTTTTGCGGCCGTCAGGAGCGCGGTTAACGATGCTGGAGATTTCCGGGTTCACGATATAGTCGAAGGAGGTGGCGGAAGTATCCAGCACGCGCACCTGGCCGGAATTGAGGAGAACTTCCTGGATGCGGCCGTAGATATCGCTGACGCGCAGGTTTTCGTCATGCGTGTTCTGGCGGATGTCGCCGAGCACAAGCCGGGGCGGCTTTTTGGCTTTGGCGAAGATCGGGGAAGCCAGCATTTTGTTGGTGAGGTTTTCCGCGAAGGCGATGATGTCGGAAAGGTCGATGTTGGTGTTCATCTTCGTGCGGTCCGAGGAATCCATGATGGACACGTCGCCCTGGGAGCCGAACATCGCCGAGTTGCAGCCGGCAAGCCCGAAAACGCCGATCAGGCCAAGAAGAACAAGTTTCGCAAAAGTGTTTCGCATCGAAATACTCCTTTTATCGTTTGATCCCCCGCGCGGCGGCGCCGCGCGGGGAAAGCCGGGCTATTTTTTCTCGGCGGGTTTCTGATACAGGGGCGACATCGGCAACTGCACCGTGAATTCAACGGTTTTGGCTTCCGGCACCTTGGCCATGTTGATGAGTGGCTTCACCGCGTTGGGCGCGAGGGTCACCCGGTTCCAGGCGGGCGTCTGCATGACGGGCATGCCGTTCTGCTCGAGCCAGCGGAACTGGTACTCCAACACAAAGGTGTCGCTCGACGTGTTCTGCAGGGTGACCGAGCATTTGGCCAGGTTGCCGCTGTCGTCAAGGGCCTTACGAATGACGTGGACCTTGCTGTTGAGTTCCTCGTTGCCGTAGATGACCATGATCCGGAAATCCGTGTCGTCGACCTGGCCCGTCGCTATCACGCTGTGCGGGCCGCCGGCCGTTCCGCCGCCGTTGCACCCGGCCACGGCAAGGCAGAGAAGCGTAAGCGCTATGAGTAAATGGCGCATGTCATTCTCCTATTGGGCCAGCCAGGAGTTGTCGTTGGCATAGGCGCGCAGTTGCGTATCGTAGCTCACCGCGTAGATGACCGTGGGACCCTTGGCCGCAAGATCGACCTTCTTCGAGCTGACGACCCTGCCGGAAGCGTTCCTGGTCTGCAGTTCGATCTGCTTCTGCCCGGCGGGAACGTACATGCGGGCGATAAGCATCTTGCCCGGCAGCGTGAGCCAGGAGCGGGTATCCGGGTTCTGCATCTTGCTGGTCAGCCCCGCGAGCGTGCTGCCGCCGAGGTAGCTCGCCGCGCCGGAACGCACGGCGGCCGCCACGAACATCATGTTGCGGAACGGCGCGCAGTCCTGGTCGTCGCGCAGGATGATGGCTTCCATGTCGCTCAGGGGAGCCAGGGTGACGTTACCGGCCTTGGCGCTCGCGATGGTGGAAGGATACGGGATGGCCTGGGTGTAGTTCACGATGGCCGTGAGTTTGCCCACCTGGTAGCCGGAGGTCTGCACCCGCCGCTCGGGGGAGAACCCATCGGCAAGAATGACCTGGACCATTTTCTGGCCTTTCGGGGCGGAGCCTTTCTTCAACTGGTCGTGGGCCTGCTTGGCCATGGTGCATTTGGCGTTGTTTTCCAGAACCTTTTTGTAGGCCAGGGCGGCGTTGTCCCGGATGGTGCGGTCCTGGATGCTGTCGATTTCCATAATCATGCCGTTCATGTAGTCGGCAAAGGGGTTCACGAAAGCGCTGCTGACGGACGCTGCTTTTTTCTTGGTGTAATCGTCGCGCGTGTCGCCGCTTTCAAGCGCGCCCTTGGAGGAGCCGCTTTCGGCCAGCTGCTTTTCTTCTTCCGCCTTGGCCTTTTCGACCATGGTCTTGAAGATTTCCCACTCTTCCTGCTGCTTGGTGATGGCCCGGCGCGTGACGTTGTACGCACGGCGGTCGCCCATCAGCATGTAGCAGAGCGCCTTATAGTTGTAGAGCATGACCTTCTCGTACCCGCGAAGGTTGTAGTCGGAGGCTTCCTCGGACCCGGTGAGGCCGACCAGGAGCCCTTTGCCGCCGGCGGACGCGCCCTTGGCGAGCATGCCCTTTTCGTCTTCCTGGTCCATCTTGAGCTCGGCGGCGTCAAAGTAATGGATGGCGCGCCGGAAATCGCCGCTGTTCAGGGTCAGGAGACCGCGTTCCAGAAGGGCGATTTCGCTGTATTCCGCGACCAGCTTTTCTTTGTGCTCGTCGTCGGTAAGCTTGTTGCCCTCTTTATCCGGGGCGTTTTCCTTCATTTTCGACGCGAGTTCGTCGAACTTGCCGCCAAGGAGCATGTCCCGCGCGGGTTTGTAGCTGTCCGCGTAGTTTGTCAGCGTGCCGTCCGCCCCAAGGCCCATGCGGTCGCTTTTACCGCCGATGCAGCCGGAAGAAAGCAGCGCCGAGGCGCATATCAGAATGAGTAGTTTTTTCACGTAATCCCCCTGCCTCATATATGGTTAAAAGTGAAAAACAAAAGCCCGGGAGCACAGAGGCGCTTCCGGGCGAAATCGGTTAAAACGTGTTGATATCCATCTGATCCTGGCCGGTGCGGCCGCCCGGCGTGCCGGACCCGGCCGGAGCGCTCTTGGCGCCGGAGCCGGTCTGGCGGTTGGCGGCTTCCATATTGGCGAAGCTGTACGTCTTGACGACGCCGACGATCTCATGCCCGTCCGGCGTGGTGTACGTCCAGCGCTTGAGGGTGGAAGCGCCCTTGAGCAACGCGCTCGTTTTCCGCTTGGCGACTTCCTTGCGGATATCGACGATGCCGGAGGTGGCGTCCGGCTCGATAACGTTGCCGGAGCGTCCATCCTTGACCAGCGCGCGTTCCATGGCTTCGCCCGTTTCGGAATAATCCTCGCTGCTGAAGTTGGTGTTCAGGAACTCGGAAATCTGGGCGTTGGCCTGGGTTTCGGCCTGGGCAAAGGCGGTGTTGGTATAGCGCGAGCGCAGCCGCGCGTCGTTGCCGGAATAGCTGTTGGCCCACTGGCCGTAGCTGACCACAACAACGCCGTTTTCATCGAACAGCACCCGCACGCCCAGAAGGTCGTACAACTTGGCGTTGTCTTCAAGGGGAATCACTTCCCGGAGAGGCGGGCCCTGTTTGTTCATGGCCGGCTTCTGGCCAAGGCGCAGCGCCTCGGCAACGGCCTGAAGCTTCGGCGAGAACATGATGATAACGCCCACGCTCTCGTTGCCGTTGCCGTCCTGGCCGATGAAGGTCTGGAGGGGAACCACGCCGCCGAGGCTCTTGGCGGCCCGCTCAGTGGTGACCTTGCGGAAGCTTTCGCTCAGGAGCACTTTTTTCTTGTCCGGGTCGGCGGCGTTGTATTGATCCGGGTCAATGCCGTGTTCGCGCAGTTTGTCGCTCGTGATGGCGTCGCCGAGAGCGATGACCTTGTCGATCAGCGCGCCGAGGGTGGATTTGCCGGAAGAAAGCTCTTCCTTGAATTCGCCGGCCTTTGTGCTGGAATCCTGGAAAAACGAGGACACGGTCTGCGAGGAGACCTGCACGGACTGCGATTTGACGAAAGATTTCAGCGCGTCGCCGTAGGCCTGGTCAAAAGCGGTGGCGCGGAATTTGCCGAAATCCGGGCTGGCGGTATTCGCCCCGACCGCGCGGATGCCTATTTCAAAGCTCTTGTCCTTGTCCGCGTTATAGCCTTGCTGGATCTTGTTTTTGTCCATGTAGGCGTAGATCAGCTCACGCACCACATCGTCCGCGGATTTGGCCCGCTTCTGCTGTTCCGAGGTTTTCACGTCGTCCACTTTGGCCATGTCGTTCATGGCCAGGGCGGATTCGTCAATATCGGCGTTGGGCACGGCCCCCACGGCCACGGCGGCCTGCACGGAGTATGCTCCGATGCCGAGCGCCGCGGTCAGTGCCGCTACCATTATCAGACGCATTGCGTTTCGCATGCTCCATCTCCTGTATATGCGGTGTAGGAACTCTACCACTTGGGTTTCATGGTTTTCGTGCCCGGAGCGGGCTTGGCCGTTGCCGCCGGATCCGCCTTGGCTTCACGCAGGATGAACTGGCCTTCCTGGAACGCGCCGGGCGTAACGGAGCCTTCCACAACCTTGGCCTGGGACGTTTTGGGCAGCACGTCCGTCACTTCCACCACCGCGATTTTCTTTTCTTCCCGGCCGAGCGGTTCCTTGGTGTAGGGATCGCGCAGAATTTCCCCGTACTGGAGCAGGTTGAAACGCTGCCCCTGTTTCAGGGTGTCGCCGCCCTGGCCGATGGTGATGGTTCCATCCCCGAAGCCGACGGCCATCATGGGATAGATCGTGTCCATGGTCCGCACGCCGATGATCCGGGCGGTGGCTTCCGCGAGGGAAGATATGCCGGGGATTTCGTCATCCTTGGTCGTGGCGGTGACCTTCTTGGTCTGGACTTCGTTGATGCTGTGGGAAAGCACGGTCATGCCCGTGGGCGCCTCGATGATGCGCCAGGTCATGCGGGCCGTGACCTTGTAAGTCAGCTGGACTTCGTTGAGGTACGGGACTTTTTCTTCCTTGCGTTCGGCGGTGAGAATATCCACCGCGCCGACCACGATATAGTCCGTGCCGAGCGTGTTGCCGACCCTGGCCTTTTCGGCCGCCGGGATGTCGTCGCCCTGGAGCAGGTCGAATTCCCTGTACTTTTCCTTGAGAAAGTCCCGGTCCAGCACGGCAAAGCGCCGCGTCTGCGAGAGGTAGTCCACGACCCCCTGGGCCGCGAGCTGGGCGTAGCGCTGCTCATACGGCTGGGCGCCCTGGCGGACCCGGAACGGCATAACCGCGATGCGCTTGCGCTGGGTCTGGGCCGAGAGCTGGTATTTGCCCACCGTGACTTGCAAAACCACGTCCACCCAACCTTGTTTGGTGGCGGAAGGCTCTTCGGAAATGACCTCGTAGCTCTGGACAAGGCCCTTGGTCGCGGTCGCGACCTGCTTCATCTTGGCTTCCTCGATGGAGGCCGCGCTCGCGTTCAGGGAGCCGCTTTTCGTCTGCGCTTCCACCGAGGAAAGCTGCACGCGGAGCGCGGAAACATCCTGCGAGGAAATGCTGAGTCCGTTCACCTTGGCAACGGCCTCGGCCAGGGCTTCGTTTACGGCCTCGGCGCGGGTTGCGCCGCTGCCCTTGCCCTCGGCGGTCACGTACTCGAGGCCGGATGCCGCCAGGGCGGCGGCGGGCAAAACCAGCGCCAGGGCCAGCGCCAGCAGGGCGCGGCGGAAGAAAGAAGAATATGTTGTCATGGTGCACCATAACGGCCGCGCGGGGCGCGGCCACGATTGCTGGTTATTTTTTCGCCACGGGGCGCCGCAGGATGAAGCCCGCCTTCATGGCGGAGGCATCACCCTTCACGATGTCGAGCACGGTCACCTTCGGGTTCACGCGCGAGACTTTGGCGGTCCCGACTTCCGTTTCCGTGGAGCCGAGGGATTCGCCGGTCTGCGGGTCTGTCAGCTCTTCACCGGGCTCAAAAATTTCAAAGACTTCGCCCATCTTCATGCCGGAGTCGTCACCGCGGTTGGCCCAGAGCTTGCCGCCCTTGACCGAGACGACCTGGACCGGGAAAATGGTGTCCGCGACCCGGTTTGCCAGGGCCCCGGCCACCTTTTCAAGGGTCTTGTCCAAAACGCCGCGGCTCGCGCCGCCGACGCTGTTCACCACGGAAGAGCCGCCGGAAGTGGATTCCTTGAGGGGGAACGAGGCCAGGATCGAGGTTGTGCGCGTGTCGATGATCTGCACGCTGAGTTCGATGCTGGAAGAGTCGCTCACGGTGTATTTGTTGGGAATGTTGGGAACCTTCGCGGAACTGCGGCCAAAGGAGAAGCTGAGCACTTCCACGTTCACGATGGCCTGCGCGTTGGAAATCTGCCCGGATTCGGCGGCGTTCCCGGAGGCGAGATCGCTCGCCGCCAGCTGCTGCTCCTTGCGGATGGCCGCGAGGGCGGAGGCGCGGCGGGTCAGAACCTCGAACTTACGGCCGTTACGCAAAGCGTTTTCAATATCCGCCATCAGGCTGGATTCGGAAACGGTTTTGGCGGCGCTCGCGCTAAGGGAAGGGCTTATAACCAGATCACCGACGGCGACCCTGAATTTTCCCTCGTCCTCGGCGGCGGCGGCCTGCCCGCAAACCAGCAGAACAAGCCCCAGAGCCAGACAAAAAACTCTCATTGTACCCATGAAATACCTCTGCTTCGCCCGCTGGGCCACCCGGCCCGGGCTCTCGATAGAGTTGGTCCAAAAGCTACGTCCACGCAAAAAGGCACGCCCCAAACGGAGCGACCGGGGAAACAAGCAGACACAAAACCAGAATTTCCCAGCTGTTCGCAGGGAATTCCATGCGCATAAAACGAAAAAACTGCGACAGGACAGCAGGTACGGCGTGACCCCCGTTACGCCGTGCAGGTTCGCAACCGCAACATACGGCCCGGAACCGGCAAAACCCGCTGCAATCCATTTGCAGCAAGATTAAGGACTCGGAATCTAACACCCGTCTTTAACAAAGACAACACTTGAATTATAAAAAGATAAAATTACCGAAATGCGTATACCGCGCGGCGTTTCTTTTCAGCCGTGCCGGAACGATGCGGCTCGCGTTGCAAGCGCCGGAAGAGCGACGCATCCGGAAAGGAACAACAGGGAGCGAATACGTATTGTGTTATATCGGTTTTTCAAGCTTGCCCGGGTTTTTCGCGACCCAGAAATCGAACGCGGCCAGCCCCATATAGTAGACGAACGCGAAGCACAGCGCGACGTGCGGCGTTTGGAGCAGCATTCCGTAAGCGTCTCCCGCCCGGCTGTAGTAGTTCGCGGCAGCGAGGAACGGTTCGGTCAGGCCGAACCGGGGTGGCCGGACCGCCCCTGTGCCCACGAGGACAAAGGCCGCGAAATAGATCATGGCGTGAAAAAAGGCGCATTTGAACTGCCGCGCGATAACGCCGGCATCAGAACCGAAAAAGCCGCCGAAAAGGCGGCAAAACACGGCGAAGCAATACAGCCGCACGATGTTTACGTCCCCTGCCGCAAGGTAAAAGGCCCAGATGAACAGACCGTAAAGCGGCACGAACACCAGCGGAAGAAACCGCGAAAAAGCGCGGGCAAAAGCCATCATCGCGCCCGAATGCACCATGATGAACTCGACCACCATAATAAGGCAGAGCGTGAGGATGTCGCCAACGTTGTCCTGATTCGGAAAAATCCAGAGTTTCAGGATGAAAAGGGCTATCCCCAAGCTTACCAGAACATCAACGTAATCAAAAAAGCGGGATATCCCCTTCGATTCCGCCGTTACAGCCGCCATCGTCCCCCCCTTTCGCTCCGTCCGAAGATGCTCCGGTGCGGTTCAATTCCTGACGAGCAGCCCCCGGTCGATCACCCGGTAAAACTCCGCCAGCATCATGGCCGTGGCTCCCCATATGGTGAACCCCTCGTACAGCCAGGCCGGGGCGGGTTTGGTGCCGCATTCATAGGTGAAGTCGAGCGTGACGGCTTTTCCCGGGTCCAGCGTCCTGATCGGCACCAGGCGGTATTCCACGACCTCGCGCGGGGCGAGGCAGACCCTGGCCTCGGGGCGGGCCACCGCGACGTAAGGATAAATCACAAAGTTGCTGGCCGGGATATACGTTTTGGTCAGGGCCCCCACCCTGTTCAGGCAAGCCGCCCCGATCCCCACTTCCTCGCAGGTTTCACGGCAGGCGGTCGCCCAGAGATCGGCGTCCCCCGCCTCCCGCTTGCCGCCGGGGAAGGAAATCTGGCCCGAGTGCGCGCCGGGATAGCTGTTCCGGCGCAGGAGCAGCACGGACCAGTCCAGCAGTTCTTCCCGGCTCTTCCCCTCGTTGGCGGGAAAAAGCAGGGCAAGCACGGCGGACTCCAGCGCATCGGGCGGGATATCCTTGAGCAAGGCGGGCTGCCGGTACAGCGGGGCCATTTCGCTCTGGGCCGCTCTTCCGGGCAGGGGGGTGGTAAGTTTCAACTGCATGGCGTTTGACGGGGTTGCTCTCTCTTCACCGCAACTATAGCCGCAACGTAAAAAAAAGCCAGAGCCCGCGAGGGAAAAAACACCGGGTCCGCGCAAGAAACCATTTTCCATCCTATTGAGGTTTTTCCTTTTTTTCCATGCATAACCATTTCCTCATGGCAGCATAAGCATACTTATATTTGTACCAAACCACCGGGGAGGGTATGGTTTGTCGTCACCACTCCTTTTCAGCCCCAGCACCTTGGAGGAACCTTATGAATATCCTGTCCCAGAGCCAATTGGCGGAACTCCAGCAGTTCGACGGCCCCACGGTCTGCAACGCGTTGGAGGCGTTCAACTGCCGGCCTAAGAACACCGGGTTCATGAAACCGGGCATGCTTCCCCAGATTCCGCTCGACAAGCCCATGATCGGGTACGCGGCCACGGCCAAGGTCAGCTCCATGAGCCCCGGCCGCCCCGAAAACGCGGAACTGCTTATGGGATATTACGAATCCGTCCTGAACATGGCCGACCCGACCATTTCCGTCATTCAGGACACGGACCCCGAGCCCTGCGGCAGCTTCTGGGGCGAAGTGCAGGCTACGCTCCACAAAACCATGGGCGTCGTCGGCACCATCTGCACCAGCGGCGTGCGCGACATCAAGGAAGTCGCCGAACTGGGCTTCGGCTTTTTTTCCAACGAGCTTCGCATCTCCCACGGCTACATCCACGTTGAAAACTACAACTGCCCGGTAAACGTTTGCGGCCTTACCGTGACCCCCGGTGACTTGCTGTTCGCGGACCGGCACGGCGTGGTGTGCATCCCGCACGCCGTCGCCCCGAGCCTCGCGCGGATCTGCCGGGAAATAGCCAACGCGGAACTCCCCATGCTCGAACCCACCCGCGCGCTGCTCAAAACCGGCCAAAAACCCACCATGGACCAGATACGCGCCTGGCGTAAAGGCATGGAAGAGGCCCGGAAAAAAGTCACCAAACTGATCGAGGAAATTTAACCGCAATCCGACCCTTGGAGGTTTGTATGAAGGTATTGATTCCGCAGGATATCCGCGAAGCCGGAAAAAATTATCTGAAAGAGCGCGGATACACCGTCGTTATCGGCAGCGGGTTCGACGCGGCGACCATCAAGCGGGAAATCGCGGACGCGGACGCGGTCATCATGCGCACGGCTCTCTACCCGGCGGACGTCATCGCGGCCGGGAAAAAATTGAAAGTCATGGCCCGCTACGGCGTGGGCCTCGATAACGTCGACGTGGCCGCCGCCGAAAAACAGGGTGTTTACGTGACCGTGGCCAAGAACTGCAATTTGTACTCGGTCGCCGAGCACGCCATCATGCTGATGCTTACCCTGGCCAGGAGCCAGGTGTACGTCGACCGGGAAAGCCGCAAGGGCGCCTGGGGCCTGCGGAATTCCCATTCCATTTTTGAAATGCGCGGCAAGACGCTCGGCATTGTCGGCCTCGGGGCCATAGGGCGGCAGACAGCCAGAATGGCGCATAACGGCCTGGAAATGACGATCGTGGGATTCGATCCCTACGCGGACGCATCCAAGCTGCCCGCGTACATCACCCTCGCCGGTTTTGAGGAACTGCTCAAAACGGCCGACGTCATCTCGCTCCACATCCCCTACACCCCGGAAACCCGTTACATGTTCAACGCCACGACGCTGAAAATGATGAAGCCCTCCGCCTACCTCATCAACTGCGGACGGGGCGGCATCATCAACGAGGACGACCTGTACGCGGCCCTGAAAAACAACACTATCGCCGGGGCCGGCCTTGACGTGTTCGAGCAGGAGCCCGTCGATCTTTCCAACAAGCTCCTGACGCTGGACAATTTCACCATCTCGCCGCACAACGCCGGGCTCACCGTGGAAGCGGCGGACGCCATGGCGGTTTCCGCGGCCCAGGCCGTGGACGACGTTTTACACGGCAGGGAGCCCATGTACCCGGTGAACAACCCGAAAAAAGCGTAGCGCCCGCCGGAAGCCGGCGCCGCCAAAAGGCCCGGCCCCGGAACGGCGCGAAAGAGTACCGCCCATGACAATGAACACCCTGCGGAAATACAAAGATATACTGACCGGGGCCTTTCTTTTGGCCTTTGCCGCCTTCTTTTTTTACAACGCGGGCGGCATACGCCTTCTCGGCAAGCAGATCATCACGGCGCGGGCGTTCCCCAGAACGCTCGCCGTCCTGCTCGGCTTTTTAAGTCTCTGGATGCTCGTCGAAGGCGTCATGAAGCTCGCGCGGGAAAAAGAACCCTCCCCCAGGGCCGCAGCGCCCGAAACGCCCGGAGACTACAGCGGCGCCGCGCGGATCGGCCTCACGATCCTCGCGCTGATCGTGTACATCATGTGCATGCGGCCCGTGGGTTTTTTGCTTTCGACCATCGCCTATACCTTCGCGCAAACGCTGATCCTGACGCCGAGGGAAAACCGCGATTACCGCATGGCGGCCGTTACCTCCATCGTGCTCCCGACCATTATCTACGTCATATTCCTGTACGGCCTCAGGCTGATGCTCCCGCAGGGCATCCTGACGTTCTGAGGCGCGGACGGATTTTCCGAAACGGTTTGCACAAGGAGGCCGCCTCCCATGTTTATAGAAGGACTCAGCTTGCTGGCCACGGAACCCATGGCCATTGCATGGATCATCATAGGGACCGCTGTGGGGATTGTGTTCGGCGCGGTCCCGGGGCTTACGGCGACCATGGCCATCGCCATCTTCCTGCCGATCACCTACGGCCTGTCGCAGGTCTGCGGCCTGACGACCATCATCGCGCTGTACATCGGCGGCGTTTCCGGCGGCCTTATTTCGGCCATCCTGCTGAACATGCCCGGCACCCCCTCCTCCGTGGCTACCTGTTTCGACGGACGGCCCATGGCGCTGAAAGGCCAGGCGGACAAAGCAATCGGCGGGGGGATCATCTTTTCGTTCCTGGGGACGCTCTTCAGCATCGCCGCGCTGGTTTTCATCGCACCGAAACTCGCGGAAATCGCCGTGCGGTTCGCGCCGCACGAATACTTCGCCGTGACGTTTTTCTCCATTTCCCTGATCATCACCCTGTCCTCGGACGACCTTAAAAAAGGCTTCATGGCCGCCATCCTGGGCATGATGCTTTCCTGCGTGGGGCTGGACAAGGTCACCGGGGTGCCCCGCTACACCTTTGACGTGACGGCCATCCGCTCCGGGTTCAACATTCTCACCGTTCTGGTGGGGTTGTACGCCATCCGGGAAGCCTTCGACACGGCGGAAAACGTTAACGCACTCAAAGACGTGAAAAGCGACGACGTCCGCATGCGCGGGACGGGCATCAGCCTGGCTGAATTCGCGAGCCAGGGCTGGAATGCGCTGCGCTCGGCCGCCATCGGGCTGGTGATCGGCATTCTGCCCGGCATCGGCGGGGGCACGTCCAATATCATCGCCTACACCGTGGCCAAAAACCAGTCCAAGACGCCGGAAAAATTCGGCACCGGCATCCTGGACGGCGTGGTCGCATCGGAAACCGCCAATAACGCCACCATCGGCGGGGCCATGATCCCGCTCCTGACCTTGGGCATTCCCGGAGACGCGGCAACCGCCATGATGCTCGGCGGCCTCGCCGTGCACGGCCTTTCTCCCGGCCCCATGATTTTCCAGAACTACGGCCCGTTTCTGTACTGCATCTTCATCGTCATGGTGCTGTGCAGCATCGCCATGGTCGTTTTGGAGTTCTGGGGGTTGAGAGCGTTCATCAAGGTTCTCAAGGTCCCGAAAAACTACCTGCTGCCCACGATCATCGTGCTGTGCGCGGTGGGCGCGTTCGGGTTGAACAACCGCATTTTCGACGTGGGCGCGACCTTGTTCTTCGGCATCATCGGCATGGTGCTGGCGAAGCTCAAATTCCCGCTGCCGCCGCTGATTCTCGGTTTCATCCTGGGCAACACCATGGAGAGCAGCTTCCGCCTGGCGCTTATCGCCTCCAGGGGCGACTATCATTCCTTCTTCAACAGGCCCATTTCCGGCACGCTCATTATTTTGACCATTCTCTTCATCGTTTATTCCCTGTTCAGGATTCATAAAAAACGGTCCAGTCAACCGGCCGCAACGTTTACCAACTAAAAGGAGTGCACGCGATGAAAAAACTGTTGCCGTTACTGCTCATACTGTTTCTTGCCATGACCGGCTCGCCGGCCGGGGCCGCGACCGATTACCCCGCCAGATCCGTCGAAATCGTGGTGCCCTTCGGCGCCGGCGGCGATACGGACTTCAACGCCCGCGTTCTTGCGAAATACCTTGAGAAAGAGCTCGGCAAGGCCTTCATCATCACCAATATGGCCGGCGGCGGCGGCACCATCGGCGCGGAAGAGGTGCAGCGTTCCAAGGCGGACGGGTACAAACTCCTGGTCATGCACGTGCAGATCTTCACCAACAAGGCCTTCGGCACCGTGGACTGGGGCTACGAAGCCATGGACATCGTCAGCGCGTACGGCCAGGGAACCGGCGAAATCGTCATGGTCCGCAAGGATTTTCCGGCCAACAACCTGAAAGAGATGATGGCGTACCTCAAAAAGAACCCCGGCAAAAACTTCGGCTGCACCCCGAGCGGCGGTTCCCACTACACGGGCGTGGTGCTGAACGACAACGGCGCGGGCCTCAATATCGTGACCATCGGCGACACCGGCGAACGCCTCGTGGGCCTCAAGAACGGCACGCTGGACGTGATCCAGTCCGCCCTGCCCCCCGCCCGTGACTATATCCAGAAAGGCGAGTTCAAGATCATCGGCGTGACGCTCTCCAAACGCTACCCCAGCTATCCCGACGTGCCCACCCTGAAAGAACAGGGCATAGACGTTTCCCTTGACCCGACCTACACCCTGTATGCCCCCAAAGGCACCCCCCGGGACGTGCTCGACAAACTCGACGCCGCCATCAAGAACATTGTGCTGAACAACAAAGAGTATGCGGCGGAAATCGACAAAGCCTACAAACAGGTGCCCTTCTACATGAGCGGCAAGGATGTGAAACCGCTGTTCGAGGAGTTCGATAAAAAGTTCATGTCGTATTCAAAGCTTCTGCGGGAAGCCTACTAGAGCAGTTTACGCTTCAAATAGGCGTAGGCGGGCAAAGCCCGCCCACGCCTATTTAGCGGCAATGATTTGAGGACAAATCCTTGCAAGCATTTCAAGTGTGAAATGCTCTAACAGCGCAGACAGGGGCCGGCCAAACCGGCGGCCCCGCAACACGCGGGAAAACCAATGTATAACGCTACAAAACTTACGGAAAAATTCAAGCGGAAAGAAATGATCCTGGGCACGTTCATCAACATGGACAGTCCGTTCATCACCGAAACCCTGGGCGGTTGCGGCTTTGACTTCCTGTGGATCGACGGGGAACACGCGGCGCTGGACAAGATGCAAATCCAGAACCACCTCCTGGCCTGCCGGGCCTGCGCGGTGCCCGGCCTGGTCCGGGTTCCCTGGAACGATTTTGTCCAGATCAAGGCCGTGCTGGATATGGGCGCGGACGGCATCATCGTCCCCATGATCCGGAACCTGGAAGAGGCCAGGGCGGCCATAGCCGCCACCCACTACCCGCCCGAGGGCGTCCGGGGCATGGGGGTCCGCCGCGCCGTCAACTGGGGCCATTGGGACAAAAACGAGTATATCGCGACCCAGGACCAGAAAATCTGGACTATCCTGCAGATCGAACATATCGACATCGTGCGGCACCTGGACGCCATCGCCCGACTGCCCGGCCTGACGGGGTTCGTCGTGGGGCCCAACGATTTCGCCATGAGCATGACCACGAAGGACGGCAAGGCCTGCACGGGCGCCGAGCCGGAAGTGCAGGAGCAGTTCGACATCATCGGTGAAAAGTTACGCAAGTACAACCTGCCCTTCGGCGTGGGCGGCGCGTACAGCGAAAAATTCGTCGCCGACTGGGCCCGCCGCGGCGCCAACTTCATGTGCCTGAACACGGACTTCAGCTACCTGGTCCAGGGGGGCAAGGCCGTGGTCGCGAATACGCAGAAGACGTTGCAGGCACTGCGCACGTAACACGGCAGGCCGCGCGAGCGCGCCTTCGCAAGCCGCCGCGTCGCGGGGGCTGCCATTCCTCGACAGGCCGGGAACACCGTTCCCGGCCTGTCGAGGACTGAGGACAACCCCCGCAAAGCCGTGGTTTGTAAAGGCACGCCCACTACGGCGCTTAACGGCGGCAATGAATGCCGCCTACACCTCCGTGGCGGCGGCGGCGCTCATTCCGTGAGATATTCCTGGCTTTTGATGATGAAGAGCCGCTCCAGCGCGCTGAGCCGCCTGCCCTTCTTGTACGCCGCGACCATCGTGCGCTCCACCGAGGAGTTGGCCACGGTGTAATAATGCAGATGCGGGAGGTAATAGTTAGGGTAGTTATACGACGTTTCCGGCACGAGCGAGACCTGGTTGGTCGTCGTCAGAAGGGGCAGAATCGAATGCAGCATGCTGTTCGCCTCAAAAAGGCGCGGCTCGAACCCCGCGCTGCGGCACATTTCCCGCGTGATGTTCAATAAGCGGACGCTCGTCTGAGGCACGACAAACTCGCAATCCCGCAGCCAGGCGAGATCAATGCCCGGCAGGGTGGGGTCGCTCAGGTTCTGGCCCGCTTTTTCCCGTATGGCCTGGGCTTCGGGATGCGAGGCCGGAATGGCGAGGAGAATCCGCTCCTTGAACAGGGGCTGGTAGTCGTACTTATCCGCGGGAAGCGGCAGCGCGCAGATACGGAAGGTGATGTCCTCCTCCAGGTCGGCCGCGTCATCCGTGACGGGAAGGAGCGTTTCCTGAAGACGGAACGCCATCTGCGGGTATTCGGTCTTGAACCGGGCGAGCAGCCGCGAGACCACCGTGCTCATATACAGCGGCGCGGCCCTGAGCGAAAGGACGTCCTCCATCGAGGTATCGGGCTTGATTTTCCGGAGCAGGGCATCCCTGGTTTCCAGGATGCTGTTGGCGGCGTCAAGATACAATTGCCCGGTCGGCGTGAGTTTGAACGGCGTTTTGCTCCGGTCCAGGATCTGCGTTCCCAACTCCTGCTCGATAAGCATGATCTGGCGGCTCAGGGCGGGCTGGGATATGCAGAGCCTCCTGGCGGCCCTGGAGACGCTGCCCGTCTCCACCAGGACGCAGATGTATTCAAGTTGTCGGAACGTCATGCGGCATCACCTCAATCGGGCTTGGCGGGGGCGGCCGTTTCCACAATACCGTCGCATGCTGTCATGTTTTTGCGCCCAAGGCAAGGCGGCCCGGCCGCCGGCGCAATCCCGCAGGGGTTTTTATGGTTGCATATTCCGCCGCGTCCGTGAATACTCACCCGTGAATCCAAACCGGGACAGTGCGATGAAAACATGCATTCTCATGGGCAGCCCCAGAAAAAACGGCAACACCCAGGCGATTCTGGACCCTTTCATGGAAGAGCTCGCGCGACGCGGCGCGGCCCTGGATACCTTCCGGCTGTATGACCGGAAAATCGAGCCCTGTATCGCCTGCCGCCTCTGCCAGAAAGACTGGACCGTCTTTGGCTGCCGGTTCAACGACGACGTCCCGGCGATTTTCGACGCCATCCTCGCCAGCGACCTGATCGTTCTGGCGACGCCCATCTATTCCTGGTTCTGCACGCCCCCCATGAAAGCCCTTCTGGACCGCCTGGTATACGGCATGAACAAATACTACGGCGAGACAAAAGGCCCTTCTCTCTGGGCCGGGAAAAACCTCGCGCTCGTCACGACGTGCGGCTACAGGCCCGAACGGGGGGCCGATCTTTTCGACGAAGCCCTCAAACGCTACTGCAAGCATTCCGGCCTGCGCTACCACGGCATGCTGGCCGAGCGGGACCTGGGCTACGCTTCCGTCTTCATGAGCGAGGACAAGGCCGAACGGGCCAGGGACTTTGCCGGGCGGCTGTGGGACGTTTGCCGCAAGGTAGCGCCGCCTGCCTGAAAAAGCCCTTCTTTCCGTGTGAAAAGGCTGGCCAACCGCCGGAATCTGTTTGGCCGGAAGCCTTTTTCCCGAGCCGTTATTTACCCGATTTAATCAATAATCTTCCGCCGCCAGCCTGTAATGGGCATATCATGCGTGCCGTGTTTGGTTGTGCGTAACGCACATTTTCACCAAACGGAGGCACTATGATAACAGATCAAATAGTATTCGCATTCGGCTGGGCTCCCTGGAGCAGCATCATCGCCGGCGCGGTCACGGCTCTTGCCCTTTCGGTCATTCTGGCGGTTCTCGGCGTCGCCCTAGGGTTCACGGTCGTCGCGCCCAAAGCGGACGACCCCTCTTCCGGCCTGGGCATCGCTCTCGGCGCGTGGGGCGGCTTCTCAATCCTTGTCTGCACCGCCGGGGGCGGCTTTGTCGCGGGGCTTCTGGCCGGGCAGAGAGGGATCGAAATCGGCTTTCTGACCTGGGCCGTCACCATGCTCGCGGCCATGGCCTTCAGCGGGCTGGCCGTGGGCATCGCCGTCAAGATGATCGGTTCCGCCGTTAAAAGCGTTGGTTCCGGCGCGGCCGGAGCCGCCGCCGCGCTCGGCAAAACAGCCGCGGAAGCGGCCTCGCGCATCTATGACGAACTCAAGGAAAACATCCATTTAGAGGTGGAAGCCGAAAAGGTGAGCGACACCGTCCTCGGCGTGCTGCGCGACACGGAGGTGGAGCAATTGCAGCCCGAATATCTGCAAAAGCAGATGCGGGAAGCCAAAGAGGGGTTCAGAAGCCTGCTGCACCAGATAGCGCTGAACCCGCAGGCAACGGAGGAAGCAATATCCGAGTTTCTCGGCAAGGCCAAATCCCGCCTTGATTCCCTTACCGGGAATATAGACAGGAACGCGGCCGCCACGGCGCTGATGAACACACGGGACATACCGCGCGGAGAAGCCGAGAAGATGGTGGACAACGCCATCAGCGCGTATGACCGGGTCCTTGAAAAAGCCAGGGAGACCCTGGCCGACGCCAAGGATCAGGTGGACGAGGCAAAGGCGCAACTGGCCCAACTCATCGCCCAGGCCCGCGAAAAGGCGGACAGCCTGGCCTCGGCAGCCGCCAAGGCCGCCCTGGGTTCGGCCCTGGCGCTTATTCTCGCCGCGGGCATCAGCATGGGAGCGGGATACTGCGGGGCCGCGAACGCCACGGCCTGGATCGCGGCAGTGGGCCAGGTCCAGAGCGCCGTGGTCATCAAGTGACGCGACCCGTTACAGCAAAGAAAAGGCCCCGCAAATGCGGGGCCTTCAGACCTCTGACAAACCCCCGTTTTTTTGAGCGGGGGTTTGTTTTATTGCAGCGTTTAGTTATGCGGGCACTGCGGATTTTGGAGCGGAGCAAATTCTCCAAAGATGGGAAAACAAGCGGGAAAGTGTCGTTTGGGAGCGGGAAAAGCCTGGGCCGCAAGGGCCGTTTGACCGCTCCCAGATGCGCAGGGCTATTTTCTTCATGTTCTGGCAGGCGGCGGACAAGAGGCATTGCATCTGGACCTTCGCAAGGCCTCGGAAGCGGGCGTAGCGATGCCCATGTAATTCCTTGCCGTCGGCAAAGCTCCGCTCCACTGTCTCCTTACGGCGTTTGTAGATGGCTTTGCCTTTGTCCTCGTAGCGATATTCGTTGATTATATCTTTATATTCCTGCCAGATATGGCGCGTTACTGCTTTGGTATGGTTGCGACTGGCGGTGCATTGCCCGAGAAGGGAGCAGTTGCGGCAAACGGACGGGTCCGAGACATATTCACGGTAACCGTCCCGGGTCGTTGTCCTATAGCGCAGGACTCGGTTTTGCGGGCAGAGCTGGCAGTCACAAGTCTCATCATAGACAAAATCCCTTTTGCGCAGGTAACCCGCGCGGTGTGTGGGGCGGCTGTACCCGATGACTCCATAAATATCTCTTTCCACAAGGCCTTTGCAGATATGGGGAGTGAAGTAGGCTGCATCAAGGCCTGCGGACTCGACGTTGAAACCAAAACGCTTCCGTTGGCGATCAAGGCGGGAGAGGTAGGGCTGAGAGTCATGCACATTGCCGGGGGTAACGAAACTGTCGGTTATGATGCCGCAGATTCCGTCCACGGTACGGTGATCCAGATAGAAAAAACCCTTGGGTTTGCCCTCGCGCACCATATACCCGCTGTCCGGGTCCGTGGTGCTGACCTTGATTTCCTTGGTTTCCGGAGTCTCATCGCGGGGCGGCAAAGGCTTTTTGCCATGCTTGCGGCGGTCTTCATCAATGTCCCGGTCAAGTTCCTCCACATAATCGCGTACGGATTTGAGCACCTGGGCCTTGTCATATTTTCCCTTGTTGGCACTGGCTTTCAGGTGGGTTGAATCGGTGTACAGCGTTTTGCCGTCCACCATCTTGCGCTTTATGGCCTGGAGCACAATCTCGTCAAAAATTTCCTGGTAAACCGGGCTGTCATTGAAACGCCTGCGGCGGTTTTGGCTGAAGGTGCTGGCGTGGGGGATTTTGTCGGTGAGAGTAAAGCCGAGAAACCAACGATATGCGACATTGACTTCGATTTCGCGAATCAACTGTTGCTCGCTGCGAATGCCGAACAAATACCCAATAAAAAGCATCTTGAATAGCACAACCGGATCAACTGCCGGCCTGCCGTTATCGGGACAGTATCTATCTTTGACCTTGTCATAGATGAATCTGAAGTCGATAGCCTTGTCGATTTTACGAAGAAGATGTTCTTTAGGCACGAGTTGCTCGATATATACCAGTTCCATCATGCCTTGCTGTTCGGTTTTGCGCTTTATCATGGAGATATAAAAACAAAATCCCGGCTAAAAGGCCAGGACTTTGTCAAGGGTCTGAAGGCCCCGCAAATGCGGGGCCTTTTCTTTGCTGTAAAAAGGGAGCGGTTCAACTCCTTTCCTTCTTATCAATCCAGTTCCTGGCCATTTTCCCGAAATACGCCGCCAGGGCCTGCTGGAAAAGCATGCAGAACACCACGACCAGCGTCGCCATGGGCGGGAAATACGTCATGGCGATAACCATGCCGGTCGTGCTCCCACGCAGGGCCGTCAATGTGAGCGCAAGGGCGTCTTCCCCCTTCGGGAACAGCAACCGCCCGGCCCAAAAGGAAAATAGGTACCAGAACGCGGTAAGGGCCAGAGTCGCGCAGAAGACCAGCAGCAGCATCAGGTTGAAATCGTGCACAAAGGGCGCGACAACCCCGCCGTTGATTACCAGGATGGCGAACACCGCCAGCTTGGACGCAAACGCGATGGGTTGCCCCGCGATGCGCTGCAGCCCGCCTTGGGTAACGCGGTTGCAGACCAGCGCCAGAAAGGTGGGGAAAAACAGCATCCAGAACAGCCCGCGCAGCATGCCGAACGGGTCCATGGAGACATCCGCTCCGAAAAAAAACGCCAGGACGTAAGGGATGATGAACGGCGCGCAGATGGTGTCCACCAACAGTATCGCCATGCCCAGGGTTACGTTGCCGCGATAGATGCCGACCCAGACGACACTCGTCGCGCTGATGGGGATGACGGCCAGAATGACGAACCCCATGACCGCGTCAAGGGGAAAACCCAGCGGGTAGGTTATGCCCATGGCCAGCAGCGGGATCACCACATGAAGCAGAGCGAGGATCACCGGCAGCAGCCAGGGCCTTTCGCGCAGGCTCTGCAAATCCTCGACCCGCAGCCCCAGGCCGCTGCTGAACATCAGAAGGGCCATAAGCCACGGGATGGCATACGCCAGGCCCGCGGCCATTTCCCCGATCAGCAGGCCGATGATGAGGAAAACGATGCACAGAAGAGGGAAATACTTCTGCATGCATTCACTGAAAGAGGAGATAATATTCATGAACGCCGGCCCGTGCTGGTTCTGTCTCGTAAGCCCTGCAACAACGGCTGGACAGTATCACCGACGCGGTATTTTTCCCAGCGAATTTTGTGGCAAAACCGCGCGCTGCCCGCTCCAGACGAATGACAAACCCGCAAAGCCGTGGTTTGTAAAGGCACGCCCACTACGGCGTTATACGGCGGCAATGAATGCCGCCTACGCCTCCGTGGCGGGTTGTTGCCAAAGAGGGCTTTGGCAACAACCGCGCGCTGCCCGCGCGCCGGGCGGATCGGGGCGCGGGCAGCGCTGAAACGGCTGCATCCGCCTTTTTCAGGAGGAGCGGTGAGGTTTGTTCGCCAGGACTACCGGGATATGGGCGTTCCGGAGAACCTCCCTGCTGACGCTGCCCAGGAACAGGCTTTCCAGCTTGCCGAGGCCCCGCGTGCCCATGATGATGATTTCGCTGTTCGTTTCTTTGGCCGCAGCCACGATGGCCTCACCCGGCGATCCTTCCCGGATATACGTGCGGCAGACGAATCCTCTCGGTTCCAGCATGGCCTTGGCTTGGGCGAAGATCTTGTCCGCTTCGTTCTGCTGTTCTTCCTGGAGGTCGTCGCGGCTCGCGCCGCCGATCAGGTTGGGAATGGGGTCGACGCAGTGCAGCAGGTGGACGGTGCGCCCGGCGGGGTCGGGACAGGTGATATTCATGGCCGTCTCACACGCAAAAACAGAGTCGGGCGATCCGTCCAGAGGAATGAGGATGTTGGTGTAGGGCATGGCGTACTCCTAAGACCGGCGGGCCGGTTGAAGGGTTGCGCCGGTGCGGCCCGTCCGCCGCCGGCGAAGTATGGACTTCTCTATTTCCACTATCACAAAAAGGCATATAGCTACAACAAAAGGCGGCCCCCATTGGGAAAGGGACAGGGGCGCGGTGCCCAGCGCCCTGTTCATGAACGGAACGTAGGCCACGGCAAGCTGGAGCGCCGCCAGGATGCCCGTAACCGCGAAGGCCGCCCGGTTGGCGAAAAAGTTCCGCCAGAAGGGCGCCGTGGCGTTCCGCACGGCGAACATGAAAACGCATTCGCACGCGACGATGGTCTGGATAATGATGGTCCGGTACACATCCACCGGGAGGGTTTTCAAGTCCAGGACAAAGTAGCTGCAATACAGGCAGCCGAACCCCATCAGCAACCCGACGTAGAGGACACGGAAGATCCCGTACCGGTTGACCAGGGGTTCCGCCGGATCCCGGGGGGGCCGCTGCATGGCTTCCGGCTCCAGCGGCTCGAAAGCCAGCGCGAGGGAAATGGTCACGGAGGTTACAAGGTTGATCCAGAGCACCTGCACCGGGGTCAGGATCATGATTGCGCCGAAAAAGATGCCCGCGATAATTAAAACGCTCTCCGCCAGGTTTGTCGGCAGGATGAACAACAGGGTTTTGCGTAAATTGTCATAGACCTTGCGGCCTTCCTCCACCGCCGCCGCGATGGTTTGGAAGTTGTCGTCCGCCAGCACGATTTCCGCAGCCTCCTTGGTGACCTCCGTGCCCTTGATACCCATGGCGATGCCGATATCCGCCATTTTCAAGGCGGGGGCGTCGTTCACCCCGTCCCCGGTCATGGCGCAGATTTTTCCCCCGGCCTGGAGCGCCGCGACCAGCCGCAGTTTGTGCTCGGGGCTGGTCCGGGCGAAAATGTGGCAGGACGCCGCGACATCTTGCAACGCCTCGTCGTCCATCGCGTCCATATCCCTGCCTTCCACGGAGCACGTGCCGTCGCCGATGCCCATTTGGAGGCCGATGGCCCGCGCCGTGGCCGCGTGGTCGCCGGTTATCATCTTTACCTCGATGCCGGCTTCGCGGCATTCCGCCACCGCTGCAACGGCCTCCTCGCGCGGGGGATCGACGATACCCGCCAAGCCGAGAAAATGGATGCCCGCGTCCAGATCGCCATGGTCCACGGCCGTCATGCCTTCCGGGGCCTGTTTGCTGGCAGCGGCCAGGGTCCGCATGCCCCGGGCCGCGAGGGCGTCCACCTCGGCCAGCCAGGCGGCGGCATCCCGGTCCCCGCAATTCCCGCCGCACATGGCCAGCAGTTTTTCCGGGGCGCCCTTAATGTAGATGATGCCGTCCTCCGCCAGCACGGCCATGTACTTGTAGCCGGAGTCAAAGGGGAGCGTGTCTTTTTTGCGGGGCAGCGCCGCGGGCAGCCCGGCTTTTTCCCACACGGTCTTGAGCGCGCCTTCGGTCGGCTCTCCCCGGACGCTCCACCGGCCCGTCTCGTCCCGGTCGAGTTCCGCATCGTTACAGACCGCAAAACAGGTCAGCAGCGCCGTGAGATCCGGCCGCGCGGCGGCGTCCAGCGGCGCGGCATCCCCGTCTTTCAGGGTTATCGCGCCCTCGGGCGCGTACCCGCTGCCGGAAACGGCATAATGGCCGTCGCCCGTGGCAAGGGCCGCGACCGTCATTTCATTCTTGGTCAGGGTGCCGGTTTTATCCGAACAGATGACGGAAACCGAACCCAGCGTTTCCACGGACGGCAGGTTGCGGACAATGGCCTTGCGCCGCGCCATGCTCTGCACGCCGAGCGCCAGGATGATGGACACAACCGCCGGGAGCCCCTCGGGAATGGCGCCGATGGCCAGGGCGATGACGGACAGGAGCAGAACGTTCACATCATGGTTGCCGAAAAAAAGCCCCGCCACGAAAACAAGGGTGGAAATCCCGAGGATAATGAGGGCGATGTTCCTGCCGAACGACGCTATCTGCCGGAGAAGCGGCGTTTCCAGCGGCTCGATGGCCGCCATCATGCGGTTGATTTTGCCAACTTCCGTGTCCGGGCCGACGGCGACCACGATGCCGAGCCCGGTACCGGCGCTGACCGTGGTGCCGGAATAGGCCATGCCGGTCCTGTCGCCCAGCGCGGTATCCGCATCAAGCGCTTCCGTGCCCTTTTCGGCGGGCTCCGCCTCTCCGGTCAGGGCGGCTTCCTCGATCCGCAAATTGGCTTCGCGGAGCAGCCGGATATCGGCCGGCACCTTGTCGCCGGGCTTGAGGTAGACGATGTCGCCGAGCGTCAGGCCCTCGGCGTTGATGTCATCCCTGTTTCCGTCCCGTTCCACATGCGCTTGCAGGGCAAGCATGTTCCGGATTCCCGCCAGGGCGTTCTCCGCCTTATTTTCCTGCATGTACCCGATGACGGCGTTGACCACGACGACGATCAGGATGGCCGCCGTATCCAGGGCATGCCCCATGAAGGCCGTGACGCAGGCCCCGAAAAGCAGGATATACACGAGAATGTCATTAAAGTGTTTGAAAAACTTTCGGAAAGCCCCTTCTTTCTCCGGCTCGGGCAACTTGTTGGGACCTATCGCCCGCAGGCGCTTTTCCGCTTCGGCCGTGCCGAGGCCCTGCTCCGGATCGGATTGCAAAAGGGCGACGACATCCCGGCCGGCACGGGCGTGCCAGTCGGTAATTGTTCTGGTTTCAAGCAACTGCATCCTGTCTCCCCAAGGTCATTCATGGGCGGAGGCCCGGCCCGGCGCCGCCGGAACGGCGCGGGCGCTCCTCTGCCACAGTATGACCCCGTGGGAGAAAGTCCATTATATTACAGAGGGTGATAACCGGCTCACGGCCGCCCGCCGGCGCTGGACAACCGCACGGGCCGGGCGTACAGAAAAAAGGGAAAAACGGTTTGCGAGGCCCCAATGTCTCTCTTTGCGCTGAAGCTTATCCTGACGCCTCTGCTCATTGCCATGGCCACACTGGTGGCGCGGCGCTGGGGGCCTGTCGCGGGAGGCTGGATTATCGGCCTGCCCCTGACCTCCGGTCCCGTATCGGCGTTTCTCGCCCTGGAGCACGGGCCGGAATTCGCGGCAACCGCGGCAGCCGCCACCGTATTAGCCACCCTGACGGTCGCCGCCTTCTGCGTGAGCTATGCCCGAACCGCGCAACGCTTCCCCTGGCCGGTCGCCTACCCGGTGGCGCTGCTCGCCTTTTTCCTCGCGGTGGCTGTTTTTTCGCGGGTTACACTCCCGCCTGTTCCGGCAGCGCTCTGCACCTATGCCGTCCTTGCCGCCCTTCTGGTCGTGGAAAAAAAACCCGCCGCCCCGCCAGCCACCCCGCCGTCCTTCGCCTGGGACATCCCGTTCCGCATGGTGGCGGCGACCGGGATCGTGCTGGCGATCACCACCCTCTCGGAACACATCGGGCCGGTGCTCAGCGGGCTCCTCTCGGCCTTCCCGGCCTTTATCAGCGTGATGTTCATCTTTTCCCACAGGCTCTGCGGCCCGGCAAGCGTGCGCCAGATGGAACGCGGCACCATCATGGGGTCCTTTTCCTTTGCCGCCTTTTTCGCGACGGTGGCGCTGGCCATGCCCCACTGGAACGTGGCGGCGGTCTATTGCTTCGCCATACTGGCCGCCACGGGCGTGAACGCCGTCTGCATGGCCGCCATGGCCCGGCTGAAGCACCCGCCGCGCTCGACGGGGTGATACCCGCCGGGTGCGACCGCTTCCACGGCATCCCTAAACCGCTTCCCCTGCAAAACCGGTCGCATACGCAAGGGCAGCTGTCTCTGCACCACCACTCTGCAACGATTATAGCGCCACTGCAGAAGCGCACTTTCCGCGCAAGAAGCCCCCATTTCCCGCTTCACCCGCCATGCTCCACAAACATACAAGCATGCTGATATTTAATGAACTATATGTGGTGTCTTTTTTTCAACACTACATATCTGACATCTTAGGTGTTTTGTATTCTAATACGTATTCTACAAAAAATGCAATTACATCAGTTTTTTTCAAAATAATTATAATGATATGATATTATTTATAAAATTGTAAATTCCAAAGCATAAAGCCGAATGTCGACATAACACATAATATAGTTGCAATATACTGTAACACTTTGTAACATCTGATTATATTTTCCATTTCATCAAAAACGAAAATACCTACTAGCACAGGAGGAAAAACATTTTTTCCTTGCACCGCCCACTTCAATAATTTATACGCGGTTTCAAGTTCAAAGTGCAACACCCAGTCCTTGGGTATTGGCGTCTTCTAAAAAAACTTCATAGGGTGTCTTAAACCCAAGGCATTTTCTAGGCCGCCAGTTCAAGCGGCACATTGCCGCTATGATCTCATCTTGCGTGACCGATGCCAAGCTTACCCCCTTGGGGAAGTATTGGCGTAGAAGGCCATTGGAGTTCTCGTTCAAGCCACGCTCCCACGAATGGTAGGGGTGCGCAAAAAATCCCTGAGCCTCGAGTGTAGCTGACACATCGGCATGGTAGCTGAACTCCTTGCCGTTATCATAGGTAATAGTCTGAACAAAGTCCTTAATGGGTGTCAAGAGTCCTTCAATGACCCGCCTTACTTCGCTGGCGCTTTTGTTGGGAGCCTTGCCAAACAGGAAAAGACGACTTTTACGCTCTGCAAGTGTCACCAAAACGGGGCCTCCTTTACTGCCTTCAACGGTATCAGCCTCCCAATCACCAAGGCGTGAGCGCTCGGCAACAATGGACGGGCGTATGTCTATGCTGATACGCCCCTTGATTTGACCTCGTCTGTCGGGTTTGCCATATCGTCGTTTGCGTTTGCGCTGGCAGCGCAAATGGCTGTGCAGCGTTCCTCCTCGTTTTTTGTCCGCCAGAATGTACTGGTAAATCCATTCATGACTGAGGGCAAAACCTTTGCGTTTGAGAACTCCAGAGATTTGCTCCGGACTGAAGTCCTGGTGCAGACACTGTTCAACATACGTCCATACCTCAAGGCCAATGCGCTTCTTCCCTTTACTGGTCTGCCTTTTCTGACTGCGCTTGTGTGCCTGCCTGTAGCGGTAGCCACGCGCCCCGGTATTTCGCGCAAGTTCGCGGCTTACAGTTGAGACGCTACGGCCTATCGCTTTGGCTATGGCCCTCAGTGACGTTCCACTTTTCACTGCCTGGCAGATGTAGTACCGTTCTTCCCTGGCAAGGTGTGCATAGCCCATACGCCCCTCAATCTTTGGTTGGATGGAGAGGCTAAAGGGCTATACCACCTTGCCTTTTCATTCAACTTTGAGGGTGTTGCACTTGCAAGTTGAATCCGCCATAGAAAACAAACGAGTCTATAACACTCGTTTGTTCTTACGTCCGGGGTTCCTTTCTTGCTTAGGAAGGAGACGTAAAAACAGATAAAGGGGGNTCTGGTAGGCCAGGAGCAGGTAGACGGTCAGCGCGGTATAAATCTGAATCAATACAGCATTTTCCGTGTTCCCGACAAAGCTTTTGATGCGTAGATTCTGTTTGATTTCGCGAAAAAAGAGTTCGATTTTCCAGCGTTCTTTGTAAATATCGGCGATGGTGCGGGCGGACAGGCGAAAGTGATTTGTCAGAAATTCGTAACGCTTGCCTGTTTCGGCGTCCCGGTAGCCGATGCGACGCAGGCGCAAGACTTTTCCCCGGCTGTGCTTCACTTCGATAATGTGGTCGGAAGTAACCCCGCTTGTGCGGTTCACCGGGCGGCGCTCCAGCAGTTTGTAAACAGCGTTGTCCTTCAGGCGGGTGACGAAAAAGATGCCATTTTCGAGCAGGGTCTGAAACCAGGGGTAACTGACATAGCCTTTGTCGAAGGTCACGATGGAGCCTTTGGGCAGAGAAAGACTTTTCGCCATACGGCTTTCGTGCGTTTTGGCCACATCAACGGTGACAAATGCCGGGATATGACCATCGTGGTCAAGCACTGTGTTCATTTTGACGCCGCCCTTGTTTTGGCGGAACGTGGCCCAGGGAAACAGCGACAAACACAGGCTGATGGTGGTGGCGTCCATGCTGTAAAGTTTGCATTTGAAATGAAATTTGTGTTTGGAGGCCTTGGGAACACACAGGCTGTACATGTCGGCAAATAGATCTTTGAAAAAGCCCACAGGCCGGGAGTTGTTGGCATCGGAGAAAGTGGAACGTGCAACGGGAAAAAGGCCAAAATGATACAGCCTCTTGCCGCAGGCGGCCAAACAGCGCAATCCGTCACGCATGGAGCGCCTTGCTGCAAGCTGGATAAAAGCCATGACCGTAAACTGTTCCTTAAAGCCGAATTGTCGAGAAGAACGACCTGTTTTATGCCGGGCTTCCAGTTTCTGAAAAACATGTCTGGGAATCAATGATAGCATTTGAGAAAAGAGTGTATTATGATGGCTCATGTTCAAAATCTCCTTGGGCTGCAATGGGTTATGCAACTGTTTTGTAGCATAAACCTCGGAGATTTTGAACATATTTAACGCACCTTAGCCGGACAGCATTGACCTTCATACGTATTTGTGATTACACGCGACGCGAACGGACAACCAAATAATCCCTGGGGGGAGCATATGTCACAGCAGACCGAATCCAACGTCACCCGTCTTACGCAGCCCAGTTCCGGCACGACCGTCAATGTGCCCATTGACGCCGCCAACATGCGCCTGTCTCTCGGCTTCCAGCCGGACCCGAACGCCGTGCAGAAAAACGGCCAGAACCTCGAATTTTCTTTTGAAGACGGCGGCAAAATCGTCCTTGAAGGGTACTACAACCACTTTACCAGCAAAACCCTGCCTATCATGGTAACCGAAGCGGGCGACGAACTTCCCGGAGAAAGTTTTCTCGCCTCTTTGCGTGAAGACCTCCTGACCGCCGCCGGTCCCGGCGCGGGCGCGGGCGCCGCCGGCGGGGGCGCCGGCGAATACGCCGACGACCCCGGCGCCCTGATCAACGGCGTCGACCGTCTTGGCTCCCTCGGCACCATTTACTGGGACCGCGCGACAGAGGTCACGGAAGAGTTCGACAACGAAGTGGCGGCTCTCAGCGTCACCCTGGCGTTTGTCTCCACCGCGTATCCCCCTCTGGAAATCGGCGAGGACACTTGGATCACCGGCCGCTTCGTGAACATGCTGTTCGAAGACGGCCTGCCCAACCAGCACCTGCCCGGCGGCAGAGATGACCTCACCTCCACGCAGATGATCCTGGATACTTATGGTATAGTCGTTCCGGACTATCTCCAGGACAAAACGCCCGGCATCCTTGAAATCGATGTGCAGACCCAAGGCACCACCCAGCTCACGGGCCTGGATCTTTCCGGCTTCACGGTGGGTTCTTTCATAATGATCGGCGACACCGTCATTGAAATCACCAGCGTGGACCAGGTCATCAGTCTGACCCCGGCCCAGGTGGCCGGCTTTGTGGCCGTGTACCCGCCGAGCGACAACTCCGACGCGGACATGAACATCACCGTCACCGCCTACGGCCAGGCCAATAACGGCTCAACCGCCACCTCCACCCAGGTCGTTACCCTGATCGTGGACGCCGTGGCCGATTTGCCCGAAGCCTGGGCCCGGAATACGGATGGCGAAGCGGATTACGTCCTCTTCGCACTCAGAGACGAGGAAGGGAACGTCATTTTCTTCAACGATATTGATGAATTTTCTGCCGCCTTTCCTGGCGGCATTCCCGAAGGGTATCAATGGATCTCTGCCTGGAAAGGCATTACCGACGAGCAGGACCAGACCTCCGGCAGACACAAAGGGTATGATTCCCTTGAAGCCGACTATGTCACCCTGCCGTTCACGGCGGAATTTGACGACTACCTCGACGGCTCCGAAGTGCATACCATCACCATCTCCGGCGTGCCTTCCGACTGGAAACTGGACCTTACCCAACTTCCCTCCGGCCTGACCGCGGCCGACGTCACCCGCGGCGAAAACGGGGAATATAGCATCAACGTGCCCGTGGGCGCGAACGGCGTCGGCACCGTCGAAGGTTCGTTCATCTTTAAACCCGGCGACTGGACCAACGAACGCAACCACGACGGCACAGCGCGCGGCGACGAGGGCGGCCCCGCCACCATCACCATCACGACCAGCGCCGACGAAGTAGGCAACGCGACCAGCGGCCAGGAAGCCACACTGGCGAACAACCACGCGGAAACATCACTCACCTACGTCGTCTCCATTGACGAGGACAAGCCCGGCTTCTGCACCACGGAAGTGAAGCTCCTGTCCGACGAAACCCGCTGGGTGCAAAGAGGCGGCGAACTGAACGAAGTGGCTCTCACGGCGCTGTTCAAAACCGGCGTCATTGAATACCTGAAAGACGCGGACATCGACGACCTTACCGCCAAGATGCCCATCATTTCCGCCGCCCAGAGCAAAATCCGCTATGACCTGCATTCTGACGGCGACAAAGACGACCGCGAGGGCGAAGGCTTCGAAGCGGTCACGGGCTCCCATTTCGGGTTCAAACTGCCCGAAGGGGTGTACGAGACCGATGCCAACGGCATCTTCTCCGGCTGGACCACCACCGCCGGCGAGAAAATCTATCTCGAGTTGGATGACAACACCGGCCACGTCGTGGGCCGCACGGAAGGCGGCGATATAGCCTTTATCATCACGGCCACCGGCTCCTTTAACGACGGCGTCAACACCGGCCACGTCACGCTGATCCAGTATCAGCCCATGCAGCATCCTTCCGGCGTTGCCGATCCCGACAGTCCGAACTACGACCCGAGCGAACACAACGAAAAGCTGCTCGACGATCTCAAACTTGAACTGGTCGTGCACGACGCTGACGGCGACAACGCCTCCATCCCCGTCACCGTAAACATCCTGGACGACGGCCCGAGCCTGCACTGCTGGAACGAACCCATCGTGGTCTACCTGTCCGAAACCGACCTCATCCCCGACGGCACGGACCGCCTCCACCTGGAAAACAACGTCCCCCACAACGTGCATGACGAATCCATCGCCATTGGCACGTTCGGCCCCTTCGACTATGGCACGGACGGCCCGGCCGACCCGGCGCTCGCGGGCAACCCCTTCACCTGGAACGTGCCTGCCGGCGAATACGCCGTCACGGACGGCACCCCGATAAGCTGGTGGGTCAGCCCCGACGGCCTGACCATGGTCGGCTTCACCGGCGAATGGGGCAATCCGGATTTCACCCCGGTCATCACCTTCAAGGCTTGGAACGTGGACGGCCTGCTGCCCGGCTACAGCGTCGACCAGCACCAGGCTCTCCATCACGATGACCCGACAAGCCGCGACTACGTCGAAATTAACGCCAGCTTCACCATCATGGACGGCGACGGCGACACCGCCGACGGCAAGTTTACCGTCAAGGTAAAAGACGACTCCCCGGAAATCGGCCTGTGCAGCCGCGACGTGACCGTGCGCCTGTCCGAAACCGACCTGCCGAACGGCACGGACCCCTGGCATATCCGTGAGGACGCCTTCGGCAACGCGTTCAACGAAGCCAAATTCGCCGGTCTTATGACCTTCAAATACGGCGCGGACGGCCCGGACCCCGACGCCCCCTTTACCTGGAACGCTCCCGCTGACGGCGCCTACACGGCTTTCGGCCCCGACGGCGCGGCGCATGACGTGGTATGGGTGCAGGACGGCTACAACCTCACCGCCTATGCCGTTGACGAGAACGGCAACCAACTGTTTGAGGTGGTCGTCATCAAGGGCACGCCCACGTACGATCTCGCCGGCGTACCTTCCGGCCTGGCGTACACGGTCGAACTCAAAGCCCCGCTGGAACACAGCGAATCGCAGGAACACAGCCTCCTGGGCGAGCACGGCCTGGTTAACTGGGACAAGCCCGAATGGCTGGACATCGACCTCGGCTTCACGCTCAAGGACGGCGACGGCGACACCACCGACGGCAAACTGACCCTGGAAATCCGGGACGATCTGCCCTGCGCCGGCCATTGCACCATCGCGGATACCGTACTTGAATCGTGCCTGCGCCCGGGCCTCGGCGGCCAGATCACCGCTTCCGGCGACCTGTACGTGGAATTCGGCGCGGACGGCCCGGCCCTGGCCAACCCCGTGAAGTGGGATACGGAATCCGTTGAAAAGACCGTGGGCGACCTTGAAGTCATCATCGACGGCGTGGCCTACAAGGCCGATGTCGTATGGATCAGCGCCACGGAATTCGAAGTGCGCGCCCTTAACTACAACGGCCCGGACACCGACCCCTCCATGGTCGTCAGGATCGTGGAGGACGGCAAGGGCGGGTATGATTACAAGTATACCCAGAACCACGCCGTCAAGCACAGCGACGGGTTCAACCTCGACAACATCGTCAAGGATCTGAACTTCGAATACGTCGTCACCGACCGTGACGGCGACACGGCCCACAACACGCTGCAGGTCAACGTGGTGGATTCCCTCCTCCTGCCCGGCACGACCCTGAACTATGTGGACGAAACCGACCACCAGGGCACCGTGGTGCATAAGGACATGCCGCTCAACCTTGACCACTTCGCGCCCGACGGCATGAATCCGGAATGGAACCTCGCGGAAATCAAACTGGCGCTGCACGACCTGCGCGTGACCGGCGACGACCGGCCCCTGGCGTTTGAGTTGCAGGGCGACGGCAAGATCCTGGCCATCACGGACGCGGACGGCAACCCCGTGCTGACCCTGACCATGATCAAGGGCGCGGACGGCAAGTGGACCCTGGACTACACCCAGGAACAGCCCATGGACCACCCGCTGGGCGGCTACCTGCCGGGCGTTCTGGGCCACAACGACATCATCCTGCTGCCGCTGGACATCATCGCCAAGGACGCGGAAGGCAACCACGTACACAACCCGGTAATCATCACCGTGTTCGACGACGCGCCTTCCATTCCCTACGGCACCATGACCGGCGTGGTGGAAAACTTCTCCGCCGTGATGGATATCGTGAAATCCCTCGGCAGCATCGTTAACGGCGGCGACACGACCGCCGCGATTCAGGCCATCGGTAAGATCATCCTCGGCGACGGCACGCCGGAAAACCCGGGCATCGGCTCGGATACGTTCAAATCCGCGGCAATCCTCGTGGACCTGCTGCTCGGCACCGAACTGACCCAGCTTGCCGACGTCAATTGGGCCAACGCCGTCAACCCCGCATGGTGGGCGACCTACGCCTATAACGTGGCCCTCGGCGCGATGGGAAGCTCGTCCCACGCGGCAACAGCCGCGAGCATGTGGCAGACAACCTTCGGCGACCTCGACCTTGAGACGGTCTTCACCAAGCCGCTCAACAACTGGCTGACGGAAAGCCCTGGCAACACCTATGGCGGCGACATCACGGTGGACTTCGGCTACGACGGCCCCCACGCCGAGCAGGCCATCACCTTCAGCAACACCGGCCTTGAGCTCATGCTCAAGCTGTTCGGCATCCACAAGACCGGCTCGGGTGAAGCTCTTGAAACCGTGCGCGACCACAGCGACCGGGATTCCTACCTCACCGCCGAACAGGCCGCCAAGGGCGCCAAAGTCATGGACGTGGTCAAAGCCTACAACGGCGACCCGGCCAACGGCGACGTGGTGCTGACCTTCATCACCATTGACAACGGCGACGGCACGTATTCCTACCAGATGGTCACCGACGGCCCGCTGGCGCACAGCAAGTCGCTGCTCGACGACGTGCTCGTCAGGCTGATGAACCCCGAGCTCATCGGCAAGGTCGGCGACGCGTTGGATACCGTGCTGAACGACCTTCTCGACCTCGGCCTGCCCGTCAACCAGCTCGTCGACGCGCTCAAGAACTTCGCGAGCCTCGACGTCGACCTCACCCGCGACACGCTGCTGCTCATTCCCATGCCCATCGTGGCGCAGGACGGCGACGGCGACAAGACCATGGGCCTCGCCACCGTGGTGGTGCGCGACTCCGTGGCGGAACTCAACTACAACGGCAGCGTCTCCGTTTCTGAAAGCGGCCTGACCCTGCCCGCCAACTCTTCCGACGAACTCGGCCAGAAGCTGGACGGCACCGGCAAGGATTGGGACGCCAATGACGGCGTTTCCACCGAAACCACCGCCACCGGCACATTCACCGTGAAAGCCTTTGACGGCCTGCGCGGCATCTACATCGAAGGCATCGGCGAAGTGGCCTTCGGCGCGGAAATCCCGCTCGGCCCCGGCATGATCGTGTTCACGCTGGTATCCGACGCCAACGGCGTTTCCACCATCGAGTACACCTACACCCTCACCGGCAACGCCGACCACAGCTATGCCGACAACACGCACGCCCCCGTGCTGCAAGACGGTGAATTGAATATAGAATTCAAGGTTGTTGACGGCGACGGTGACCGCTCCTCCGGTACGGGCTCGATCAAGATCAACATCTATGACGACAAACCCATCGCCACGCACGACTTTGACGACCTCCAGGTTGATAGCGCCGGCTGGACCGCCACCGGCAACGTGCTCACCGGCGAAGGCACCTATTCCGACGCGGCAATGACCAAAGACGGCGTTTCCGACCAGTACGGCGCGGACGGCGCGGCGGTCGACAACGCGTTCCGGGTGCAGACCGGCGTGGACAACTTCAAAAACCCGATCTACGAAACCCCGACGGAAGGCAACCCGGTTACCGTGGAAGGCAACCTCGGCACGCTGACCATCAACGCGGACGGCAGCTATACCTACAAACTCAACCCGGACAAGGTCGAGGATTACAAAAACCAGACCCATTCGGAATCCCAGGACCCACTGGTCACCGAATTTGATAGCGCAGCCAGTCTGAACGATCTCAACGGATTCTCGGTCAAGGCCTTCAACGTTGCCAACTTCACCAGCAACAGCCTCAACACGACGCTGGGCAACGTGAATACTTGGGCGGCTGCCAACTCTGACCGTCTTGCCTTCTTTAACGGCGATCTCGTCTCGTGGGATAAGGGGCTTGGCGTTGATGGCAATGCTGCGGGCATAGCCGCGGACGGCAACCAAGTCGGCACCGGCACTGATTATAAGTTCCCTGCAACGTTCACACCCCGCACCGAAGGCTTGGTTTTCAGCTTTGACCCGCCGGTCACGGAAGGTTTCTCCGTCACCTTCGGCAACGTTACAGTTGGTGCGGACACTATTCTTGTGTACCTTTATGGTGAAAACGGCCTGATCGGGACATACTCGGTGACGCAGGACGACTTGATCAGTTCCACCAAGGAATGGTCACCCCCTGCCGGCGTTACCGAGACCATCACCGGCTTCGCCGTTGTGCCCAACAGCAGCACCACGGCTTTCTGCGTGCAGAATGTCACGATCAACCAGCCGGATATCGAGGTGCCCAACCCTCTCACCGATCTGGAAGAAAACTTCAATTACATCATTGTGGACGGCGACGGCGACGCCGCCAAGGCCACGCTGACCATCGACATCGACCTGCCCGCGCAGATCGAACTCACCCCGCTGGTTGTGGATGAAAGCTTCATCCCGGGCCTCGGTTCGGGCGTGGACGTGGGTAGCCCGGGCGATGCTTCGGGGGCTGAGTCGTACAAGGATGACGGCGAATTCACCATCGGGGTCAAGGAGTTCGAGGGGCTTACCATTGCCGCCTACGCTTCCGAGGACGCCACGGAAGTGACGAACATCCAGATAGTGGCCGGTATCAATCCTCCCGTCTACGGTGATTACGGCAAGCTCGTCATTACCGCCACCGAAGCGGACGGCAAATGGACCGTGAAGTACGAATACGAACAGACCAACGCCTTAAACCATACGGAACTCCCGAACACCCCCGACCAGAAACAACAGGGCGAATCCTTCGGCTTCAAGGTCGGCGGCATAGCCGTGGGCGATCTGATCGTGGAAATCGAAGACGACGCGCCCTACGCCAGCCACGACCTCACCACGCTCGGCGAGGAAGACTGGACCGTTTCCGGCAGCGTGTTCACCGGTGAATGGGCGGTGGATGCGGTTGCCCAGACGGATCCCTCCGGCGATCCTGACAGCTACGGCGCGGACAAGGCAACCGGAACAGGCGCGCTGGTATGGGAAAACGCCAAGGGCGACCTCGACATCACCTTTGACGGCACCCCGCTCAGACTTGAAGGCGACAAACTGTACGACGAAGACGACAACTTCTACGGAACGCTCACCTTTGAAGAAATCGACGGCGAGTACACCGGCGGGTATTCGTACACCAAGCCCAGCGAGACGGAGATAAAGGGCGACCTGGTGGTGGCTTACAGCCTCAAGGATTCCGACGGCGACGTTACCGAGGCCAGCCTGACCGTCACCGTGGAAGAGTATGTCATTCTCAGCACCGTGGGCGACACGAACCTCGTGCAGGAACGCTTCATCGACGGCTCCGAGGAAGGCGCGCTGATCTACGCCGGCACGGAGGCGCTTGAGAAAGGCTCCGTGGATTACGGCAAGATCACCATCACCACGCCCGCCGGCTCGGAACCCGAGTTTGCCTGGACGTCCGGCCCCGGCGGCGCGCCCGTTTACTCCATGGTCAATGGCGAATGGCTCCTCGTGGAATGGAAGGTGCCCGGCGCAGGCGATAACCCGCACGTCATTACCGGCCGGGTGAAAGTGGGCCCGGGAGACGAAGATTGGGTGCCCGTGATCAAAGTCACGTACGACCCCGAAGGCGTTGCCCAAGAATCCGGAGGCGATTACAACTACAAGGTCGAGTTGTTCGCCGCCATGAAGCACGACCTGCCCTTTGACGACGCCAGCGACAAGACGAGAGAAGACCTGGAACCCAACAAGGAATTCATGCTTACAGTCGAGGGCGAGGTTGTCGGCGGGGCGGACTTCAATACCGACCTGCGCGGCCATGACACCGGCAACAAGGGCGAGGAAGGCGACAACGGGCTTGACTTCGGCTACAGCGTCACCAAGGGTACCGCGACGGTAACCGGCACGGTGACCGTGGTCATCGAAGACGATATCCTCTACTTCGGCGAGAACGGCGTCGAGGGCGTGTCTCTGGAATATGATGACCTCTCCGACAAGTTCTACACGTTCCCCGACGCCATCAACTTCAACGGGTACAACGATAAAACGTACCGCGACAGCTGGGATCTGACCATTTCCGCGAAAAAGGCCATCCTCAACGCCGACGGCACTATCAGGGAACTCGTGGATTCTCCGGATTCCCGTGTCGTGCACTCAACCAAGGATACCGCCAATGGCCGCGGGCACGAAGACTATAACGGCACCATCGGCAACGGCCTCGGTATTGTGACGGGCAGCAGCGGCAGAGGGTCCGACACCGAAATCGACTTCATCAAGGACGGTGGGGGCCAGGGCGTGCATGCCTCCGAAGCGCTTGTGATCGCCCTTCCCGAAGGAAAAATATCCTTCGGCGTCACGGTTGACCTGAACCTGCTCTTCAACGCCAAGTCCGCCGGCGACGCCACCGCGGAACACGCCATGATCACCCTGTACCGTGACGGCAAACTGGTGGGCAGCTATGATGTCACTTCGGACGCCGACCTGGGCAACTACAAATCGCAGTTGACGGTGGAAGCCGGGTTCGACACCATCGTTATCACCGCGTATGACGAACCGGGCTTTGTGGCGAACACCAGCGACTTCACGGTCGGCGGGTTGACGTTTGCCGAACTCCACGTGGTGGAATACAGCACCGCGAACATCAAGGGCGCATTGGTAGGCGGCGGCGCCGACGGCGTCAATATGGAAAGCTTCCAGTTCCTGGATATTGCCCAGGAATACAAGCTGGAGAACGGCGCCATCCTGAAGGTGTCCCTCAACGAGGCAGGCGACAGGATAGTGGGCATGATCACCTATGCCGACGGCGGTGAAGCCCGTGCCTTCGATCTGTTCATGAACCCCGAAGGAACCTGGGACTATCTCCAGCACAAGTACTTCACCCTCGTGGATGACGACGGCAAACCTCTTGCCGACCAAAACCTGCACTTCAACTTCGGCGTGGAAGACAACGACGGCGACTATACCGCTTCCTACCTCAACGTGGCGATTCCGGAAAATCCGGTCCCGGACCTTACCCTGTTCACGCTGACGGACGACACCGTGCATGACGCGGCGCTTTTCGGCGGCACCGGGAAGCAGTATGACACGGAAGAGAATACGAAAGTCGACGACGTGGCGAAAGGCGAGTTCACCGTGAATGGCGCGCACGACACCCTGGTGTTCACCATCGGCGGCGTGGAGCACACGATACTCGTGGCCAACATCGGTAACGGCCCCATCACCGTAACCAACGGCACGCTGGAGATCACATCCCTGGGCGACGGCAAGTACAGCTTCATCTACACCCTGATCGACCATGTCGACCACGGCGATCCCGGCTCGGACACGGACGTTGTGGACCACCTGGCCATCTCCCTGTCCGTCGGCAACAGCGGCTACTTCAGTGATGCCCAGACGCCCGCGGGCAACGCGGACGGCATCCGGCTCATCGATGACAGGCCGGAACCGAACATCACCGACGGCATATTCTTGAACAACGGGGATGCCTTCATCAACGGGGTTCTCGCCGAAATAGGCGCGGACAAAGGCGGAAGTGAGCGCGTCGAGTTCAGTACCGGCGACGGCTCAACAGATTGGTACTATGGCAAGGTGCCGGTTACAATGCAGCACGGAACCAAAACGGTAAACGGCATTGAAGTTGAAGACCCGAGCGTCGTCATCGGCATGGCCGGAGAAACCCATGTGTTTACCTTGGTCGGCAAATCCGACGGCACGTACACCTTTGATCAGGAAGTGCCCGTGAACGGCGCCAGAATGGACGATATAATAGGTCGATTCGATGGCGACAGGTTGAACAAAACCGGCAACGTACAAACGTACTACATCAGCGAGAAAATAGGCACTGGAAAGTACGACATCAACTACAAAGAACAAGATATTACCTGGGCTGTTAAGATCACAAACAACAGTACTCAGGCGTTCTCCTCGGATGGCGGCGGTCTTGGATTCCAGAGTAAACAAAACTCCCTCTACCAGGGCGCCAAGTTTACGCTGACTGCTGATGTCGCCAAAGCCAGTGGAGATGCGAACTATTTTGACATGCTGGGGCTTGGTCTCAACAACTTCACCTCTGGCTCTATAGCTTATTTTATCACGTATACCAATGGTTCCACCGACAGCGGCTCCTTCACTCCGGCAGACATGATGAACGGGTATCTTATGTTCCCATCGGACGGCAGTACGCCGGAAGGAGCATCTGTTCTGTCCGTTGTGGTTACGGTCGGCCCCATTAACAACAACTGCCAGATTGGCGGAGCGGGCGGTTTCTGGATTGAAACGACTGAGAGCAAGATTGGCAATCTGCCCGTCGACTTTACGGTCTATGACGCGGACGGCGACTCGATTGACGGCACCGTGAACTTCTCGCCTAAGACCGGAGAAGAATGGTCCGACCTTGATCTGCCGGGTAGCTCCGGTTACGCTCTGGCGGCTGGCGGCGACGAGGATCACACCATCATCGGCGGGTTGGGTAACGACATCCTGACCGGCGGCGACGGGGACGACACCCTGTACGGCGGCGACGGGGACGACACCCTGTACGGCGGAGCGGGCAGCGACATCCTGATCGGTGGGGCCGGCGAAGATATTTTCGCCTGGGACAATCTCACCTCCGCCTACAATGGCGACTATGACAAGATCATGGATTTCAGCCTGATCGAAGGCGATCGGCTCATGTTCCAGGATCTGCTCACGCCGGAAGGTATGGAACTCCATATCACGGCGCGTCTTGAAGCGGGAGTGCTGGTGCTGACTCTGGATAAGGGCCAGATCAGCCAGGAACTTGAAATCAACTTCCAGGAAAACAGCATCCCGATGGGCGACCAGACTTACTCCAATGCTCAGGACTACGTTAACGCGTACATGGCGCAGAATACCGGATCCACCGAGGAACAGGCTCTGGAAAGCTTGCTGCAGATTATGACGGTTACTCAGTAATCCGTATAACCAATAACTCCAACAACCGGGCCGCCAGAGTGAAGGCGGCCCGGTTCTTTTACGCGGCCACGCCGGGCGCAACGCCCGGTGCCGCAAAAAAACGGCTCGCGGATTTCCACCGCAAGCCGTCCGTTATCCTTTTCCGAAAAGCACTTCCCGCGTTACCCCAACCCGGCAACGATCACGGCGGCGAACGCATCAGCCAGTTCCTCGTCCTCTTCCAGCCTGCGGCCGCTTACCCCCACCGCGCCGAGACAGGTTTTTCCGTCAAATACCGGCACGCCGCCGGGCAGGCTGGTCAGTTTGTCATCGCAAAAATCACCCAGGGTGAAGTTTCCTTCCACCAGGCGGCGGCGGAACGCCGCCGTGCTCTTGCGCAGCCGCGCCGCGGTATAAGCCTTGCCCGTCACAATGGCCGCGATGCGCTCGGGCACATTGTCCATCCGGGCGAGGGTGATGACGGTGCCGGTGGCGTCCACAACGCACAGGGCGACCGGTTCCCCGCCGTCCGCGCCCGCCCGTTCCAGCATGGCGGCTGTCGCCTTCCAGGCCGCGTCAAGCGTGATTCGTTCCATAAACCGCCCCCGCAATGGTTTTGCGCTGTGTCTCCGGCGAGGGCAGGGCCTTTGGAATCCCTCCCCCCGGCAGGCCCCGGGACTATACCAGCCATTTGCCGGAAACAAAAGCCGCGCCGGGACGGGGCCGTACAGCATGTTGCGCCTGGGACCCAAAACAGTAAAAACCCCGCGTGACGCGGGGTTTTTACTGTTGCCGTGCGAGTTACCGGAATCGCTCAGCGGTATTTTTCCATGGTCGCCTTGTTCGCGTCCAGCGGGGGCTGGATATGGTCCGGGATCAGGCTGGTGAACTCGCGTCCGGCCATGCGGGCGGATTGCTCTTCCCAGGCGTCGACCAGGATTTTCGGCTGCATGAGCAGTTCCACGGCGGAAGTGGCCAGCACCTTCGCCGCGTACCCCACCGCCCGTTGGCCGATGGAACTCCCGACCGAGGCCGTGATGACCCAGTGGTGCAAGGCCGGTCCGGGCATGACCGCGGGCCAGAAAGACCCCATGGGCGCGAACCAGGTGTATTCCGAGGTGTCGCAGACCGGGGCGTCCAGCGTGGACGGCGGCAGAACCTCACGGGAGATGCCCACCGGCTCGCTGCCCGCGTTTTTCTGCATTTCCTTCACAAAGGCGTCTTCCTCCGGGGTAATTTCCATGGGGCCGATATCCAGATAATTCCGGTGCAACAACTCGCCCAAAACCTCGTTGGGAATCTTCTCGTGAATCGCCGTCACCAGCTCCGTTTCAACGGTCGTGCCCGTGGCGAGCGCCGCGCCCTTGGCGCAGTTGTCGATGCGTTCCATGACGTCGACCATGATTTCCGTGGTGTTGAACCTGCCCACGTACCAGGCCGTGGTTTTATCCGGCACCACGCTCGGGAATTCCGGCCCCACGCTGGAAAAGGTGTAGTTGATGGTGTTGGCCGCCGCTTCCGTGCCGGGTTTTATATGCTCGCGCAGCATTTCGACGGCGTGGCCCATGAGCATGGCCGCGTCCAGGGTGCTCCTGCCGTTCCACGGCGAGTTGCCGTGGGCGGTTTTGCCCTTGAAATGGTAGTATTTGTTGAAGTAGGCGTTGGACGCCTTTGAGACAAAGGTGTGGTTGATGAAGGGATGCCAGTCCAGGAACACGTCCACGTCGTTGAACAGGCCCGCGCGGGCCATGAACGGCTTGCCGATGCAGGTTTCCTCCGCCGGCGTGCCGTAAATGACGACCGTGCCGCCAAGCCCGAAGGCTTCCATGGCGTAACGCTGCGCGATGCCCGCCTGCATGGCCCCGGCCCCCAGGAGGCAGTGGCCGCAGCCGTGGCCCGGCCCGCCTTCCACCACCGGCTCCTTGGCCGTGGCCACTTTCTGCGAGAGGCCCGGCAGCGCGTCGTACTCCACGCTATAGGCTACTACCGGTTTGCCGCTGCCGTAGGTCGCCACAAAGGCCGTGGGCATGCCGGCCACGCCCTCCTCCACGCGGAACCCGTGTTTTTTACAGATATCCGTCAGCCGCTTGAAGGCCTTGAATTCCTGCATGCCCAATTCCGGATTTTCGCGGATATACATGGCGCAGTCGCTGAATTCCTGCTTGTTCCGCTCCACCCAGTCAACGACGAATTTCTTCACGGCAGCCAGATCCATAAGATCCTCCTCGTAATAAGTATGATCGCAGCCAAAAAAAGCTTTCCTTACACCATTGCATGACATAAAATTAATTCACCACAAAGCGATTAATTTTCTTTTTATTATGAATAAAATTCACAATAAAATAGTGGAGCAACCGTGCCGCAACCCGCCATTTTCGCCGACAGGCTCCATTGGGGACTGTTGCATACCTTCCTGGTCATTGCCGAGGAAAAAAGCCTCAGCCGGGCGGCGCTCCGCCTCAACGTGACGCCTTCCGCCGTCAGCCATTCCCTGCGGCGGCTCGAGGAACAGACCGGAGGCCGCCTGGTGGACAGGAACCGCCAGCGGTTCGCCCTGACCGGGCAGGGCGCGCTGCTGCACGAGGCGGCGCTGGATATCTGCAAACGGATCAACGTGCTGGACACAACCTTCGCAAGCGGCGTCCCCGCGATTTCCGGCACGCTGAACCTGCTTATGTTGAGCACGCTCGTTTCCGACACCTTTGATATCTTCCTGACGGACTTTTGCAAACGGTTTCCCTTGCTGGCGATGCACGTGGAAACGCTGCCCAGTTCCATCATCCTCAAAAAAATCGGCCAGAACCTCCCCTCGCTCGGGCTCGCGCTCTGCCCGCGGGAAACCAGGGATATCCGGCGCGCGCCGCTCATCCCGCAACGATATGCGCTGTATTGCGGCCGCAACCACCCGCTGTTCACCCGGGAACGGGTCACCAGGCAGGACCTGCTTGCGGAAAACTTCGTCTCCTTTTTCAGCGACCAGATGGGCGACAGCCTGGCGGCGCTCGCCGAGTACCGGGAAAAACACCGCTTCACGGGCACGGTGGTCGCCTCCGCCAACGACCAGGACGAAGTGAAACGCTTGCTGTACGCGGGGTACGGTATAGGCTGCCTCGCGGATGACTCCGCCAGAAAGGACGTGCTCGAAGGCAGGCTCCGGCGCCTCCCGCCGGAAAAGGGCATCGCGGACGTTCCGGTCTATCTGGTCTGGAGCGGGCAGCGTAAACTGCAGCCCGCCGAGATCATTTTCATCAACGGCCTCTGCGATGCCTTCGGCCGGGAGCGCCCCTTCCCGGCCGCCGGGGAAACCGGCGAAACGCACGGCGCGTAAAAAAGGGAAAGGCCGCTGCAACGGAAAAGCCCCGGAGTTTCCTCCGGGGCCGCGCGCTAAACCGTACCCGTTGCCGTCAGTGCCCGGCGCGACCGTTATCTGGACGGAACAAGATCAAGGGCCGCGAAAAAGAACCGCTCGTCACCGAAGTTCCCGGACTTCAGCGCCAGGGACAACGGCTCCCCGATGGCCCGCACCCACGGAACGCCGGGAGCGATCTGCGGGCCGATGTAAAACCCTTTGACCATAAGAGCCTGGGAAATAACGCTGGATGTCTCCCCGCCCGCCGCGATGAAGTGGTCGTACCCGGCTTCGCGCAGGAACACGGCCAGGCGGGCGAAAAAGGTTTCCAGGGCATGGGAGGACGCCAGGCCGAAACGGCTCTGGATGGCGGAAAGCTCCGCCGGGGGAACGGTGGCGGAAACAAGGGGCGGCAGGTTGGCTGCGGGCGCGGCGATAATGGCGTCCGCCATTTCCCTGGCGTACCCTTCGGCGTCCCGCATGCAGCGCTCGACGGCAACCGGATAGAACGGGCCTTTTTCCTTATAGGCGGCGACCTGGCGGTTGGTCATCTCCGAGCAGGAACCGGACAACAGAACGGTCTTGCCGCCGGTCGGGAGGCCCAGATCCGTCGCGCATTCGGCCCGCCCTACAGAACGGGCGGAGCGGGCGTACCGGCGGGCAAGCGCGCCGCCAAGCCCGGAGCCGCCGGTCACCAGGGGCATATCCGCCAAGGCCTCGGCCAGGGTGTCCAGGTCGCCGTCCGCCAGAGCGTCCAACACCGCGTAGGAAACGCCTTGCTGTTTCAGGGAGGCGAGACATTCCGTGACCGCTCCCGCGCCCTTGGCAATGACGGAAACCGGCACGTTGCCGCTTTTCCCGGCGGACTGCGCGTCCATGAGCCGCATGAGGTTGGCGTCCCGCATGGGGTTCAGCGGGTGGTTGCGCATGCCCGATTCATCAAGGGGCACGCCGTTCACAAAAAGATACCCGTTATAGACGGTCCGGCCGTTTACCGGCAGGGCCGGGCACACGACGGTGCAATCCTGGCCGAGTTCCTTGAGGAACGCGTCGGTGACCGGCCCGATGTTGCCTTTTTCCGTGCTGTCAAAGGTGGAGCAGTATTTGAAAAAGAAGCGGGAACAGCCGAGACGTTTGCAGTGCCGCAACGCGTCAAGGGAGAGAGCGACCGCTTCTGCCGCCGGGCAGGAACGGCTTTTCAGCGAAATGACCACAGCCTGGACGGATTCGGGAAGGGGAACGTCGGCCACGCCGTTAAGCTGGACGGTGGGCAGGCCGTTATTGACGAGAAAGCCCGCGATATCGGTCGCGCCCGTGAAATCATCCGCGATGACACCTAAAAACATGGGCACCTCTCCCGGAACCGCCGGGCCGCCCGGCGGCAGTTGCGCGCCCTGATGCGGCGCATTGCCTATGGCCGGAATCTAGCCCAAGGTACCGTGAAAAGCAATATGGAGAGTGAAAAATTTTACCATTTTTTTTCTTTTTTTATCAAAATAAATAAGGGATTACCGCGCACCAATTTATATCATACTGATATTACTTATGTACAAAACTGACGAGTAATTTCCACGATTTCTTGGGAATCCTCGCCTTTCAGTGAAAATAAGAAGCGATAATTATCGAATCTTTATTATATTTTTTTGTTTGCTGTTGCTTTTTTATGAAAATAACTGTAACAATTATTCACAGAATAAGTCTGGCCGCCGCGGCCACCTCTTTTCCACGGGCACTCGCTGCCCCGCTGTGCGTGCGAACCGCAAGAACCTTTTAGACGACAGGAAACACCATGACGGAAAGCCGGCTTCGCGAGGAAATGGCGGCCTTGGGGGCCTCCTTGTTCAACAGGGGCTTCAGTTCGGGCAGCGGCGGCAATATGTCCGCGAAGCTTCCGGACGGCGCCATTTTGGCCACCCCCACCAATGCATCCCTCGGGCGCCTTGACCCGGCGCGGCTGTCCAAGGTCGCTGCCGACGGAACCCTTCTTTCGGGCGATCCTCCATCCAAGGAATGCGCGTTCCATATAAAGATCTACGAGGCGCGGCCCGAGTGCGGCGCGGTCGTGCATTTGCACAGCACCTATGCCACGGGCCTGGCCTGCTGCCGGGACCTTGACGTAAACGACGTCCTGCGCCCGTTCACCCCGTATTATGTCATGAAGGTTGCGCCGCTGCCGCTTGTGCCATACTGTAAACCCGGCAGCCCGGAACTGGTGGCGGCCATTGCGGCGAAAGCGCGGGAGGCGAAGTGCCTGCTCCTTGCCAACCACGGGCCCATTGTCACGGGGAAAACGTTGGAAGACGCCGTGAACATGGCCGAGGAACTGGAAGAGACCGCGAAACTGTTTTTCCTGCTGCGGGGGAGCGGCGTAAAAACGCGCTACCTCACCGGGGAAGAGATCCGGGAATTGGCGCCGGACAATAAAGAGCAACCGGCACCGTAGGACTGTTTCATGAAAGAAGATTCCCCCGCATACCCCATGACCGCCAGGGTCACCGACGCCATGATCGCCTACTATTCCGGCGACATGCGGCGCATTACGCATTTTCTTGCCGTGTACGGCTTTGCCAAAGCCATCGGCGAGTATGAGCAACTGGACGCCCCGACGCAGGAAATTCTGGAAATCGCCGCCCTGACCCACGATATCGGCATCAGGCCCAGCCTCGAAAAGTTTGGCAAGTCCAGCGCGGCCACCCAGCAGACAGAAGGGCCGCCCGCGGCCAGAGCCATGCTCGCGGCGCTGGGCTGCCCGGAAAACGTCATTGACCGCGTCTGTTGGCTTATCAGCCGCCACCACACCTATGGGAACATTGAGGGGCGGGACTATCAAATCCTGGTGGAAGCCGATTTCCTCGTGAATATCACCGGCCGCGCCATGGAAGAAGGCACCATCCGCAAACTGAAAAAGAACATCTTCCGGACCGAAGCCGGACTGCGGTTCCTGGCCGCCATATACGGCGTATAGAACGCGCCGCGCCACAAACGCACAACGCCGGCGGAAAAACTCCGCCGGCGTCGTGCGTTTATAATAATCCCGCCTCTTACGCGCCGGCCGCCTGGGTCGGGTCCACAAAGACTCTGGCGCCGAGTTCGCGGTCCATCATGAGCAGGCCCTGCCCTTCTCCCTTTATCAGTTTCAGGGCGTTCAGGATGTCGCCGAAGCTCTGTTCTTCCTCCACCTGCTCGGTAACGAACCAGGAAAGGAAAATCTGGGAGGCGTGGTCTTTTTCTTTCACCGCGAGGTCGGTCAGGTTGTTTATGGCGCCGGTGACGAATTTTTCGTGCGTCAACCCGGCCTCAAAGGCGGCCAGCGGGGTCTTCCAGGAAGCCGGGGGCGCGTCAATGGCTTTAAGTTCGATCATGCCGCCGCGGGAGAGCACGAAATCATACATTTTGGTGGCGTGCGTCACTTCTTCTTTCGCCTGGACGCGCATCCAGGTGGCAAAGCCGGGCATGCCCGCTTCCGCGAAGTAGGCCGACATGGAAAGATACATATACGCCGAATAGAATTCGTTCTTGATTTGCTCATTGAAAGCGGCCGTCATTTTTGCGTTCATTATCGTTTCCTTTGGTTCAGGGGGTTAGAGTAAAACCATCAGTCATGGTCAGTATATTCCCGCATACGCCGCCGCACGTCAACTGCATTCGGCGGAAGCGGGACAAGTACCTGTTTACGCCGCATGCCGGAGCCGGACCGGTCTGCCCGGAGCCGCGCGCGGCGGATTTGCCCTCCCGCGTGTGAGGATTGCGGACTCCTTGCGCGGAAAGTTCATCGCAACATTAATAGGAATAATTACTATAAAGTATCTAACCTGGCAACAAAAATGATATTACTTATATATCAGCGGATAGATAAAGATTTCTCCCGCCACCATCATCCCATCCCGGACGGTGGAGGGCCGCAACAGCGCGCCGGAATGCCGCGCCCGCGAAGGCTATTGTGTTTCTTTTCTTTTTTCTATATGGACCCCTTCATACGCCCCGAGGGGCGTACGCCCGTTCCCGGCAGGGGTCGGGCAAAAGCGAGGCGGTATGCAGCTACTCATGAACATGTCCATTCCCACGCCGGTTTTGGCGATCGGGCTTCTGCTTTGTTCCAATATTTTCATGACCGTTGCCTGGTACGGCCATTTGAAGTTCCCCACGGTTTCCCTCTGGATGGTCATCCTCATCAGCTGGGGCATCGCCTTTTTCGAATACTGCCTGCAAGTTCCGGCGAACCGCGCCGGGTACGGCTATTTCAGCGCGGCGGAGCTCAAAACCATCCAGGAAGTCATTTCCCTGACCGTGTTCATGGTGTTTTCGGTTCTGTATCTGGGCGAACCGCTGAAATGGAACTACGTGCTCGGCTTCGCCATGATTGTGGGGGCCGCTTTCGTCATCTTCCACGAGTGGTGATGCCGGCACGAGTGGTGATGCCGGAAGGCCGCCGATGGACATCGCGCGGCAAGGGCTTTACACTGCTCTTTCCGTCCCGGCCAATCCGCCGGTGCGGATAAACCCCGGCGCAACGAGGAATTCCATGCGTGAAGACGTCCCATTCGCCTGCCCCTGCTACGATGTCAGCGGCGAGGCCTTCCGCACGCTGATCCGGCAAGGCGTCACCGATGCGGCGGCGATCCAGAAGATGACCGGCGCCGGGCTCGGCTGCGGCATGTGCGAGGACCGGATGATGATGGTCATCCGGGAGACGATCCAGGAAGAACGGGCCGCCGCCGCGCCGGAAAAACGCGCGCCGCGCAAGCGCTGACCCGCCGGGCGATGCCGCCGGTCGCGGGAACGCGCCCGGTCCCGTTATGCCGGTTACCCGGCGTCATTTTTCCCAGGAGAACCTATTATGATAACGACCGTCAGAGGGGCCGAGTGGTTCTATTCCGTGGAGGGGCAGGGAGATACCGTGCTCTTTCTGCACGGCGGGCTTGACGCCTCGGCCAACTATACCCGGCTGATCGCGGATCTGGCCGGTTCCTTCCGGGTTATCGCGGTGGACAGGCGCGGCCACGGCAGGTCCACGGACACGGACGCTCCCTACGACTACGCCCTCATGGCCGAGGAGGTTTACGAATTCACCCGGGCGCTCGGTCTCGGAAGATTCCATGCCATGGGATACAGCGACGGGGCCAACCTCGGCTTCCACCTGGCGAGCGACCACCCGGAGGCCGTCAAAAGCCTTGTCGCCGTATCCGGGAACTACACGGGATACGCGAACATGTCGCCGCAATGGCTGGAAATGCTCCCCCACCTGTCCGAAGCCTTCGCCCGGGAGCACATGGCCAAGGCCGTGCAGCAGTATATGGAATTGAACCCCAGGCCGGATTTTTCCGCCTTTATGGCCAAGACAAGGGCCATCTGGACGGAGGAATTCGTCATTGCACCGGAAAAGCTGGCCGCCATCCAGGCGGACACCCTGCTCATCTGCGGGGACAGGGACATCATGCTGCCGGAACAGGCCATTGCCATGCGCGCGCTCATCCCGAACGCGTCGTTGCTGATGCTGCCGGATACCGGGCATACCATTTTCCAGGATTTCGCTTACAAAACCCCGGCAGTGGCCGCCGTGCCGATCATCAGGGAATTCATCGCGAAGCGGAGCGGGGGGCTACCCTCGCCGCTACCCTGCGGGCGCGGCTACTCGTAGCTGATGACCGCGCCCTTCTCCAGCATGGCCTGATCCATCGCGTACAGGGCATCCAGAAAAAGGGGCCGGAACGACCCCGGCCCGGCCGCTTTCCGGGCGGCGGCAAACCCCGCCGCCGCCATCACGCTCATGGCCGCGATGAGCGCCAGCATGCGGTCCCCGTTGCACACGCCGGCGAACGCGCCCGCGAGAGCGCTGGCCGAGCAGCCCATGCCGGTGACGCGGGGCATGATCGCATCCCCCCCATGAATGAAACAAAGCCGCTCGCCGTCCGTCACAAGGTCGGTCTCGCCGCTGACGCTGACCGCGCAGCCGAATTGCCGGGCCAGGCTTTTGGCCGCTTCCACCGCGCTGGCCGAGGAGGCCGTGCTGTCCACGCCCTTGGTGCGGCCGCTGTGGCCGGCAAGGGTCAGTATTTCCGACGCGTTGCCCCGGAGCATGGCCGCCCTGCTCTTCTCCAGAAGCGCAAGGGCCGTGGCCGTGCGAAGGCGGCTGGCGCCGGCGCCCACCGGGTCGATGACGACCGGGATATTCCGCGCGAGCGCCGTTTCCAGGGCCTTGTGCATGGAGGGGATGCTGTTCCTGCTCAGTGTGCCGATGTTCAGGACCAAAGCCGAGGCCAGGCCCGTGATCTCCTCCACCTCGTCCAGTTCGTGCGCCATGACCGGAGACGCCCCAATGGCGAGCAGCGCGTTGGCCGTAACCTCCATGACCACGAAATTGGTAATGTTGTGCACCAAAGGCGCCTGTTTGCGGAGCGCCTCAAGGCAATTCCAGACGTCTTGCAGGGTATATTGCGTATTTTTCACGTGATTTCCGGTAGTTCAAATTTAAGGGATACCGCGCCGAGGGCGGCAAGCCAGGGAATCCTAGCCTTTTCTCCTGGAAAACAAAAGGATTCCGTTTACCTCCATATCCGCGCCGCCGATCCTGAAATAGGGTGCAATACATATCTCCATGACAAACGAGATTTATTTGCCATACAAAGAGTATATGGTATACTCTTTCATATTTCCAAAAAAGTTTTCACCGACGGGAGGGGGACCCCGTGGCAGACGGCAACGACCGGGGAGAAAAACGGCAATGCAGTGCCATATGCAAACCCGCGCGTGATAAAAAGCAGCAGGAGCACAGGTGGTCGTTTTCCAGACAGCCGCGCTTTTCCAGCGCGGCAACCTGGGAGTGGGATATTGCCGCCGGTTTCTGCCATTATCCGCCGGAATGGTATCGCATGATCGGCGCGGAGGGCGCCGAACCCCGAAATTTCCAGAACTGGGCCTGGTGGTCCGGCCAGATGCACATGGACGACATGCCCGGCGTCCTTGAGGTGCACCGCCAGATTTTTGAAGGCAAGCTGGAGGAGGCGGAGGTCATCTACCGCCTGCGGCGGCCGGACGGGCGCTGGATACGCCTTTTGAACAGAGGCGTCGTCTCGCAATGGAAAGACGACGGCACGCCCGCCATCATGTCGGGCATCAGCATTGACATTTCGCATCTTGCCATGTCGCCGCCGCTGCCGGAAAACGGCGTCCCGCAGGCCGCCCCCCGAGCCTCTGTCCAGGGAATCTTCCCACCGTCCGCCGAGATCGCACCCGAGCCTCCGGAAGACCTCTCCCGGCTGAACAAACGCCGCCTGAGCGCCCTGTACCAGTTGGCCCAGATGGACAAAGCGTCCGAGGACGAAGTGCTGCATTTCGCCATGACCAGCATTTTGCAACTCACGGACAGCACCAGGGGATTCATTTTCATTCCCGACCCGGAAGGCCCCAAGGGCAAAGGTCTTTTTTTCCTCTCACACGACAATTACAGGCACGCGAGCGATAAACAGCTTGCCGGAGACACTCTCCCGCCGGAGCTCGTGCCTCTTGTCGATTCCTCGAACCCCCTCGCCACGCGCCACCGCATCGTGAACGGCGACGGCATAACCCCCGTCAGTGTTCTCTTTGACAAAACCGCTCCCGTCATGCGGTACATCATCGCCCCCGGCCAGGAAGACGGCCGGACCGTGTGCCTGGCCGGGGTCTGCAACAAAGCCTCGGATTACGACGAATCTGACCTGCGGCAAGTTGAAACCTTTGTCACCAATACCTGGCTTATCGTGCGCCGCCGACGCCACTTGCTCGAACTGCAGCGGGCCAAGGAAACCGCGGAAGCCGCCAGCAAGGCCAAGGACGAATTCATCGCCAACGTCAGCCATGAGTTACGCACGCCGCTCAACGGCGTCCTGAGCATGTTGCAGTTGCTGGAAGATTTCCCCATGACGGACCAGCAGAAGGAATTTTTACACACGGCCTGTCTTTCGGGCAACGCCCTGGTCCGCATCATTTCCGACATCCTTGATTTTTCGCGCATCGAATCCGGTAAAATGCTGCTGCTCAAGGAACCTCTGGATTTCAAGGCGTCCGTGCTCTCCGGCCTGCGACTGTTCCGCGAGGAGGCGGAGAAAAGCGGCCTGTCGTTCACCGCGGAAATGGACCCCGCCATTCCCGGTCTGTTGCAGGGGGATGATACCAGAATCCGCCAGATCGTGTTCAACCTTGTGAGCAATGCCCTCAAATTTACCAGGGAAGGCGGCATCACCGTGACCTGCTCCCTGGAGCCGGAGCAGCCGGAGGGCAAGACCGCGATCATCCTCACGGTTACGGACACGGGAATAGGCATCCCCAAGGACAAGCAGAGCACGTTGTTCAACGCGTTTACCCAGGTGGACAGTTTCGCCTCCAAAAAGACCCCCGGCACCGGCCTTGGCCTGAGCATCGTCAAACGGCTGGTGGCCATGATGGACGGGGATGTCCGGCTGGAAAGCGAGCCCGGAAAGGGGACGCGCGTTTCCTGCACCATTATGCTGGACAATGCAGCGGCGGGTCCGGGGCAAACCGCCGAGCCCGATCTCCCCGCCGGCGACCAGAACCGCGCCCCATTGCATATCCTTGTCGCCGAGGACGACGCCGTGGGACGCTTCGCCCTGCGGTCCTTCCTGCTCCGGAGCGGGCACAGGGCGGTGTGCGTGCAGAACGGCCGCCAGGCCCTGGAAGCGTTGCAGATCTATCCCTTTGACTGTCTTCTCACGGATATCCAGATGCCCGACATGGACGGCCTGGAACTGGCGCGGCGCATCCATGAAACCGATTTCCGGGAATTTTCCCCCTCGGAGGAAGTGCGCGCCCTGGTCCGCGAGGCCTTTCCCGAGGCTCCGCAGATAACGGCGCCCGTTGACCCGGCAATGCCCATCGTCGCCGTGAGCGCGCACACCATGGCCGGTGACAAGGAGCGCTTCCTGCAACAGGGCATCAACCATTATATCGCCAAGCCCATCGCCCTGCGCGAGCTGAACGCCGTCCTGGCGCTGGTGGAAAAACCGAACCGGAACGCGTAAGCCTGTTGCGCGGGGAAATAGCCGCTATTATTAAAGAAATGATTGACGGCGACGCGACCGTCCGGTATACGCCAATTCATACTAAACAAATATGAATTATGTATGCCGGATGCCGTAAGGAGGACTGCCGTGCACTCTCTTGATATGCAAAATAACTGGGAATTTGAAACAAAACAGGTCCATACCGGGCAGGAAAGTCCCGATCCCGCCACCGGGGCGCGGGCCGTGCCCATCTACCAGACAACGTCCTATGTGTTCCGGGACTGCGCGCACGCGGCCGACCGCTTCGCCCTGCGGGACCCCGGCAACATATACGGACGGCTGACAAACCCCACCCAGGACGTTCTCGAACAACGCATCGCCGCGCTGGAAGGCGGCGTCGCGGCCCTGCCCGTGGCCTCGGGAGCGGCGGCCATAACGTACGCCCTGCAGAACCTGGCCCGCGCGGGCGACCATATCGTCGCCGCGAGGACCATCTACGGCGGGACGTACAACCTGCTGGCCCATACGCTGCCGGAATACGGCGTGACGACGACTTTTGTGGATCCCGGCGAGCCCGGCGCCTTTGAGCGAGCCATCCGGCCCGAAACCAGGGCCGTCTTCGCGGAAACCCTGGGCAACCCCAACTCGAATATCATCGATATCCGGCAAACGGCCGATATCGCGCACGCGCACGGCATCCCGCTGGTGATGGACAACACCTTTGCCACGCCCTTTCTGCTGCGGCCCATCGAGCACGGCGCGGATATCGTCGTGCATTCGGCCACCAAGTTTATCGGCGGCCACGGCACCAGCCTCGGCGGCATCATTGTGGACGGCGGGCGGTTCGACTGGGCGGCGGGCGGCAAATTCCCCGGCCTTGCCGAACCCTGCCCCGGCTACCACGGCATCGCCTTTACGGAGGCCGCCGGTCCCGCCGCCTTCGTCACCAGGATACGCGCCGTGCTCCTGCGCGACATGGGCGCGGCCATCGCCCCGCTGAACGCCTTTTTGCTGTTGCAGGGAACGGAGACGCTCTCCCTGCGGATCGAGCGCCACGTGGCGAACGCCCTCGCCGTGGTGGCGCATTTGCGGCAACATCCCAAGGTTGCCGCCGTCCGCCACCCGAGCCTGCCGGACAACCCCGATCATGCGCTCTATACCCGGTATTTCCCCGGCGGGGCGGGCTCCATTTTCACCTTTGACGTCGCGGGCGGGGAAAAGGAAGCCACGGCCTTTATCGATGGGTTGCAGCTCTTTTCGCTCCTCGCCAACGTGGCGGACGTGAAAAGCCTGGTCATCCACCCCGCAAGCACCACCCATTCGCAGCTGACCGATGCGGAACTCGCCGAGCAGGGTATCGGCCGCAACACGGTCAGGCTTTCCATCGGCATCGAGAATATCCGGGACATCATCGCGGACCTGGACCAGGCTCTCGCCCGGATCTGACCGCGACGAAACAAAAACGGCCTGCCGGGCGGTGTTTCCGCCGGGCAGGCCGTATGCAATGGTGTGCAATAGCTAGAAATTCTCTTCCTTGGCCCGCAGTATCCGCACCAGCATACCGTTCACGGGCGCGGCAACGCCGTGCTTTGCCGCCAGCGCCAGCACCGTGCCGCCGAAGATGGCGACCTCCGTCTTTCTGCGCGCCTCGATATCCTGCAACATCGAGCATTTGCCGTCCGGGGACAGGGTCATCATAACGGCCATGGCCTGCTCGATATCCTTTTCACCGAGCGCCACTCCCTCATACGGGGCGAGCGTCACGACCTCCCGCATGGCGGCAACGGCGATATCCCTGGCCGCCCCTTCCTTCTGCAGCGCGCCGTAGCCGGTCCCGACAACGGCGGACGTCTGGTTGACGCCCACGTTCAGCATGAACTTCCGCCAGAGGGCGAGCTTCATGTCCTCGGGTATCTCCGACCGCAAGCCCACGCGGTCGAAAAACGCCTTCAGCCGCAAAACCCTTTCGCTATATTCCCCGGGCTTGTTCCGCGCCTCGCCGAACGGGATTGTACCGTACACGGTGACCGCGGTGGCGTCCCCTACCCTCGTGGCGTCGATGCCGAGGGACAGGCTGAGCAGAACGTTGTCCCAGCCGTAGGCCGCCGCGATGACTTCCTCGCTGGTGATGCCGTTCAGCAGGGAAATTACTATGGTATTAGGGCCGACAGCGCCCCTGGCGAGCGCTATGGCTTCTTCGAGCTGGTTGAATTTCACGGTAAAGATGACGAGATCCGCGGGACGGAGCGTCCCGGGTTCCGCAACGGGGAAATCGAGCCGTTTGCCGTTCAGCGTGACGCCGTTTTTCCTGTACCGCTCCGCCCTTTTCCCGTCCGCGATGACCTGGATCGCGTCCAGGGGCAGCGTTTCGGTTATTTTACCGAGGTATGCGCAGCCGAGCGCCCCAAGCCCGACAAGGGCCACTGTTTCTATTGCATTGCCGGAAACCATTTTCATTCTCCTTGTGATGGGGCAAGCAATACCCGATCAGCCGGGGAAAGGGAAGACGGCGGGGGTGATATTTGGTATGGAACAAAAGAGCGCCGGCGGCGGTGCCGCAGCCCGTGTTCGCCGTTTTACGCCATATCCGGCATGCTATCCGGACATTCATTCCGCCCGCAGGGATTCCCGCCATATCCAAATGGAGTCAGCAGCATGAAGAACGAAACAGACGGCCCCGGCGAAGACAAAAACGCTCCTGATCCAATTGCTCCCCGCTGTCCCATCTGCAAACAGGAAACGCGCCATGTCTTTACGTCAAAGCACGGCCGCGAAATTTTTCAGTGCCAGCGCGCGGCGTGCGGCCATTTCTTCACACCGGCGCGCGACGAAGCGCAGGGAGTCTGCGTGAGAAGCGAGGATCTGGAGCGGGAATCGGACGAGGCACTCGCGCGCTACCAGGAAAGAAATATCCGCCTCCTGGAGCTTTTCCTGAAATATACCGGCGGCGTGAAAGAAAAAATGGCCATTCTCGACTTTGGCGCGGGCAACGCCCATATCCCGCGCACCTTCAAGCGGGTTCTCGGGGACAAATGCACATTGTACTGCCTCGAAAAGAACAACGAGTGCAAGGGGCTTTATGAAAAGTACGGCCTTGCGCGGATTGAACGGCTGGAGGATCTGCCCGAAAAGGTGGATCTGATATACCTGATTGAAGTGATCGAGCACCTCCCCGACCCCATAGCAACGTTGCGCACGTTCCCGGCGCTGTTGCAAAAAGGGGGAACGGTATTCCTCTCCACCCCGGAAGGGCATATGGATGCATCGTGCACCAACGCATACGATACGCCCTCCCATTTGCATTTTTTCACCGGGCGGTCGTTGAACATCGCCCTGAGAGCCGCCGGTTTTACCGCGCTGGATTACAAGTTCTACTCTGAAATGTATCCGCGCGCCGGAAATAACGCCATACCCCGTCCTCCCAGGGTGCGGCACCCGGGGATGGATTCCCCCTCGGGACATCTGGTCGGCCCGACCTGGCCGCGCGAGCGGGGCGCGTAGAAGCGGCCGCCGTGCCCGTGGCGGAACAACGCCGTAGCCGCCGCCGTGCCGCATGTGCAAGGGAAACCGGGACGGAAACCCCGGTCTTTTTTCTTCACTGCCCCGCCCGGAAGATCACACGGGCCACTGCTCCAGTTTGTACGCGCTGTCCCAGAACATCCATTCCATCTTCGTGCACAGCACGTAGGATTTTGTCATGGATTCCCGCTGTTTGGGCGTGCAGACCGCGGCAAGCTCGTCGCAGATGCCGATGGCCTGCCGCACCGCCGCGCCGTACTCCTCGCCGCCGTAGGTGTCTATCCAACTCTGGTAGCGGTTGGGGCCCTTTGACTGGTGGGCCAGGATGTAATCCCCCACTTCCTTGTAAACCCAGAAGCAGGGCAAAACGGAGGCCAGGGCCGTTTCCACCGGCGCGTCGGACAGCTGCTTGAGCATGTACGAGGTGTACAAAAGACAGGTGGGCGAGGGCTCCAGGTCTTCCAGCTTGCCCAGCACGGCGAAAAACGCTTGGTGCATGTCGCGCTCAACCGCCATGGTGTCGCCCGCGAACCGCACGAACGCGCCCATGTGGGCGGGGTTTTCAAGCCTGGCAGCAATCCCGGCCAGGGCTTTGCCGAACCCGTTCAGATACAGCGCGTCCTGTTGAATATAGAAGCGGAACTTCTCCTCGGGAAGCGTGCCGTCCATCAGCTCGCGGAGAAAATCCAGTTCAAGAATCTTCGTATAGGCCGGCAAGGCTGCCTGCCAGGCCTGTTCGCTCCATTTCATGAGAATCCCCTGGTTATCGGTTCATACGGTAAACGCCACGACAGACTGTAGTGCCAAACGCCGCGCCAGGCAAGACGCGTCCTGAAACGCCATGGCGTTATAATAGCCCCGCGCCGGAGGCCGTGATAGTGGTATTATTGCATGCCCGGCCGTAGCGGCGCGGGCTGCCTTGAACCACGCGTACCGCATCGGGAGACAACGTGCCGCAGCAATCCGCAACACGGGCCTTTCACGCCATGGCCAAACCGGGAGGCGCGCGGTGCAATCTGCGGTGCGCCTACTGCTTTTACCTTGAAAAATCCGCCTTGCACGCACCGCCCAGCCCCGCCATGAGCGACGAGGTGCTGGAAGCCTACGTGCGCGGCTATATCGGATCCATCCGGGATGACGGCGAGGTCGCCTTCACCTGGCAGGGAGGCGAGCCCACCCTGGCCGGGCAGGACTTTTACCGCCGCGCCGTGGCGTTGCAGCAGCGTTACGGCCAGGGGCGGACCATCACCAACAGCTTCCAGACCAACGGCGTGCTCCTTGACGACTCCTGGTGCGCCTTTCTCGCGCGGCACAATTTTTTGGTCGGCTTGTCCCTGGACGGCCCGGCCGACATCCATGACCGCTACCGGCCAACGGCGGGCGGACAGCCGAGCCACGCCCTTGTCATGCGCGGCCTGCGCCTGCTCCAAAAACACGGCGTGCGCCATAACGTTTTGGCCTGCGTCAACCGGCGGAGCGCGCGAGAGCCGTTGCGGGTCTATGAATTCCTGCGCGAGGCGGGCGTCAGTTTCATCCAGTTCATCCCCATTGTGGAGCGGCTTGCCGGGCAGAGGGAAGGCGTCCACGGCCTTACCCTGCACGGGCCGGGAATCGGCGCGGATGAGCAGGGAACCGTTACGGAATGGTCCGTGTTGCCGGAAGATTACGGAACGTTTCTGACGAGTATTTTCGATGTCTGGCGCAAGCGTGACGTGGGCAAAATCTTTGTCATGAACGTGGAGTGGGCGCTGGCCAACCTCCTCGGGCGGCCCGGCGGCGTCTGCCACCACATGCCGGCCTGCGGGCGCTCGGTGGTGGTCGAGCACACCGGGGACGTCTACGCCTGCGACCATTACGTGTACCCGGAGCACCGCCTCGGCAACATTCTGGAGCATTCCTTCGCGGCCATGGTGGATTCGGAACGGCAGGAGCGGTTCGGCAGGGACAAGCTGGAACGGCTGCCCCAAACCTGCCGGAGTTGCACCATGCTCAAAGGCTGCTGGGGCGGCTGCCCGAAACACCGGTTCATTGTTTCGGGCGGCGAGGCCGTCAACTACCTCTGCGCCGGGTACCGCCGCTTCTTCGGGCATATCGTGCCGTATTTGCGGGCCATGGCGAAAATCATGGCCGACGGCCGCCCGGCATCGGACATTATGGACATGAACCTGGTGTTCGTGACTAGAGAGTAGCGCCATCATGTAAAACAGCGAAGGCGGGGCAGGGTCCGTGACCCGTGCCCCGCCTTTCAGAGTGCACTGCGCACCGATGCGCTCAGTTGCGCAGCCTTGTGATTTTCTGGCCCTGTACGCCGAGCCCCGCCATCAGCCCCTGCTGCCCGTAAATAAAGGCATAGACGTCGGACCGGAGTGTGGTGCTCGTGAAATCCTGCGCCATTCCCTCATCCACAACAACCACGCTCGGCCCCACGCCGATGGACCACCCGGCGGAACTGTCGAGATAGCTGAGCGCCGAGGGCGTGACCAGGAACATGGCTTCGGCGAATTCCTGCACCCCCGCCTGCAGGCCGAAGGAGACCGCCGCCGCGTTGTAATAGCCCAGAACCTGCCCGCCGGGAGAGAACAAAACACCGTTGCCGCCGGAACCGCCGACGATCAACCCGGCTTTGAAGATATCGGGAAAGACGAGGATGGCAACGGAGCGCTTACGCAAGGCTTTCGCATCCAGCGAGTTGGCGTACAGCGTTTCCAGGGAAGCGCGCGCCCTTGTCCGCAAATCGTCTTCCGAGGCTTGCGACAAACCGGGCCGTTCCATATCGGCGCAAGCGCTGAGCGCTATCACGGAGACAAACAGCAGCAGATGAAGACCTTTATACAATGCTTTCATACAAACGCTCCGCGTTGATAAGGGTTGTGTTCCGGCGGCGGGCATCGGTTGCATCGCGCTTTTAGCCGCCGGTTTTTTCAGTATATATCAGAACGAACGGCATAGGGAAGCCCTCTTGCGGATAATGGCGCAATCCCGCCTCGTTGCGGCGCGGTATTGCGGGAAACGCCGCCCATGGGGCGGCGTTTCCGATTTCACTCCGGCGCGGCGCATCCCGCATTCCGTTACAGGGCGACCTGCACCACCGGAGGGTACTTCTTGAGTATTTCCTTGTAGGCGTTCATTTCCGTCTGCAGCGGCACGCCCATGGGAATGTGCCGGACGCCGATGTGGTCGTTTTCCTGCGGGTTGGTGTACAGGTTGAACATCAGCGTGCCCGCGGGCTTCATGATGGCTCCGGAAAAACCACCCTGGTAGCCGGTCTGGGTGAAGGCGAACGGCTGCTGCACGAGTTCGAAGAATTTGAATTCATCGATACGCACGGCCGAGAACTGGCCGTTCCAGAAATAGTGAACCGCCTTGCGGTTGGACTGGCCGTCCTTGGCGAGCAGGAAGGAAGCCTGGTCAATGCCGTCGATGAAGGTCTTGGCCGGAACCAGCTTGGCCGCTTCCGCGCCCGGCTTGCCGGCGAGGGACAGGCAGGTGTTGAACAGGTCGGAAAGATCGAACAGCCCGTCGGACTTGCGCGGTTCGATCATGCCCTTCCAGTACGCGAAGGTAGGCACGCGCACCCCGCCTTCCCAGGTCGAGCCCTTGGCCCCCCGGAACGGCGTACGGCCGTGCGGCGGCACTTCCGCTTCCGGCCCGTTGTCGGACGTGAAGATGATCAGCGTGTTCTCAAGCTGGCCTGTTTCGGCGAGCGTCTTGTACAGCGCGGCGAAAATGTCGTTCATTTCGACCATGGTGTCGCTGTAGGAGGTGCGGGCCGGGGAGCGGCCGGCGTATTTTTCATTCGGGTAGTTGTCGAAATGGCAGCCGCGCGTGCCGTAGTACAGGAAGAACGGCTTGTCGCTCTTGGCCATCTTTTTGAGGAACTCCACGCCGTACTGCATCCAGCGCTGGTCCAGGTCTTCCATGTACTTGGGCGTGATGTCGGCGATGGTTTCCAGCTTGCCGCCGCGCACAGCGTGCACGTCGCCTTTGCTGAACGGCAGGTTCTTGATGTACTCGTAGCGCTCGGGGCTGAGTGCCACTTCCGGGTTGAAGTTCGGGTCGCGCCACTCGGTGTACATGTCGGACACGGAATTGAACCCGCGGTAATCGTCAAACCCCACGTTCTGCGGGAGGGACCCTTCGTTTTCCCCCAGATGCCATTTGCCGATGGCCTGGGTCACGTAGCCCTGATCGCGCAGGAGCTGGGCGATGGTCGTCGTTCCCTCCAGGCCGCCGGGCATGCCGTACATGGGGGGGGTCTGGATGCCGTGGTGTATGGAATACTGCCCGGTCAGAATCGTGGCCCGGGTGGGCGAGCAACTCGGCTGCGAATAGGCGGAGGTCAGGACAAGGCCCTGGCCGGCCACCGCGTCGATATCCGGCGTGGGGTTGCCCACGGCCCCGCCGCCGCCGTTGAAACCAACGTCCATCCAACCCACGTCGTCGAGAAGGAAGATCAGCACGTTCGGTTTTTTCCCAGTCTTTTTCTCCAGGTCCGCGAGCTTTTGCCTGGTTTCCTTGTCCTGCGCCGGGTGCTGCATCACGGGCATCATGTTGTCCGCGATTCTCACGGCCTGGCGGGCGATGTACTGGTTGGGGTGGTCGTATCCGGCGAATCCTTCGCGCCGCGTGGGCGCGGTGGGGGTATCCGCGGCCAGGGACGGCAGGGGCAACGCCACGGAGGCAGCCACGGCCGAGACCATCGCCTTGGCGAATGTTGCTTTGATCACGTTTTACTCCTTTGGGATAAGGCGGTTTTCCAATTCTTTTTCTACCATACAGGCAGGGAGAGACGATTATTTTATTCCGGTCCGGACCGACAAACGCGGCGCACAATCGCACCCGCTTTAAAACTTCAATGTCATGTTCAGAAAGAAGCCGTCCCCTTCGACGCGGTTTTTAACGTGAAATTCCGGCGCCCAGTTCAGGTTGACGGTAAACTCGTGCTCACCGCCCGCGCTGTACTTGAGCATGGGACCGACGGAGAAGGACCGGCCGCGAAAGCCGCCCAGCTGATCGGCAAGGGCGCCCTCGTCGTCGGTGAACTGGTACAGCACGGAGCCGAAAACACCGGCGCCGAACCCTTCGTATGTCCAGAGCAGGGTCGCGTCGGCGTGGAGCATTTCCCCGCTGCGGTAATGGGTGTCGTTATTCCAGGTGCTGATGTCCACGCCCGCGGTGATCGAGAAGTCGATATGCTTCTCTGGGTTGACGTAGGTGTAGGCCAGGCTCGGCGTGAAGGTCCAGCAGTTCAGCCCGATATTGGCAAGGTTGTCCTTGTCGTAGTCGCCCGTGGGCATATAGATGGTGACGTTGGCCGTGGCCAAGTGCGGCCCGTCGTGCCAGCCGACGGCCGGGGTGAGCATGATGTCCCCGAGGCTTGTGGCGCGGTCGGAGGTCCACAACGATCCGGCGCCGGCCTTGATGTACAGGGTCTGGAGCGGCACCGTCAGGCCCAGGCCGACGCTCATGTTCTTGCCGGGGGTCCATTCGGGAACGTACACGCCGGTCAGCGCCGTACTGAAGTATTCGACGTCCACCTTGCTTTTCAGGTCGCGCCCGATGGGGAGTTGAATGTCCTTCTTGGCCGAGCCTTTATAGAAGAAGGTGGAGCTTTGCATGTAGAAACCGGGGACCGGCGGCACTATCTGGCTGGCCGGTCCAGCAAACACGCCGGGGATATAGCGGCCGAACGCGTTTTCCGTCGCCAGCGCCGGCAGGGGCGGCAGACATATCGAGGCCATAAGCAGCGCCGTCAGTAAATACTTACGCATAATCTCTTCTCCTGTACGCTGGGCATTGCCGGGTTAACGATTCGCCGATCAAAAGAAAAAGCCGATCCGCGCTTCCACCTTGAAATCGTACACGTGATAGTCCTGGATGATCGGAACGCCCACCTCCACGCTGGTAACGATGTCCCTTGTGAGCATTTTGCCCACCAGAACGTTGGCGGGCACGAACCAGCGGCCGGAATCGCCGGGCCGTTTGTCACCGAGGTTGCAGCGGATGTCCGTGCTGGGGAAGAGGTTGACGAACCATTGATCCGGCAGCGGGATATTCACCATGGGAGCGAGCTGCAGTTCATTCACCTTTGTGGCGTCGGAGCGGCTTTCGGCAAAATCTTTATCCCAGCGGGCGGCCAGAGCCACCCAACTGCCGGTGAGCATCTCGGGCGTGGCCCAGCGCATGCCGAGGGTGGGCACCACCCTGTATTTGCCCATGCCCATCTCGTCCTCGGTGGCGGTGGGGAGAATGATCTGCGCCCCGGCGGCCCAGGCGAAGCGCTCGCTCGCGATGTTCACGAGCATCGCCTGCGCCAGAACGTCGCTTACCCCGAAGTGGGTGTTGCCCTGGGTGTTGTCCTTGCTGACGCGGTCGGTGAACATGAGCGGGAGATCCAGCCGGGTGGCGAGTTTCCACCTGGGGCCGAGATCAAAGGGCTTGTCCATGCGAACGGTGACGATGTGCGCGTCGTCCTTGCTCCCGCTCAGGTGGGGGGAGTTCTGGTATTCGTAACGCAAATCGACGCGCGTCAGCGGCCTGGTCATGTCCTGCCCGTTGTTGACCGCCTCACCGCCCGCCCGTTCGTGAGCCTGAGGGGTCTTCCCGCCGTCCTCCGGGCTTTGCGCCGCAGTGGCGGCGGGAGCCCCGCACACGATCAGAGCCGCCAGAAGACACCATGCCGTACGTTTCATCAAGAATACCTGTTGCCCGGTTGTGCAGGATGAAGCCCACGGCCATGGGATCCGCCCAGCAACGTTGCGTGAAATACAGAAAAATCATCCCACTATAGTGATAGAATGACGGCAGTCTAAGCTTCTGGAAGATCCGGGCTCAATTATTATAAAAAGAAGCATGGCACGAATAACGCGTATAAAATTGCTCAAATTTTTCAGGCATGAAAGTAAATAATCAATAATTTGATGATAATGATTATAATCATTGATGCCATAACTGTATAATAAAACTCACTATGAAATAATCTATGCGTATATAATAAAAAAATAACACTCCAGAGAATTATAACGCGTGACGGAAAAGGCCGATAAACACTCTAGCGGAATAGGTCACCATTCTTATCTCTTTCCGTTATGCCGAGCATTATTGACGCGGACTGCCTCTTACGGAGTATCCTCCCGCATGGAAGGAAGTTTTGCACACCCTATTGATAAAAAAAATTATTCCGCTACTGTCGGTATATCTACTCTTGCGTGGAGGTCCGTTTTCAACGGACCGCCGGCACGTCTCGCCGTTGCCGATAAGGGATAAAATATGTTTAAAAACAATATGTTAAAAACAGAAGACGGTTTCAAATACATTAACAGACGGTACGCCACGGCCTTGCTGTTGACGGCGTCTTTGCTGCTCGTTAGCCAGATCATCATCCAACTGACCATCATCAACATGAAAAGCGACGCCAGAGTGGTCAATATATCCGGCCGCCAGCGCATGCTCAGCCAGAAAATAACGAAATGCTCCTTCGGCCTGCTGCTGTTCGAAAAAAACGGCGTGCGCGAAACGTTTGTCACAGAGCTGACCGCCGCGCGCGACCTGTGGAAAAAATCCCACGAGGCCCTACGCTATGGCAGCGAGGAAATGCATCTGCCGGGCGGGGGGAGCGACGCCGTCGAAGCGCTGTACGCGAAGATGGAACCCCACTATCAAGCCATGTTGCAGGCGGTAGCGGTCATTCTCGCGCTTGAGGAACACGGGGATACGAACCAGCGGATACTGCAGGACAGTGCACTGGCCATCCGCGCCAACGAGAGGGAATTTTTGCAGTACATGGACAAAATCGTCTTCCAGTACGACGACGAGTCCAACACCAAACTGCTCCATCTCCAAATTCTCGAATGCACCATTTTGCTGATCGCGCTGTTCGTGCTGGCGCTGGAGTGGCGCGTGGTGTTCAAACCGGCCCAGAAAGAAATCAAGGCCGGTTTCGACAGCATGAAGAAGAACGAGGAATACCTTAACCAGCTGTTTGAAACCACGCCCACGATGACCATTTTATTCGACGCCGCCACCTTGAAGGCCGTCAAATACAACGCCATGGCCGTGCAGCTGGTGCGCGAGTGGCTCGGCGTGGACCTTACCGAAGAGACCACCTTCGCCCAAATCCTGCCCGGCCCGGCGGAAGACGAGGGGTTCAGCGAGCGCCTCCTTGAAAAGATCAGGGCGGAAAAGGAATTTTCCAATCTGGAAGCCGGCATCACCGAAGGGCAGATCGTGCTGCTGTCGGCCAAAACCCTGACCTCCGGCGATAAGACCTTGTACCTCGTCGGCCTTTCCGACATCACAACCCTCAAGCAGGTGGCCACCTTCGACAGCATGACCGCCATGCTCAACCGCCGCGCCGGGCTCGAGCTTCTGGAATATCTGTTCGGGGAGTGCGCCGGAAACCGGGCCGACATGTCCCTCTGCTTCATCGATATCGACCGGTTGAAGCACGTGAACGACTCGCACGGCCACCAGGAAGGCGACTGGTACATCAAAACCGTGGCCCAGACCATCCTCCGAGAGGCGGGCGACGCATACAAGGGCATACGCTACGGCGGGGACGAGCTCATTCTGGTCACGGAAAACGCGGACTGGGAAACGTTCGACACGCTCATGCGCAAGGTCAACGACGATCTATACGATATCGGGCACATGCGTTTCAAACCGTACACCATGAGCGTCAGCTACGGCATCGTGACATACAGCCAGAAGCGATATCGCGACATCAGCGACTTTATCGAGGAAGCGGATATGTGCATGTACGAAAATAAAAAATGCAAACGGGCGCAACGCGCGACGGAAGAGGGCTGTTAACTCCCCGGCAAAACGTCCATAATTTGTCTTTACAGCAACGGGCCGGACGCGGTAGCGGAACGTTTGACAGTCAAAGCCCGTCAAACGAGAGGCCCATGCGATACAACCGATACAGCGTGCTGACGATGGCCTGCCACGTCTGCACGGATATAAACCAAGGCGCCTTGCCCGCGCTTCTCCCCTTTCTGGTGCTTCACAAAGACATCAGTTACGCCTCCGCCGCGGGCCTCATTTTTGCCGCCAACTCCATGTCGTCCGTGGTCCAGCCGCTTTTCGGGTATCTGGGGGACAGGGTTTCCTGGCCCTGGCTGATGGGGCTCGGCGCGTTTCTGGCGGGCGGGGGCCTCGCCCTTGTCGGGTTCCTCGACAGTTACTGGAGCATTTTTGCCGCCGTTGCCGTTTCCGGCATCGGCGTGGCCCTTTTCCACCCCGAGGGCGGCAGAGTGGCCAACCTTGCCGCCGGGGACCGCAAGGGCGCGGGAATCGCCATTTTCTCCGTCGGCGGCAATATCGGGTTCGCGCTGGGGCCGGTGATCGCGTCGGTTGCCCTGGCTACCATGGGCCTCAAGGGAACCATCGTGTTCCTGATACCGGCCGTCGCCATGGCGGCGGTCATTCTCGCGTCCCTTGGCGGCCTGAACCGCCTCGCCGCGGAATCGCGGCGCGGCAAGACCGGCGGGAAGCATGCGCCGGCCAAAGACGACTGGAAATCATTTTTCAAGGTATCGGCGTGCCTTACGAGCCGGTCGGTGGTCGCCTACGGCCTGACCACCTTCATACCGCTCTACTTTGCCGTCGTGCTGCTGCTGCCTGAGGCTTCCGCGAGCGCCACCCTGACCTTGTATTCCGTGATGACCGCCGTCGCGACGCTGCTCGGCGGCCAGGCCGCGGACCGGTTTGGGTTCAGCCGCGTCATAAAAGGCGGTTTTGTGTTCCTGGTCCCCCTGATGCTGATTTTCCCCCTGATCGGCAATGTGCCCCTGGCGATTTTCCTGTTGGTTCCCATAGCTCTGGCCATCAACACCCCGCAAGCGGCGATGATCGCCCTGGGCCAGAAATTTATGTCCAACCATATCGGCACCTCGTCCGGCATCATGTTCGGCCTTGCCGTCAGCATCGGCGGCATGGTCGCCCCCGGCATCGGGTGGATCGGCGACCGCTACGGGCTGACGATGGCCATGTACGCCGTCGCGTCGTTCGCGGTGCTGACGATGCTTCTTGCGCTCCTTATCCCGGGCAGCCCGCGAGCCGTGGAAAATCCGAAGCAACACCCTGTTGATGACGCCCAGCCCCGCCCGGAACCGGACAACACCGCATCGCGCTGATGACATTTTTCCGCATTTATGGCATGGAGAAACGAGAAAAGCTCACAGTTCGTTTGCTTTTTTGAAATGTTTATAGAAAAACCGGTAACGGCGCTCCGAAGTCTGACTCCAAACCTTGCGTACGAGTACAGCGTGTTGCGCCAAAAACGCCCCGGATGCTTGTGATGCGATTGAAGCGTGCCATACTGCCCCTGCTCTTTTCGGCGATTGCCGCGCTTTTTTGCGCGGCGGGGCTTTATGGCAATGCCTCCCCCCCGGTTCACGCCTCCGCCGAAAATGTCCACGCGCTCCTGAAAAGCAGCTTCGCCGCTGATGCCCCTGCCTGCCTCCTGACCGAAACGCACGGCCTGTCCCCTCGCCCCACGGACGATGGGGCGGTGGGCGCATTCCAGGGAAAGAACTCCCCGCAAGGCGCTGTTACCGCCCGCATTGAGACCCGCCTGCTTACCGGGCTCCACGGCATGGGGCAGAAAAAGAAATCCGCTTCCGCCCTCGGCGAGAAGCTGTTTGAACCGTACCCGCCGCCGCGGCAGGTAATGCGCTTTTCCTGCTTTGGCCCGCTTTTGCCGGCCAAAAGCAACGCATACGAAAAATTCCCCTTTGATCCCCGGAGCCCCTGCTCCTCTTTCCTGGGGTGACGAAAGCCGCGTAAGTCCGGACTCTTTGCCTTTTCGCAGGCCGCAAGAGCCCTGACAACGCCCTTCTCCCCCACCCGCAACCGTATCCGAACCATACCGGCGCTTCCAGATGGAGCCACCGCAACGCCTGTTCCCTGAACCGGTGTTCCGGCCGTGCAGCAAAACCGCGCATACCCGGCGGCGCGCTTATGCACCACAAACCCCGTGAAAACGGCGGCAGGTGCCCGCGCCCTCCCGGCCAAAGCCCGCTTTCTGTGCCGCCGGAAAGCCCACGGCTGCAAACCGGCTGCCGTCGGCAACGCTCCATGCGGGACAGCCGCCCCCACGAGCCACGGGCCGGGCGCATGACGGCTCAACACCCCGGATTCTTTCCGCGGGCTTCTTTTCGGAGGTACTTATGACGACGGAACAACTCAAGGCAAGAGTCGCCAATAAAACATTCCTGCGGGTGCTTGTCCCCATTTTCATCGCCTCGATGCTGGCTTTTATCGACCGGGTGAACATCAGCTTCGCCATGCTCAAAATGAACGCGGACCTCAGTTTTGCCCCGGAAATTTACGGGATGGGAGCCGGGATCTTCTTCATGGGGTACGTGCTGTTCGAGGTGCCGGGAGCGATCCTGGCCGAACGGTGGAGCCCGTCCAAATGGATCGCGCGCATCATGTTCACCTGGGGGCTGGTCAGCGCGATGATGGCCTTCATGACTACCAGCTGGCACTTTTACATTCTGCGTTTTCTCCTCGGCGCCTGCGAGGCCAGCCTGTACCCCGTGATATACGCGTGCGTTGTGCCGCGCTGGTTCACCGCGGAAACCAAGGGCAAAGCCATTTCGCTGATTTTAACGTCATTGCCGCTCTCCGCCATGATCGGCGGGCCTCTGGCCGGTTTTCTCATCGAGCATGAATTCTTCGCCCTCAAGGGCTGGCAGTTCCTCTTCCTGGTGGAAGGCGGGCTCACCGCCGTTTACGGTTTCGCCATTCTGCTCTTCCTCAAGGATACCCCCGAGAGCGTGCACTGGCTGACCGACGAGGAAAAAAACTACCTGATCGCGTCAATCAAGGCGGAAACCTCCAACAAGGTCAAGGAAAAGCACTACTCTCTGCTGCAGGGCCTGACGGACCCCAAAGTGCTGTTCCTGGGCTTCATCTACTTCTGCTGGGTCGTGGGGTTCTGGGGCTTCAACTTCTGGCTGCCCAAGAGCATCGAGCGCGTGACCGGCGCCGGCGCCGGCACGATAGGCCTGCTGTCGCTCATCCCCGTGACGGTCGCCCTGCTGGCGCTGATCTATGTCGGCCACTCCTCGGCCAAGCATGGTGAGACGAAAAAGCATGTGGGCATCCCGCTGATGATCGGTGCGGCGGGTTTTCTCATCGCCGCCCTGGTGGAAGGCCCGGTGGCTTCCATTGCCGCCTTTACCCTTATTTCCATCGGCGTCTATTCGCCCATGGGCGTGTGGTGGTCCATTCCCACCAGCTTCCTCACCGGCGTGGCAGCGGCCGGGGCCACGGGCCTTATCAACTCCATGGGCAACATCGGGGGTTTTGTCGGGCCGAACATCGTCGGGTACTTCAAGCGCTTAACGGGGATCCAAAGCGATACCGCCGTGTTTTTCATTTTCGCGTTCACGCTCTTCCTCAGCTCAATTCTGGTACTGACGCTCAAGATCAGGGAACCCGCCGGCGGCACGAAAGCGCCCCTCCGGGGCAAAGGCGGGCAGACCGTGGCACTTGACCCGGCGGATTGAAACGGAAAAGAGCGCCCCTGGGCGCCGCAACCCCAAACGGCCCCCCGGCTCAAAGCCGGGGGAGCCGTCATCACCAGGAGAACACCATGGACAAAGACCCTTTTGCCGCCGCAACGAAACGGTTGTTCAAGGTCGCCAAATGCAAAACGCAGCTTCAGTTGGCCAATTTTATGGGCATACGGCAGTCGTCGGTATCCGACGCCATACGCCGCAAAAGCATCCCGGCGGAATGGCTGCTCACGCTCCTGCGCCACGACCAGACCAACCCGGACTGGGTCCTGACCGGGAAAGGCCCCCGGTATCTACGGCCTGTCGATGACAATACGGTCACGGTCATCCATGTGACGAAGTTCCGGCCAGTGACGGAGAGTTCGACGCAGGAACTCCTGATCGAACTGATGCGCCGGGAGAGGGAACAGCGGCTCGCCCCGCCGCGGGCCGCGCTGCTCGCCTGACGGCGCGGCCGGGCGTCGAATTCTCCGGGCGGCTTTAACCGAATTATCCTTGCCCTCCCGGCAGCGGCGCATTATCAGGGCATATGGCGCGAGCGGAAAGACTTTTGACGTTGCTGCAATGTTTGCGGCGTTACAAACACCCGGTATCCGGACTGACCCTGGCGGGAGAACTCGGCGTCAGCCTCCGGACCGTGTACAGAGATATTGCGGCCTTGCAGGCGCAGGGAGCCCGCATCGAAGGCGAGACCGGCGTAGGGTATCTCCTGCGCCCCGGCTTTACCCTGCCGCCTCTCATGTTCACGGAACCGGAGATCGAAGCCATCGCCCTCGGCGTGCAATGGGTGGCCCAAAGAGGGGGCAGCGGCCTCGGGAACCCGGCCCGCGACGCCCTTGCAAAAATTTCTTCCGTGCTGACGCCGGAACTCCGCCGTAAGCTTTCCGCATCAACCTTGCTCGTCGGCCCCGGAAACGCCGCGCGCGTTTCCGATACCGTCCTGGACACCCTGTACGCGGCAATTCGACAGGAGGAAAAAATCCTTCTCCAGTACCGGGACGGAAACGGCAAGGAATCCTCCCGGATTCTCTGGCCGTTCACCCTGGGCTTTTTCGACAGCGTGCAGCTTGTGGTCGGCTGGTGCGAATTGCGGCACGATTTCCGCAGCTTCAGAACAGACCGGATTTGTTCTGTTTCATTGACAGGTGAAGCATACCCGCGCAGGCGGAATGCCCTGTTCGACGAATGGCGCGCCGCGCAGGGCATGCTGGATAAATAAAAAACACTGCTGACAGAATCTGTCATCTCTCCCGGATACCGTCTCTTGAATGCGGCCGCGCAACGCGGTTACCGCATCACGCACAATGCAATGCGAAAGGAGATCATGATGTCGGATCCCAGTTTTTTCATGCTGTACGTTGACAACCCGCCGTCCAGCGCGGCGTTTTACTCCCGCCTGCTCGGGCGCGACCCCGTCGAAGCGTCGCCGACCTTTGCCATGTTCGCGCTTGATTCGGGCTGCAAGCTCTGCTTGTGGTCCAGGCACACGGTCAAGCCGGAGGCCGCGGGCGCGGGCGGGGGAGGAGAAACGGCCTTCGCCCTTGAAGGGAACGATGCCGTTGACGCCGCCCATGCCGCCTGGAAGGCGATGGGGGTGTGCATCTTGCAGGAACCGACGGCCATGGAGTTCGGCTATACCTTCGTGGCCCTTGACCCCGACAACCACCGGCTCCGCGTTTTCGCGCCCGGCGGCGAATAGCGCTCCCCTTGAACAGGCCGCCGCAAAGGCGGCCTGTTCAAGGAATTTACGCGCGTATGCATTGCCGGGAAGGAGGATTTTCCGCCAGTTCGCCGAGGGGAAACATTGTGACGGGCACAAGGCCGGGCGTCACAGCGCGTCAGAACTCACAATACGGTTACGGCCGGACTTTTTGGCGTCGTACAGGCGCTTGTCCGCTATGGCGATCAGGCCGTCCTTGTCGTAGGTCCCGTCCGTTTGGCTTTCTCCCACGCCCATGCTCACGGTCACGCTGACCGCTCGGTCGTGGTGGGCAAAAACGGCGGCCTGTATCTGTTTGTGAATGCGCCCGGCGATGGAAAGGCAATCCGCCAGGGAAACGCCCGGAAAACAGAGCAGCATCTCCTCGCCGCCATAGCGCACGGCAAAATCCGAATTCCGGCGGATATAGGAAAGCAGAATGGCGGCAATCTCCCGGATGATTACATCCCCGTGCTGATGGCCGTAAGTGTCGTTGATCTGCTTGAAATTGTCGATGTCGAGCATCACAAGCGAGACCGGGGCGCACATGGCGCGGCAGTTCGCCAGAGCCAGGGGAAGCCTGTCATCGAGGTACCGCCTGTTCTGCAGGCCGGTGAGCTGGTCCGTGGTGGAAATTTTATTCAACTTGTCAATGATGGCGGGCACTTCTCCGGAAAAAAGCGAATCCTTGAGGTCCACGGTCATGCTTTTGGTGATGTCCTTGACCAGCTCCGCCACCAGCCGCTTACCGCACACCTGCAGCGGCACCGACAAAATAAGCAGAACGGAGCCGTTCACATACTCCAGCTTGACCACGCTTTCATTGGAATAGTGCGCCCGGATGGACGTGCAGTTTTTGCACCGGCTGTCCGTTCCGAAAACATCGTTGCAGGAGGTTCGCGTTTCCAGAACAACGCCGCTTTCCAGATCCTGTATCTTGCCGCTCTCCGCGTCTACAATTCGAGAGATATCAAACAATGAATGAAAAATATCCTGTTCCAACAGCAGCGCTGTAATATTAGAATACGCGCTTTGCGCCATGGTTCATTCCCCTTTTTTTACGGCATCCCCTAAAAATACTCTGGTAACGTTGCAACTCTTGAATGGAAAAAGCACAATACACACCGATACATCAGCGTGGCGCGGTCAAAGGTTCATATTGATTATGTAAAGATGTCTAGTAGTTGAGTTTTAATATAGTGTCAACACCGGCCCCTATCCGGTGCCGGAGCGCGCCCCGCTCAGTGTTCGCGCGCGTTGCACAGGTAGATCCCCGGAATCACTGGCGCGGCACGAGCAGGTAAAGAAATAGCGCGGCGTTTCCCGCGACAATGCCCGCTTTCAACGCCATTCCGCTTCTCCGGCATGGTGCAAACGAGGAATTGATCCATCAATAATATCAATGTATGACTGTTGCAAAACAACATTTTACTTGCGAGCAGCCGATGCCATTCACACAACGGGAAATATCCGACGCCGTGGCGGACGTGCAAGGGATTACGGCGGCCGCCGTCACCAAGGGGCTGAAACGCGGCTTCGTCCGTATCGGGCCGTCCGGCCCCGCATCCCCGGTGAGGCTTTTCTCCAAGTTTTTAGCGCGGTGCATGCCGCTCCTGCTTGTCGTTGTCTGCCTGGGGTGCGCGGCGCGCACACCCGCCGAGAACGCGGCGATACTTCAGGCCGAGAGCCTGAACTACGCGGGCGCGGACGCCTCCGCCCGGGCAACCGGCATCGACAACCCGAGCGTCATCGTGCCGCATGCGAACCTGGATATCGTCAAAGTTGACGGCGTATCCGTGAAAGGAACCGGCATACCGGGGGAAAGGGTCGCCTTTGTCGCTCCGGGCACGCGCACGCTCTCCGTTCTTATCGATACGGGCATGTCCGTCGGGCACAGCACGAGCCACACCTCCGGACGCATAAGCGGCGGCATGGGGGTTTCCTCCAAAGTCGTGCTGCCCGAGAATACCATTACGTTCACTTTTGAAGAGGGCAAGCACTACACCCTGGATTACGATATGGGCTGGAGCAGCACGCAGTTTCTTTTCAAGGAGATACCCGACACGCATGCAAAGGCCGACATTCCCGGGTACCTGCGGGAATACGCCGCCCAGGTTGCGCGGCGGCAAGCCGCCGCAAAGGCGGATGCGGAACGGTTGGCGTCGTATTTGCCTTTTTCCCGGCAAAACCCGGCGTTGCTGGAGGGAAAATGGAGCACCGGCGAAGGCGGCAAGGAACTGGAGTTTTCCGGGAACGCCGTAACGTATACGGGCGCAAAATCCGTATTGATCAGCAGCAGGCCGGGGCTTGAAGGCACATTCATCTTTGACCGGGATACGATCGTGACGCATTGGGAGAAATACCATGCCGTGCTGAAAACGATAACTCGGGCTGAGAGGCCTGATGTATTCCCGCAAGCGGTCTGGTACTATACGCTGGACGGCGATACGCTGGAAATAAAGCACGGCGGGTGGACGCCGCAGGATATAGGCGGCACGTACAGAAGGGTCCGGCAGGCGCGCTGAAACGACGCAAGCGGCCGCGGGCCGGAAAACGTCGCGGCCCTCCCCATGGGCGGGCCTACTTATAGTAAACGGATAAAACCCGGCCCTCAATGCTTGACGGCCGGGTTTCCTTTCCGCGAAATCCGCCTATTTTTTCAAAGAGTATGGCATCCATGGCTTTTTCCGTGAAGGTATACGTCTGGTCAACCGTTGCGGATGAGACGCCGATAAGGGGCTGCTGCTCCAAGAGGCCGACGAGTTCGGGGGAAAGGGTGTGGCAGGCCGCATACCGTTGATCGGCCAATGTGGGATATTCGAGGATAAACGCGCGTTTCGTCAGCGCGGACGCTTTGCGGAGAAAGGCGAAATATTCTTCTATGTGGTGGATGACGTTGAGGCAGAAGACGTAATCAAAGGCATCGCGCAGCGGAAGCTCCAGAAAATCGGCTTTATGGTAGGTATTCTCGGTGTGCAACAGTCTCCCGACGAGCATGGCGCCGTTATACCGCTTGGAGTTCAGCTCAACGCCCACGCCCGGCTTGGCGCCCAGGCGTTCCGCGGCGATCAGGAGGCCGCCGATGGCGCATCCGATGTCGAGCACCGATTTCCCGGCCAGGGCATCCGGCAAGAGCGATAAAAAATTGTCCCTGTCGTCAAGGTGCCCGTATTTGCTCGGCGTTGTAACCGCATGGGGAAGTTCCACCGTCTGGTATTCGACAAAGGGGGAGTCGGCAACGGCCTGGACGCTTTCCCGGAGAGGCACCGCGCACGGCTGCCCTTTCAGGTGTTTATGCACAAAAACCCGGTCGGTGGGGAGAAATGCGTGCTGCCCGTCGGCGCTCGTGGAAAACAGCACGCGATAGGGGATTTTCCGTGTTTCAAAAAGCGCAAAAAAAAGCTCATACAACCGGAAGATGTCCGCCACCGCCAAAACATCAAGCCAGAACGCGGCGTCGTAGCGCTTGCCGTCTCCCTCTTCCACGACCTGCCGCGCTTGTATCCGGGCCGCAAGCTCATTGACCGGCGCGACAAGAACGATTGCTTCGGTGACCCGCCCAGAGGATATGATTTCATGAAGAATGCTCTCTTGCAAAAGAGCGTCCGGAGGCGTCGTCACGTAGCCGTCCCCTATGACGGGGCCGTTGCAGGAGAGATATCTGTGAAGAATGTTGTAGTGTATATACCCGTCATCCGGAACGCCCGATGCCGCGATGTCAACGCCGAAAGACGGTGTAACAGTCTTCCCGTCTTGCCGCAGCATCGCGATATAGGAGCTTTTCCCAACAGAAGTCGGCCCAAGAACGAGAATAGCCATATGGACTCCGGGTTGTGGATGGTAATTGTTGTTTTTCCTGCCGACCGAATACCCTGCGTTGCCCGCTCTTGCTCCGGCGCCTAAAAACGGACCGGCAGGGTGAACGCACAGAGGCGCATCATCGGAGCGTCCTGAAAGAGATATCTTTTCTCATAAAAAATAGCCATCGGCTAAACGGGGGAATCACGGGGCCTTTCGGGTTCTCTGCAAGGCGGCGATGACAAGGCCCGGTTCATTTTTTGAAAAACCCAACCATGCCGGGAATCTGCGATGACATACCATGGAGTAGCGCGCATTCCATGTTCCGCGCGGCTTCCTGAAGCTCCGCCGCCCCCAGCGTCCCGGCAAGACCTGCCATCGTATGGCAAATACGCCGTGCCGTATCGCCATCGGATCCGGATAACGCTTCGTCAAATTCCGCCAGCATGCCGTGCGACGTTTCAAGAAAGTCATTTTTGACCTTTTCGTACAACGCAACGTTCCCGGCAAGCCGTTGCACCGCCAAGGCTTCATCAACAACCTTCCGGCCGTTTTCGCGCACGGGGCCGTCTTCATCCGCGAATGGCGCGGCATGCGCGGGCCGGGTGGTGTGGGAAGTCTGTTCCTCCGGCTGCAGGTACTTCAGAAGGCACTGCCACAGTTCGGATTCCACGAACGGTTTCGGCAAATAGCCGTCCATGCCGTCCCGTAAGTACCGCTCTTTATCGTGCGCCATGGCATTCGCGGTTAAGGCGATTATGGGCGTTTTCACTCCCAGCTCTTTTATGTGCGCCGCCGCTTCCACGCCATCTGTTGGCGCGCGTGCAAAAGTGACCCACTTCCGAGCGTGATGAGCATGCAAAAGTGACCCACCCTGGACAACGGTTTTCTGGAGGGGAAAAGTTCCCTTCGGAGGACGCCAGGAGATGTTGGGAATGGAGACAATCAGGAAAATTCGGTTAGCCTTGAGTAACGGGATGAGTATCCGGGAAGCATCCAGAAAATTTAACAAATCACATAAAACGATTCGCAAGATCACCCGGACGGAAGCAACGAGTTTTCCGTATCGTCGAGAGAAAGAGCATTATCCCGCGCTTGATGGGTATCGCGAGGCGCTTGAGGCGTTGCTGGAAGCGGAATCGAGTATAGCGGCATCCAAGCGGCGCACCATTCTTTCGTTGTACGAGGAGTTGCAGGGCAAGGGGTATGAGGGAAGCTACAACTCTGTGCGCCGCTATGCGCGTAAATGGCAGGGCAATCAAGCGCCTTTGTCCGAGGTGTACAGACGTTACGAAAGGATTTTTTTGTACCACGCCTGAAATTTGAGTCCTTTGACGCATTGAATGCGTAATGCTGAGCCTCTCATGGTATGAATCGACCATGCTTTGCCTGCGGGAGACGCTCACCGCTTCCCCCAGGCTTCGGCTAAAAAATCGCGTTCCACGGTGAGTTGGCCGATCTTGGCATGAAGCGCGTGCAGTTGCTTTTCCCTTTTGGCCTCTTCGGTTTTGATTTCACCGGAAAAGACGCCCGCCGCCGATTCCTTGAGCTGCCTTATCCACTTATGGATGAGGGTCTGGTGGACGCCGAACTCGGAACTGAGTTCAGCAATGGTTTTCTCGCCGGAAAGGGCTGCCAGGGCTACCTTGGCCTTGAAAGCGGGAGCATGGTTTTTTCGTTTGGATATGAGTGTTCTCCTCGTCTGGTTGAGTAGCTATCACCTCTGTCCGAATTTGGGGGAGCACTTCTATTCCTGAAACCGCATACGCGGCCCACGAGATGCAACTCTTCGGTCAGATAAGCTTACTGCAGACCCTCTGGAATACGCCGTCCTTTGGGGTCGGCAACGCATCCGGGCCGTCCATGACGTTCCCGGAGCTCGCTCTTCAGGAGAAAGGCGTATCCTTTCCTGCCGACAGCGGCAGCGTGACCATCGAAGGCTTTCTCCTCACCGTCTCCATGGACGGGGTCAAATTTACGGGTCCATACACGCCCAATGCGATTATGGCCGAAATGACCTTCTTCCTCGCCGGTCTGGTCTGGAATGAAATGGCCGAAATACGCTCGGGGATGAAATCCGCCGATGCGCTTCCTGTCGCCAAGGGATTCCATCCGCTCTGCGATTGGTGCGAGTTCAACGCAAACTGCCCCCGCTTTGAAGGCGTCACCGCGCCGCAGATGGAACTGGAACTCGAGCGCCTGGATTTCCTGAAACAGGAAAAATCCCTCGCGGAAAACCGCGTTCGGCAGGCAGAAGCCATCTGCAAAACCCTGTTCAGCGCCGTCAGCCCGAACGGAGATTGGGTATCCGCCAAAACCAGACGGTTCCGCGTGGCTTCCTGCGGTGGCAAGCGGACCCTGGATACCGACAAGCTCCAGTCCGAACTGGTTCGGAAATTGGGGACACAGGAGGCGGAATCTTTGCTCTCCCGGGTCTACCGCACAGGCGAACCTTATGAGCGGCTGCTCGTCAGTCCGATTTCTCCGTAGAAGAGGGATACTGCCGCGATGTGTGGAGAACACGGAGTATTTGCACGGCATTCTTTCTGACCCGAAAGGCAATGAAATACGGATAATCCGTCAGTACGAGCTCGCGTGTATCCGGAACTCTGCCGGGCCTTGCACGTTCCGGAGTGGTTCGTAAACTTTGGGCATGTTCCCAGAGAGTTGCGACAACCCCTTCGGCAATTTCCGTCCCTGCTTCCCGCTGTAAATATTTACCGATGGCTCCCAAGTCTTTCAGGGCAATCCGGAGCCACTGGATACGAAACCGGGGACTATTCGGCATTGACGCCCCACTGGGCAAACGCGGCCTTCACTTCCTGGTCGGTGGCAAAATCGCCGGCATCCGCCTGCCTGACGCCTTCTTCAATAGCGGCTATTTGCCAGCCTTCCTCATCCACATATCGCCGAACAGCTTCCGAGACCAACCACGAGCGCGAGCGTTGCGTTGCTGTCGCCAAGTGTTCCAGGCGTTTCTGGGTGTCCTCATCAATACGTGCAGTCACAGTAGCCATAAGCACCTCCACGTGTGCAATGTACACATTTTACACAAGCAGATCAAGAGAGGAAATTTCTCATGCCAAACACACTTTCCATCCTGCAGTCACTCACTCAGGTTGATTTCGACGCCGGGGCCGTGTTCAGTGGTTCACCGTCAAAGAAAATGGTCAAAGGCTATGCAACGCCATCAGCATTCACACCGATTGTCGATCCGAACTACATCTTCCACGAGCACAGCCGCGACCTGGTGGTCTGGTTCACGGGCCAGACGGATCCGCTCTATGTCTACGGTCCAACCGGGTGTGGCAAAACCAGTGTCATCAAGCAGCTTGCAGCCAAGCTCAATTACCCCGTCTTTGAGGTAACCGGCCATTCCCGCCTGGAATTTCCGGAATTCATCGGCCACCACGTCGTGCGCCAGGGAAGCATGGAATTCGAATACGGCCCCCTGGCCATGAAGTTCGGCGGGATCCTGCTCCTGAACGGTGCGCCGCGATAGTGCGTGGACAGAGTGGGCGGTAACGCCCCACGATAATACAGGATACGTGTATGCACCCAAGTTAGCGGTGCCGGAAACGGCTGAAACTGCGAAAGCGGAACGTGAACACAGCATCTTGGGAAAAGGCGGAAGGGGAATGAAATCGTCAAGTTCTACTCTACCGTCAGCGTAAATCGTACATGGTGAAAGCTAAACTGCCTGAACCCCAGTCTAAGCGGCTTTTGAGGCTGGCAGCAACGCAGGACGATTGAGGCGTTGTTCCAAGTCAGCAAACCTGGACTCGTTTATCCTCGCCCACGGCCAGGCCATGCACTCCCGGTTCAGCACGAACGCCGGCGGCGGCACGCCCATGGATGCCGCCCTCTGGTGGGTCATGCAGCAGATCCACCCGCTATCCGAACCGCGCAAGATCATCCTCGTCATCACCGACGGCGACCCCGACGACAAGGAGGCCGCCCGAGAAACCATCCGGACATCGGGCGTCCTCGGCCTCGAGGTCTACGGCATCGGCATCCAGACCCAGTCCATCCTGAACTTGCTGCCGGACAAACACTGCCGTGTCATCACAAGCATCAACGAGTTGGCTCCGGCCATGTTCGGCATGCTGCATAACGCGTTGATCGGCTGAGTACCCGCATTCGCGCACATGGGACCGGTGGACGCAAAATCCACCGGTTTTTCGTAACCTCAAACCCAGGAGTTTGTATGAAACGTTGTCTCTATTTTGTAGCCGGGGCCGCCTGCGGCACCGCCGCCATCCTCGCCATCCTGCCATACCGGCCGCGCCCTTTGTATATCGTGTGCTGCGAGGTTTGCATCTTCCTGTGCGCGTCGGCCACGCCTTCTTCAACGTGCTTGGGCGACGATGACGCTGCCCCGATCAAAACGAAACCGATGACGGAGGGGCCATGCACAGAATCTTGATATTCCTGGCCGGCTGCGCCTTTGGTTATGTCCTCGGGGGCTATGTTGACGGATACACCGGCGACGACCTGCCGGATACAGCTGATGAAACCAGCCTCACCCCGCAAACCAAGGAGGCATCATGGCAATGAAATATTCCCGGCTTTCCAAAGACTTTCCATGGCCTGACGCAACCGTACTGTGGCGATATCTGCCGTCGTTTCTGAATTTCCTGAGGGTACTTCGCCGAAAAGCCAGGGACGTTGGCAAGAAAGACGGTACGTGAAACACAACCGGAGGGGCCTAACTGTCCCTCCGGCTGCTACAATTCTATTTTTTTCTGCCATAAATTTCCCAATTTCTACCGACAATGGAAGCCATACTCTCCTGCGGTAGGAATATTCGAAGGACAAGAAGCGAAATCTCTATTGAGCGCGTGCTATAAATGAAAACGATATGATGGCGACCACGAGTCTTCGCAACCGGGCATAACTTTCGCGCATGTTCGCGTATGAAATGAACATCGTAGCAGGCCCCGGCCCCGCCGGTGAAGACGAAGCCGGGGGAGGCTGCCGAGGCCGATATCCGACAGTAAGGACGGACATGCCTCGTCCAGGCCGAAGGTCATCCGCCCCGGTCTGGCCTCATTGCGCGGCCGGTGGTTTTGCCCGCCCGCCGCTTATTTTTATCCGGCCTGCCGCTTGACGTAGTTTTCGATCCAGGTGTCGGCGTCCTTCTGGGCCTTCTGCGCTTGGGCCGGGGTAAGGGAGCCCTCCAGCAGGCCGAGCATGCGGGCTATGTCTTCCCCGGCATAGCCGCCGCGACGGGCGATCAGGTACCAGGTGTAGGCCGTGGCCGGATCAGCCTTGGTGCCTACGCCGTCCTTGTGCATGACCGCGACGTTTTTTACCGCTTCCAGGTTGCCGAGATCCGCCGCTTTAGTGAACATGGCCAATGCCTTTTTTTCGTCCTTTTTCTGGCCCAGCAGACCGGAGAGGTAGATGGCCCCCAGATCGTTGGCGGCCACGGCCATACCCGCGTCGGCGGCCTTTTCTAGTTGCGCGACACCCTTGGCCGCGTCTTTGGCCGCGCCTGTACCGGCAATGTAAACGGACGAGAGCTTGTACATGGCCAGGGCCAGACCCATGTCGGCGGCCTTCTGGTAGTTCTGCACGGCTTTGGCCGCGTCGGCGGTCACGCCCATGCCGATTTCATAGCAGACGCCCAGGTTGTAATACCCTTCGGGCTGCCCGGCCTTGGTGGCCTTTTCATACCATTCCATAGCCTTGGTGTAGTTGCGGGCCACGCCCACGCCCTGTTCGTAAAAACGGCCCAGGGTGAGCATGGCGTTTCCGCTGCCTTTTTCCGCTTCGGCGGCCATGAGGGCGAAGGCCGCTTCCGGCTGGATGCGTTGTGGCATGGCCTGCACCGGTTGCGCTTGAACCGGCGCAGCCTGTGCGGTAGGCGCGGATTGGGAAGCCGGTTCGGCCGCCGCCTTGGGTGTTCTGGCTGGAGCGGCCGCCAAACAGAGAGGAAGCAGCAGGAGAAGCAGGACCGGGAGGAAGAATGAAGCCGTTTTTCCGTTTTGGCGGCTGTTCTCTGTGGTGTGAAGGTATTGCATGGCATGCTCCTTTGCCGGTCAAGGCCGGGCGCGGTTAAGTTCGTTCCATTCGCCGGGGTTGCGCTCGTTGGGATTGAACAAATGGCTGTCGGTCATGACGATCTCGCCGTTGTTCCGCTGCCAGGCGTGCTTGTAGCCGGAGGGCAGGCCCAGGCGCTCCCCGCCGGAGTCGTAGCGATCCACGCCCAGAATGCTGTCCTCGCGCATGCGGGCGATGCGGTCCGCGCTCTCCTGGCGCTCGCGGATGACCTGACGCGCGCTTTCGTTGATCTGCCGCTTGGCCGCGATCATTTGCTGCGACGCCTGCCAGCCGCGCTGTATCTCGTACTGCTGCCGCTGGATGAGTTGCTGGCCCACCGTGGTCATGGCGATGGCCCATTCCGGGTCGGCGGCCGAGTTGTTTTCAATGATCTCGAATTCCGCCCGGTGCGCCCCGAGCTTGCCCGCGTGGGCGCGCATGCTGATGACGCCCGAGGTGACCCAGCTTGTGAACTCCGGCCGCATCTGGGTATTCAGCACCATCTGGTTGTAAATGATGCCCAGGTACAGGCGCTCTTCCCAGCGTTGCCCGCCCTCGGCGTAGGTGACGGTGATGTCCGCCGCGTCGCAGAAAGCCCGGCCCTGCATGCCGGACTGATTGATGTTTTGCTGGGCGGCGGCCACTTCCGGCTGCATCAGGGACATGAGCCAGTCCGGACGGCCCGCCTTGCTCACGTTCACATCGGACGCCTGCGGCCGCGCGTTGCGGAAAAAGGTTTGCAGGTACTGCTCCGCGCTCATGGCCGGCAGCATGACGAAGCCGTTTATCCGTTGCCCCGGCTGCCTGCCGGTCAGGTAATTGTAGTTTTCCATGGGAAAATACTGAAAGCGCGCGCCGTCCGCCGGGCCTTCGGCCGTGAAGCTCAGTCTGGCCGGATACGCCATGGACTGCGCATCCCAGACCGCCTGGCCGGAAAAGCGCCAGTCTGCGGGAACAACGCCCACCATGGCCTTCATGCCGGAGTTGTTGTCCATCACCACATGCCGGGCAAGGCGCAGATCCGGCGGCGCTTCGGCGGCCCGGATCGCCTGCGGTACAACCAGAAGAACAAGCAACACCGGCAGGATGAAGAAAAAGCGTTTTGTCATGAACCATCTCCCTGAAGAAAGCTAAGGGGCGGCCCATGCCGCCCCCGTTGCCTTAGAACTTGACTTCAAAGCCGACAAACACCGTCTGATCATTGCTGTTCTGGCGGATATCCGCGCCGTAGCCGAGCTTCAGGCCCAGATCCCAGCTCTGGCCGGTCTTGACCAGCACGTCCAGGCCCACGCCGACCAGGGCCGCGTCCGCGTCCTGCTTGACCGAGCGGGTCATGAAGGTGACCGGCGAGCCGATGAAACTGCTGTTCGCGGCAACGTCCCTGTCCGCCCACTGGTGCAGCCAGCCTACAGTGGCCTTGGGGGTCAGGATGACCGTGTCGCTCACCCGGAAATCCCGCGCCGCCTTGACGCCCACGGTGCTGGTGAAGGAATCCGCGTCCGTCTTGCCGACCTTCAGGCCCAGGTTGCCGCTTTCGGTGAAGCCGTCCTGCTCCAGGTGGGCGTAGCGGCCCGCGAGGTACGGGGTGATGACCAGATTCTCGTCAAAAGAGGGCTTCCAGTCGTAGGCCGCTTCCAGGCCGCCGCCGATGATGTTCTGGTCGAAGCTGCCCTTCATGTGCTGGTTGCCGAGCGCCGTGGGCACGGTGCGGCGGCTGTCGTTGTCCGTGAAGGAATAGAGGATGTCGCCGGTGACCTTGACCGTGCCGGGACCGGCTTCGCGCCGGTAGCGGGCGAACGCGCCCACATGGGTGGCGTCGGTGTCGATGCGGGTCTTGATGCCGTTGTAGCGGGTATCGCCGGTGGTCCAGCCCACATATGCGCCGGCGGTCCAGTTGGGGGTGATATCGAAACTGCCGCCGAGCAGGAAGCCGTTCTGGTCCGCGTCGTACCCGGCGTAGCCGCCCTTGTTGTCCTGATGGGCGAAGTTGCCCAGGTAGCCGCCCCAGATGCGCATGCCGAAAGGCGTGTTGGGACCGGCGGCGTTCAGGGTGAATTCCGGGCTGGCCGAAACCACCAGGTTGCGGGTCATGTCCGTTGCGGGTTGCCAGTTGCCGAGCACGCTGTAGCTGGAACGCTCAAACCCGACGTTGCCGTCCAGAGAGGCCATGCGGTCGGCATAGCGGCCCGTGGCTCTGGCCTGATCGCGCCGGTTCTGGGAACCGATATTGAAGCCCATGTTCTGGGAAGACGCCTGGAAGGCCAGAGGCGCGAAGCTCTGCGCCGAAGCCAGGGCGTCGTTGCCGAAAGCGTAGCCGAACGCCGCCATGGCCGCTGCGTTGTGAGCGGACAATGCCTGAATGCCCTGAGAAACCGCGCCTTCGGCCGACATATAGGGCAGCATGTTCAGCAGATCAGCCTGGAATGCCGCCGGAGAGCCGTAGGCCATATCCAGGGCGTTCATGAACGGCGTGCGGCTGTTGTAGAAGGCGTCGCGGAAGCCTGCCCAGGTGTTGCGGGCGTTGGGGGGAAGCGTCTGGAACCCGGAGAAATCCCCGCCCGCCACGGTGTAGGCGCCGTCAAACAGGATCTGGTCCGCCGCGTAGTTGACCGTGCCGGTCAGGGTGGCCGTGGCGATATCCACGGCATCGAACTGGCCGTTGTAGGTCCCGTCCACCAGCAGCCAGGAGCCGGAATCGCTGGTCAGGCCCGTGTGGCGCAGACGCAGGGTGGACTGATCCAGGGCCAGATCGCCGCCGCCGGTCAGGCTGACGGCCGCCAAGGTCTTGGGCCGGTTCAGGTCCACGTCCATGACGCCCGCGCCGAGGTAGGACGTGGCAGGGCCGTTCAGGGTCAGGGCGCTGTTCCGGCCGGTAAAGCGCAGTTCCGAGGCCCCGGCTACCAGTTGCAGGCTCATGTTGTTCAGGGAGGCCGCGCCGCGCACGTCCAGTATAGGGGTAGCCGTACCGGCGTTGATGGACAGCAGCCCGCCCGTGCCGGTGTTGGTCAGGGTGAAGCCGTTGGCGAGCGCCAGGGTGCCGGCGGTGACGGAAACGTCGCCCGCGATCAGGTTGGGGTTGGTGGAACTGCCGGTGGCCAGCAGCAGCGTGCCCGCGCCTTCGTGCAGCAGGTTGTCCGTGTAGTTGAGGGCAGCGGGCAGATCCTGAGCCACGGAAGAGTCAATATGCAGGGCCGCGCCGGAAAGGGTGTGGTCGCCCGCGCCCGTAACCTTCATGCCGGACAGGCTGATGCTGGTGCCGCCCAGGGTGATGTTCTGGGCCGAGGCGCTGTTGAAGAGCGCCGCGTCGCCGGGCAGGAAGGGGGAAGCGCTGCCGCCGTCCCGCCAGTTCTGGTCGGTGTAGTTCCAGGTTCCGCCGCTGCCGCCCCAGGCCACTTCCTTGTTGTCGCGGGCGAGTTGGGCGATGATTTGCAGATCTTTGTCGCCGCTGGCCAGATCCGCACTGATGCCCATAAAGGTCGGGTCAATGGCGTTGCCGCCCACGGTGAAAGTGGTGAAGGTGCCGGGAGCGCCCGCATCCATGGCCGTGCCCGCTGAAAGCACGGTATAGGTGCCGTGCAACCAGTGGGAGAGATCCAGGGTGTTGGAACCCGAAAAGGTTGGGGCCGTGGTGGTGTTCAGCGAGACTATCTTGCCGCTGGCGTCGTTCGCGCCCACGCCGAAGCTGAGGATGCCGCCATCCAGGGCAAAGGTGCTGTTGGCGTCCAGAGTCAGGGTGGAACCCAGATCCACGGTCAGCTTGCCGCCGGAAGAGACGGACAGCGCGGTGTGCTTCAGGCTCGCGGCCGCGCCTTCGCTCTTCAGGTTGCCGCCGGTGACGTTGAAGGTCAGCAGGCCCGCGCTGTTCACCGCGCCCCGGTCAAGGCTGAAGCCGTTCGCCAGACGCATGTTGCCGCCGGTGAGGGACACCGTGTCGCCGCCGGCCGAGTCAAACAGGTTAGGCCCGCCCCAAAGGAAATTGCCGGCGGATTGCGTCATGGTAAAGGTTTTGCCGTTGTTGATGTCCGTGGTGATGCCGTCGGCGATGGTGATCAGGTTACCGGTGGGGCCGGTGTCCTGGATGGTCAGGAAGGCGTTGGGGAGGGAATCCCACCCCCCCGCGTGCCCGAAATGGATGGCGTTGGCCGTGGTAGTTCCTGTATCGAGGGTGTTGGCTTTGGTGGTTACCGTATTGCCGCTGAAAGTGATGACTCCGGCGGTGGGATCAAGAATTAGGCTGGCTGTGTTGACACTACTTCCGCTCGTATCCAGAAAAATGCCCCCGCCCTGGGCGCGAGCGTTCTGTCCCACCGCAACGGCCTGGTTATTGGTGTAGCTGCCCGCTGCAATAATAGCGGAAGCATTGTCCGCCGCAAAAGATATGTATAACCCGCCGCCGATGGCATGCGCCTGTCCCATACCGCCGGTAACAGTTGCCTCGGCCTTGTTGCCGCTCACCGTTGAGGAGAAAACAGTTCCAGACGAATAGACACTCCCAACAACACCACCGCCGGCTGCGGTTGCGGAGCCTGTGGCGCTGGTGGCGCTGGCAATATTATTGCCGACCGTTCCAGAAAGTGAAAGGGCTTGGCTGGCGTGCATTCCGCCGCCGGACGCGCTGGCATCTTCGGAACCGCTGGTCGCTTGCGCCAAATTGCCGCTGACCGTGCCTGCAAACTCTCTAGGGCCTGTTAACACTAATTGCAAAAATGTTTATATCGGGTTACAATTAACCCATGAAGATTTCCAAAGAACAATACGAGCGCATTGCGGATAGTTTTCCGCGACAGCGCGGCAACGTTACCCAGGACAACCTTAAAATTATCAATGCCATCTTGTATGTTGCCGAAAATGGCTGCAAGTGGCGAAGTCTGCCGAAAGAGTTTGGAAACTGGCATTCTATTTATACTCGCATGAGTCGATGGAGCAAAAATGGCGTACTTGACAGAATCTTTGAACGCCTCCAGCGGGAACGCTTGATCTCCATCAAAATAGAAGCCTTCTCTCTCGACAGCACTATTGTTAAAGTTCACCCCGACGGAACAGGGGCCTTAAAAAAACTGGTCCACAATCCATCGGAAAATCCAGGGGCGGATGGACAACCAAAATTCATATGGTTGCCGCGTCAGCCGAATGCGCGTTGATATTCAGTCTCTCCCCCGGCAATGCCGGGGATGCGCCTCAGGGCCGAAGGCTCTTGGAACGCCTTGGCCCTGCTCCGAAGCGATATAGCCTTCTCATGGACAGAGCCTATGAAGGCAATGAAACACAGTGCTTAAGTCGCGCCTTGGGCTACGAACCGGTGGTTCCGCCAAATCCCAATCGGCTGAAGCCGTGGGAGTATGACAAAGAGCTATACAAAAAACGCAACGAAGTTGAGAGGTTGTTCAGGAGACTTAAAGGCTTCAGGCGCATAGCGACTCGCTATGACAAGCTGGATGTCATGTTCCTTGCCTTTATCGTTTTCGCTCTCATCGTTGAGGCCCTCAAATAGTGTTAACAGGCCCTAATGGAACCGATGACTCCGCCGCCTTGGGCATTGGCATATTGCGTGGTGTGGCTGGCAATCGCCTTGTTGCCTTCGATCGTTCCAGCCAAAATATCAAGCCCTGCGAATACCCCGCCTCCAAGAACTAAACTACCACCGGAACCGTCAGTAACAGTTATAGAGTTGTTTTTAATGAGAGTTCCAGGCAGTAAGGATATTGAAGAACTGGCCGGTCCGTAGTATTCCAAGCCGCCACCGTACAAATATGAGGATGAGCCGCTTCCGCTTAGTGTCTGGTTTTGAATATTCAGCTTGCCGGAAAAGGTTCCGCTATACCGGCTGTTCGTAGGTCTGTTCCCCAATACCACACGCCCGCCGGTGTAATCGGCCAGGGTGATGTTGGCGGAACTGCCGCCCGCGTAGACCCATAGCCCGCCCCTGAAATCAACGGCGTTGTTGAACACGATGTTCCCGGTCCCGGCGATATCCAGCCGCCCCGTGGGGGTAATGACCGAGCCCTGGCTGATGTCCGTGCGGCCCACAATCTTGCCGCCGCTGAAGGTGTAGCTGCCGCCGGTTATGCTCATGCCGGCGGTTTCCACCTGGGTGCCCGCGCCCGCGCCCACGGTCACGGCCATGGGAGAGGCCGGGCTGCCCGCGCCCGTGCCGTCGAACTTTGCCAGATCGCCCAGCACGAACTTGGAGGAACCGGGCAGCCAGTTGGTGTTGGTATAATTCCAGGTTCCGGCCGTGCCGCCCCAGGTCTTTTCGCTGCTGTCCTGGTTCAGGCCGGCAATAACCTGCAACTCGTAATCCTCGTTGTTCAGGACTGCGGACAGCCTCATGGTCGCCGGGTCAATGGCGATGCCGCCCACGGTAAACGTGGTGAAGGTGCCGGCCGCGTTCGAGGCCATGGGGGTTTCCGCCTCAAGCACGGTGTAGGTTCCGTGAATCCAGTCCGAGATATCCAGGGTGTTGCTGCCGCTGAAAGTCGGGGCCGTGGTGGTGTTCAGCGAGACTATCTTGCCGCTGGCGTTGCCGTTATCCACGCCGAAGCTGAGGGTGCCGCCGTTCAGGGCAAAGGTGCTGTTGGCATCCAGAGTCAGGGTGGAGCCCAGGTCCACGGTCAGCTTGCCGCCGGAAGAGACGGAAAGTGCGGTGTTCTTGAGGGATGCGGCCGCGCCTTCGCTTTTCAGGTTGCCGCCGCTGACGTTGAAGGCCAGCAGGCTGCCGGGCGTGGTATTCAGCGCGCCCCGATCAAGGGTAAAGCCGTTGGCGAGGCGCATGCTGCCGCCGGTAAGGGAAACCGTGTCCCCGCCCGCGCTGTCGAACAGGTTCGGCCCGCCCCAGAGGAAGTTGCCGGCGGATTGCGCCAGGGTAAAGGTTTTGCCGTTGTTGATGTCCGTGGTGATGCCGTCGGCGATGGTGATCAGGTTGGTGGTGGTGTTGGTGTCCTGAATGGTCAGGAAGGTGTTGGCGGAGGTGTCCGACAGTGCCTGATCAAACCGTCCGAAGTGGATGGCGTTGGGCGTAGTGACGCCGTTGGCTGTAACGCTGTTGCCGGAAAAGGTGATCGCCCCGGCCGTGGGGTCGAGGGTCAGGCTGTGTGTGCCGTACGTGGTGGACATAAAAATGGCCCCGCCCTCGGCCCGGGCGCCCGGCCCCGTGGCAATGGCCTGGTTGTTTGTATACTGGCCCCGGGTAATAACGATATTTGACGGTTCGGCGTAAATTCCGCCGCCAAAAGACCGGGCTTCTCTGGTGTTGCCGGTGCTGGTTGCCTCGACTTTGTTGCCGGTGACGGAGCCGGACAGAGTTGTGAGACTGCCATAAGCATGCACGCCGCCGCCGCTGGCATAGACGATGCCGATATCAGAGGTGGCCGAAGCGGTATTGCCGCTTATTGTACCGGACAGGGTGGTGATATTGCTGGCGTAAACCCCGCCGCCATTGGCCGTGACCACAGTGGTCGCGGTACCGTTTTCATCTTTGGCTTCGACCGTGTTGCCGCTCACCACGCCGGACAGAGTGTCTATGTCCCTGGCGGAAATTCCGCCGCCGATGGCGTCGGCCCAGTCATCGTGCACGGCGTTCAGGCTGTTGCCGCTGATGACAGATCCATCCAGAATGGAGAGCGGCTGCCCATTTCGAGTGTGAGCCATCAACCCGCCGCCCTCGACGCTGGTGCCGGTCAGCGTCTGGTTTTGGATGTTCAGCTTGCCGGAAAAAATGCCAGTGTAGGGACTGCCATAACTCGCGCCCAGCACCACACGTCCACCAGTATAGTCGGCCAAGGTGATGTTGGCGGAACTGCCGCCCGCAACTGTCATCCCGCCGCTGAAATCCACGGCGTTGTTGAACACGATGTTCCCGGTTCCGGCGATATCCAGCCGGCCCGTGGGAGTCATGTTGCCCCGGCTGATGTCCGTGCGGCCGACAATCTTGCCGCCGCTGAAGGTGTAGCTGCCGCCGGTTATGCTCATGCCGGCGGTTTCCACCTGCGTGCCCGCGCCAGCGCCCACGGTCACGGCCATGGGAGAGGCCGGGCTGCCCGCGCCCGTGCCGTCGAACTTTGCCAGATCTCCCAGCACGAACTTGGAGGAGCCGGGCAGCCAGTTGGTGTTGGTGTAGTTCCATGTGCCGCTGGTGCCGCCCCAGGTCTTTTCCGCGCTGTCCTGGTTCAGGGCGGCGGTGACTTGCAGGTCCTTGCCGCTGTTGGCAAGGGCCGCGCTGACGTTCATGGTCAGCGGGTCGATGTCGTTGCCGCCCACAGTGAAGGTCTGAAAGGTGTCGATCACGCCCGGTCCCATGGCTTTTCCCGCGCTCAGCACTGTATACGTGCCCTGGAGCCAGTCGGAAATATCCAGAGTATTGGAACCGGCAAAGGCGGGAATTCTTGCGGTGTTGGCGGTCATGTCGATCTTGCCGCTGGTGTTGCCCGCGCCCACGCCAAAGCTGAGGGTGCCGCCATCCAGCCTGAAGGAACTGTCCGGCCCCAGAGTCAGGGTGGAACCGGCATCCACAAAGAGGGTGCCACTGCCGATATTCAGGCTGCTGTTGGTAGTCAGGTTACTGTCGCCGCTCAGGCTTATGGTCTCGAAATTCCTGATTCCCTTTACCGCGCCGGTAAATCCTTCAGCCTTGAGCGTGTTGCCGGTGACCATGTCGCCGGTCGCCCCCAATGTGCTGCCCCCGCCGTACAGGGTGGAGGCGGTCAGGTTTGGGGTGCCGTACAGGGTCACGATATTGTTCGTGGCGCCGGCCGCGCCTTGAATCGCCACGCCGCCGTACACATCGCCGGTTATCAGGGCGGTGTCGCCTATGGTCACGCTGTTGCCGGTGGCGGCTGTTGCGGATGAAGCGCCGTGGACGGTTCCCACACTGGCGTCGCCGGCGATTACTACGCTGTTGCCGGCAGCGCCCCCGGACGAGCTTGAGCCGCCGCTGACGTAACCGCTCACAGTGCCGCCGGTGATTTTCACCCGGTTATTGTCGGCGCCGGTGACGCCCGTGCCCCCGGCCACGCCGCCGTCTATGGAGCCCGCGCTGACTGTTACCGTATTGCCCGCGGCTTCGCCGGCTTCCCTGGAGTAACCGCCGGTCACCTGCCCCACGATATCGGCGCCGCCGCTGATGTGTACCGTATTGTCGGAAGCCGGGCCGGTTCCGAAAAAGACGTAGCCGCCGGCTATGCCGTTGCCGACGCTGCCGCCGGAAATGGTGACGGAGTTGTTCAGGGCTTCGCCGTTATCGGTTACGCCGCCCGTAAGCGTGCCGAACACCGTGCCGCCGGACATGTCTATACTGTTGCCGTCAACATTGCCGTCGACGCTTTCGCCGCCGGCAATGTTGTTGACCGTGCCGCTGGAGATGGCGACTCTGTTGTCTTCGGACAGACCGCTTTTGCTGAATCCGCCGGCAACCCAGCCGCCGGAGCCTCCCGCGCCGTCGCCCACCTGACCGCCGCTGATGCTCACGCTGTTGCCGGAAACGTCGGCCGTGCCCCAACTGCCGCCGCCGTACGCGTTGCCGCTCACTACGCCGCCGCTTATGTCGAGGCTGTTATCCGTGGAGTCGCCGTCTTTGCTGCGGCCCGCTATGATGTTGTTGCCCACGGAGCCAGCGGACATGGTCACGCTGTTGCCGGAAACAAGAGCGCTTCCCCAACTGCCGCCGCCATAGACGTACGCGCCCACGGAGCCCCCGCTGATGGTCACGCTGTTGCCTTCAAGCGTTCCCGAACCGCCTTCCGCGCCAATGACGGATTTTGTAACCGTTCCCGCGCGAAAAATGACGCTGTTGTCCGAGGCCAGGCCACTCGCGCTGTAGGCTCCCAGAGCCCAATTGCCCACCAGGGCGGACGCGCCGTCGATGGTAAGCCGGTTGCCGGAAACATCCCCGGCGGCGCCGCCGTATCCGCCGTAAGCGTTATTGCCCACCGTGCCGCCCGTGACGGTGGCGCTGTTGCCGGTAGCCTTCCCCGCTCCGTTGGAGGAACCGCCGTAAAGGTTGCCGGTGACAGTTCCTCCGGACAAGGTAATCGCGTTTTCCGCAACATCTCCCAGCAGGCTGATGCCAGCAAGGGCATTGCCCCCAACCGTGCCGCCGGAAATGAACGCCCGGTTGCGAAAGGCGCCGTTGTCCGTCACGTCGTAGCCGCCATACACATTGTTGCTCACTGATCCTTGCACAAGATTCACGGTGTTTCCCGTAACGCTCTCCGTGCTGCTGATGCCGCTGAAAACCCGTGCCGGAATGTTCCCGCCGGAGAAATCAAGCGTGATCGTATTGCCCGATGCGCCTGGGCTGGCGGTTGTCCCGATGAAAAGGCTGTCGGCGGTGCTGGTTGGATCGGGCGCGGTTTGCAGGGCAGGATTTGTGCCGTCATAGGTAATAGTTTCCCCGGCCAGCGCCGGCCAAGCCGCCGGCAGGAAGAAAAGCCCCAGGAGGGCGCAAAGCAGGGCGACCCGCAGAAGGCTGGTTCCCGGCCGCCCTCGTTGGCGCTGTTCCGCTTTCCATCCATCATTCCATGCGTTCTTTTCCATATCGCCCGCGCGGGATATCTTTGTAGCGGCCATGTCTGCCTCCTTATTTTTTCCTGTCCCGTTGTTTTTGCCCTCAAACCGGGGTATGCTGAAAAGTTTGGGTCAAGCATGGCACAAAAAAAAATTCTTGCAGAGCGTAGACGCGAAATTTTTTGTCTACTCCCCTCTTTGGAGAGCATAGATAAAGCTATTTCAGTATATTATATCTCCCTCCTTCCCGTTTCCGGGCAGGGGGGAGTAGATGCGGCGGAGGGGGGGGAGTAGGTCGAGGCAAAGGGGGAAATGAAAAGCGGATATTTTTGTCTTGTAAAATCCAACACTTTTTACTAATTTTTCACTGTGGTTGTATGTAATATTGCCCCTGGAGATGGTGTTTTCCGGTTCCTGCAATGCACAGGCAAAGGGAGGCCCGCATGCGACTATATTCATCCGCCATGACCCGCCTTGCACTGCTTTGTCTGTTCGCCGTCTTTGCGGCACAGACCGTGAGCCTTTCCCCCGCCGTTGCCGCCTCTCTCCTGGCCGCGCAGGAAAAACCGGACAAAAACGCCGTTGCGTTGCAGCGCCTGCTGGACGATATCGGCAAGCAGCGGGCCGAGGTTATTTCCATCCAGCGCGAGTTGACGGCCCGGCCGGCGCTGGCTCCGGAATCCGGCGGCGAGGGAGAAGAGGCCAAAGCCCGCTGGATTGAGGAATGGCTGCGGCAAAAGGGGTTTCCCCTTGTGGAGCGCCTGGATTACCTCGACGCAAAGGTGCCCTCGGGGCAGCGGCCCAACCTTGTGCTCCGCCTGCCGGGGCAATCCGGCCGCACTCTCTGGCTGGTCTGTCATCTGCATGTAGCCACTCCCGGCCCCCTGGACAGATGGCAGGGCTCACCCTGGACCTTGCGCGTGGAGGGCGACACCGTGTACGGGCGCGGGGTCATGGACAACCACCAGTCCATCGCGGCGGCGTTGCTCCTGTTCGAGAACCTTAAACGCCAGCAGATAACGCCGCCCATGGGCCTGGGTCTGGTGTTGCACGCCCAGACCAACGGCTTCCGGCATGTTCTGGCGAAAAGGCCGGATATTTTCGCGCCGGACGACCTGCTCATTGTGCCGGATTTCGGCAACCCCAAGGGCACGTCCATAGCTCTTGCCGAAAAAGGTCTGCTCTGGCTGAACATCTGCATCAAGGGCGAACAGAAGCACAGCGGCAGCCCCCAGGGCGGGCACAACACGCTACGGATCGGCGCCCGGTTCATCAGGGATATGGACGAACTCGCCAAATCCCTGTCGGCGGCTGTTCCCATGTTCCAAGCCCCGTATGTCACCTTTGAGCCGACCATGGTACTGCCGACCGCCGGGTCCAGCAACGCCGTGCCGGCGGAATTCACCTTTTCCGTGGACTGCCGGTTCACTCCGATCTATTCCCCGGCGGACATCATGAAAGAATTCCGTACCCTGGCCGACAAGCTGGAGCGCGAGGAAGGGGTCAGCATCAACCTCACGGAAACCTTGTCCTATTATTCACCGCCGCCCACCCGGCAGGATAGTCCCGTGGTCCTCGCGGTGCTGCGCTCTCTTGCGGCGGAGGGCGTGAAGGACGTTTCCTTTGTCGGCATCAATACCGTGAGCTCCGCCACGCCCATCCGTGAAAAAGGTCTTGCCGTGGCCGAATGGGGCAAAATGGACGATACGCGCCGCCAGATCGCTAATGAATCCACAACCGTTTCCGCTAGTATCGAAGAAGCCCGCGTTTTCGCGCGTATCCTTTTTGACCAGGAAGCCGCCAAGGCCGCCCCGGCCAATGCCGGAGAGGAGAAAACGCCCTGAGCCATGTTCGCTATGATTGCGCCATCCTCTGATCAGCCCGTCGGGCAACACCGCGTTTTTTCCGGCGGGGAAGCGCGGATCGCCGCGCTCATTGGCTGCGGCTTCGCCTTGGCCTTCGGCTGGGTCTGGTCCGGGGCGCTACGTGATCTGTGGCTGGCGGACGCCTTGACCGATACCCTGTTTTCCGGGCATGGCACGACAGTCTTTTTCGCGGTTTTGCTGGCGGTATTTCTCACGGGCGGGGTAATCGGCAGCGTTGCCGGAGGCGCACGCCCGAACCGCGTTCCGGCTTGGGCCTTTCCGGTTCTTGCGCACGGCGCGGCATTGCTGCCGCTGGGCGTCTCGCTTCTGGCTTCCGGCGAACCAGGCGGCGTTGCCACGGCCGCAAGCCTGGGGCTGGCCGGTGGGCTGGCCGGTCTGTACTGGGCCTCGGTTCTGCTTCGATTGACGCCTGCCGCCGCCGGTACGGCCCTGGCTGTCGCCGGGTTGGGCATTGCGGGGCTGGCTGGACTGACGGAGGCCCTTTCGCCAGCGACGCAATCCTGGCCCTTTTCCGCCGTTTCGCCGGTTTGCGCGGGCATTGCACTGCTGATTGCATGGCTGCTCGCACTCCGGACAAAGGGGGAAACCGGCAACAAACAAACCGAGGCCCGGATCGCGCGTCTGCCAAAGAAAACGGCCGCTGCCCTGGCTTTGTCGATTGCCGTTCTGGGCGCGCTGTTCAGCGCCGAAGGCTATGCCGCTCCCACGCCCTGGTTGCAGGCGGGACTTGAAGCGGCGGGAACGCTGTCGGCGCTTGCGCCTTATTTTATTATGCAGAAACGCGGCGCTTTCCGGGAACGCCCGCCGCTGTTTTCCTCTCTGGCTCTTCCCCTGGCTCTGGCCCTGGCCATGATACCTTTGGCCTTGCTCTGGCCGGCAGCTTTTTCCTGGGCGCTGCATCTGGCCACGGGCGCGCTTCTGGCCGCAGCCGCCATGCAGTTGGCCGTCCGCAGCCCGGCTAGTCGTGACGCCGCGCCACGTAGAGCAGGGAATCCCGGCCTTTCCAGCTACGCCCTGGCCATGCTGCCGGTGGCTCTGAATGCCGGGTTTTTTGCCGGTTCTAGGGCCGCGCTGCTGTGGAGGCGGGAGAATACCGGCCTTGCGGCTCTGGTTTTCATTTGCCTGGCCGCCTTGTTTGCGCTAGGGCCTGTTAACACTATTTGAGGGCCTCAACGATGAGAGCGAAAACGATAAAGGCAAGGAACATGACATCCAGCTTGTCATAGCGAGTCGCTATGCGCCTGAAGCCTTTAAGTCTCCTGAACAACCTCTCAACTTCGTTGCGTTTTTTGTATAGCTCTTTGTCATACTCCCACGGCTTCAGCCGATTGGGATTTGGCGGAACCACCGGTTCGTAGCCCAAGGCGCGACTTAAGCACTGTGTTTCATTGCCTTCATAGGCTCTGTCCATGAGAAGGCTATATCGCTTCGGAGCAGGGCCAAGGCGTTCCAAGAGCCTTCGGCCCTGAGGCGCATCCCCGGCATTGCCGGGGGAGAGACTGAATATCAACGCGCATTCGGCTGACGCGGCAACCATATGAATTTTGGTTGTCCATCCGCCCCTGGATTTTCCGATGGATTGTGGACCAGTTTTTTTAAGGCCCCTGTTCCGTCGGGGTGAACTTTAACAATAGTGCTGTCGAGAGAGAAGGCTTCTATTTTGATGGAGATCAAGCGTTCCCGCTGGAGGCGTTCAAAGATTCTGTCAAGTACGCCATTTTTGCTCCATCGACTCATGCGAGTATAAATAGAATGCCAGTTTCCAAACTCTTTCGGCAGACTTCGCCACTTGCAGCCATTTTCGGCAACATACAAGATGGCATTGATAATTTTAAGGTTGTCCTGGGTAACGTTGCCGCGCTGTCGCGGAAAACTATCCGCAATGCGCTCGTATTGTTCTTTGGAAATCTTCATGGGTTAATTGTAACCCGATATAAACATTTTTGCAATTAGTGTTAACAGGCCCTAGCCCGCCCGGCGCGAGAACGCGCCGAGCGAAAGGGCGGCGCTCCGGCCGCGGTATCCCATGGTATGCGGGTGGCGATGGCTTCCATACTGCATACCCTGCCGCCCTTGACTCGGCAGGAGGTCCGGCGGGCCTGCGTCACCGGTCTGGGGTTCGCCCTGGCCATGGGCTGGATCTGGTTTCCCGGCATGCAGATTCTTTGTCCGCCCTTGCTGCGCACCGTTGCCCCGCCCATGGGCGAGGGGGCCATGTTGTTCCTAGCCACCCTGAGTCTGGGGTATCCGCTCTTGGGGTTGGGCGCGGGCATCATTTCGGGCAGGCTTTCGCCGCACCTGCTGCATGCCGCGACGCTGCCTTTCATTTTCATACTGGTCTATCAGGCCGCTCCGTCTCCCTCTTTCACCCTGCTTTTCGCCCTGCTGGCCGGCTTGGCTTCGGTATGCGCCGGGCTCTACTGGCTGACTGCCATGTTCGCCCACCGACCGGCCTGCGCGGGGCTTTCCTTCGCCGTCTCAGGCTTTGCGGCGGCGGGAATATCCCTGGTAGCCGCGTACCAGCCGCCGGACTCTCTGCGATACGTTCTGCCCCTGCTCATCGCCGCTGCCTGGCCTTTGGCGCTGCTCCGGCCGGAGTCGCCGCCCAGAGAAAAGCGGCTCGGGACGGTAAGCCCTTCCGGCATGCCGGACATCTGGTTTCTGATCCCGGCCATGTTCCTGATGGGCTTTCTGGAAAAACTCCTGCTGGCCGGAAACGGACCCGCCGGCCCGGCCCTGCTGTGCTTGTGCAGCGCTTTGGGCGGAGCGGCCGCTCTGTTTCTCACCCAAACCACGCCGGCAATGCGGGGCTGGAAGAGCGTTTGCCTGGCGTTGCTGCTGCCCATCCCAGGGCTTATGGCCGGCTGGGGCGCGGCTTTTTCCCAAGCCGCCACAGGCATGGTCAGCGCGCTGGTGGTCATGGAGCTGTCCGTCTATTTCGACCGCATCCGGACGAGCAGAATTATCGCCACCGGCGTCGCGGCCGGGGGCATAGCCATGCTGTTCAACCTCGGCTACGCCGTGGGCGATGGGGTGATCGCCGCCATGCCGGAAACGGATCTCGTCACCGTGCTGGTCTGCCTTGTCGCATCCGGAGTCGCAGCTTTTCTCGGCACTGTTCTGGCGCACAGGCAGCCGATTCCAGTTGCCGAATCCTTCGTGCCGCCGCCTGTTCCGGCCGGAGGGCAAGCGGATTTTGCCTCCCCAAGCGGATATGCGACAAATTCGGGAAGCGACTATCCGGCCCAGGATGCGCCGGAAGCTCCGGACATCGTCGATTCCGGCCTGACCGCCACGGAACAGCGCATAGCGGAGCTTCTACGCCAGGGGCACACCAACGCCGGCATCAGCGACGAGTTGGGCATCGCCCTGACCACTACCCGCGTTCACCTGCGCAGCATTCACAAAAAAATGGCAACAGGCAGCCGCGAGGAACTGGTGGGGCGGTTAAGAGAAATGATAAGGGAGTGAGAGTTTCCTTTCACCGTTCCGGCCTGGCCATGCGGATCGTAAAACTTGCTGGCAGATTGATCGGTAAACACATCTCTCCGCGTAACGTGTATCTGCCATTTTAGCGGGTACCTTTTTAGAGTAACACGGCCGCCACCTTCACCGTGCGGGAACGGAAAATCCCCTTAGGATAATCATGTCAATGTTTGTCCCAGAATCCTTTCTGAGTCCTAAAAGTCTGGTGTTTTTTACTCAATAGACATCCTCATCGTCACAAGAGACAAGCAAAACGCTGACTATGCCATTCTCCATTTGCCCGTGCGAGAATATCGCGGTATTAGATTTCCTATAATTACAGGAAACTCCAATGCCGCACGATACCCCACTACTTCGCCTGGACAGAAACACGCACTCGCTGGTTGCGATCAGGCGGGCTCTTCATGATTTCGCAGCCACGGCGCCCATGGATGTTGCTTCGGACGGTTCCAGATATGCCATTTTTTCCCTTACGGAAAGTCAGACCCCCGAACATTTTTGCAAGGAATTGCTCGATTGCATTATCGAGCATGAAATCCGTCTTGACCTGGAAAAAAAGTATGGCGCGATACGCCAGATCATCGTTGAACAGGCAATACGGCCGGTTGACGATGACGCGTTAGCCGAAAAAATTTCCGCCTCATTGGCCGATTCAGAGCCATGAAATTGCCGTATCGCCTGCTGCCGTTCCGCTATAAACCCCTTGGCGAAAAAATTCTCCTGGTTAACGAAACCGGAGAGTACCACGCCGTGACGCCGGAAGAGTGGCAACGGATTGTTGCAGGGCGCCTGGTACCGGATGAAGATATTTTTCATGATCTCACCGCGAAGGATTTCATCTGTAGCGGCTATTCACCCGCGCGCATCAACAGGATTGCCGCCAAGTACCGGACCAGAAAAAAGTATCTGTTTGAATCCACGGCGCTCCATATGTTCGTCGTGACGCATCGTTGCAACCAAAGCTGCGCGTACTGTCATGCTTCTTCAATAGAAAGCCTCGCCCGGTCACCACGGGAGGACATGCCGCCCGAAGTCGCCCGGAAAGGCGTGGAGCGGGCTTTTGAAAGTCCCTCACCGTACCTCAAATTCGAATTCCAAGGCGGCGAGCCGACGCTGAACTTTGAAACCGTCGAAGCGATTGTCCGCCATGCGGAACTCCTCAACGTGTCCGCGGGAAAACGCATCGAGTTCGTTATCTGCACGAATCTCCATTCACTGCAAGAGCGACATCTTGATTTTTATCGGGAGCATGGCATTCACGTTTCCACATCACTGGACGGGCCGGAAGCCTTGCATGACGCCTGCCGCAAGACACTGAGCGGGGAAGGGACATACCGGGCCGCGACAAACGCCATGAAACGGGTCAAATCGGCGCTCGGCGACGATACCCTGTCCGCCCTGCTTACGGTGACGAAACACTCCATCGGGGCGTTGCGGGATGTCATCAACGAGTATATCGCTTCGGGCTTCCGCAGCATCTTCATCCGCCGGCTGAATATGATAGGCATGGCTCAACAGCAAGGCAAAAACCTGCACTACGCCGACGACCAGTTTTTGGATGCATACGTTGACGCGCTCGAGTACATCATAGCCCTGAACAAACAAGGCTGCTTCTTCGTTGAAGAGTTCGCAGCCATCCTGCTCAGAAAAATTCTGACACCGTTCGGATCCGGCTTCGTGGACATGCAATCACCGGCAGGCACCGGTCTCAGCGCTGTCATATACGATGTTGACGGCGGCGTGTTCGTCTCGGACGAAGCCAGGATGCTCCATAGGGCGACGGGTAATGCCGATTTTCGTCTGGGCAACGCCTGTGACAAAACCAGAAATGAATTGTTCGCCGCGCCGATATTGAAAAGGCTTATGGAAGATTCCGCGCTCGAATGCCTGCCCGGCTGTGCATGGTGCGCGTACCTGCCTTACTGCGGTTCCGATCCCGTGAGAAATTTTTCCCTGCACGGCAGACTGGTTTCGCCTAAATCGCATGATCCGTGGTGCGGCTTTTACAAGCGGACATTTGACTATCTGTTCGGCCTGCTGCTTTCCGGCGACGAAGAGATCGCCAGCATCCTCTGGTCCTGGGCGACCGGCTTAAAACCAGACACGCCGGGGCAGGCGGCGATATGAAAATGCTGCGCGGAACCGCCAGAAATTTGCCGCGCCCGGTAGTGGCACGTGTTGAAGACATCCACACGGATGCCAGGGGCATTTCCCATCTGCTGCGGACACGGGAAAAGGATTTGCCGCATATCCTTTTACGGTCGGGCGCGCCGAATCCGGGGGTATTCGCCCATCCCTCCCTTTTGCTTGGAACACCCATCCGATTTTCACCCGGCGACATTCTGCGTCTCTCGCCGAGCGGTGAATGCTTCCGGCTTTATGAAGAAAGCGCCAACGACAACGCGCTGTTCATAACCGGCGCATGTAACAGTAAATGCCTGATGTGCCCGCAGCCGCCGACTGCTCATTGTTCCGGTTATAGAGCAGAACTTTCTGCCATGCTGGACTTGTTGGATCCGTCACCCGTATCGCTCGGCGTTACCGGCGGCGAGCCCACTGTCGCGTTTGATGATCTCGTCTTTCTGATGAAAAAGATTGCCGAGACACACCCGGAGTGCCATGTTCAGCTGCTGACCAACGGGCGCGCACTGGTCGATTACGTAAAAGCAAAGCAACTTCATGCCATGGGCCGTAACGTCACGTACTGCATTCCTCTTTACAGTGACGTTGCGAATATCCACGACAAACTTGTCGGGGTTTCCGGCGCATTTGATCAAACGCTTGAAGGCATCGGCAATCTCCTCCGCCTTGGTGCTGCTATCGAAATTCGCATGGTGGTGACCGCTCTCAACTACAAACGACTGCCGCAATGGGCCGAATTCCTGTACAGAAACATGCCCGCGATCGTTCATGTGGCCATCATGGGCATGGAGCCGATCGGCCTTGCGCGGACCAACCTGGATCTGCTGTGGGTCGAGCCGGACACCTCTATAGCGGAGCTTGCCGCCGCCGTCAGAACTTTCCGCCGCCAGGGGACACCCGTTTCGCTGTATAACTACCAGTTGTGCATGCTGCCTGAATCCCTGCGGCCGTTTGCCGTAAAGTCCATCTCGGGGTGGAAAGTACGCTTTGCCCCGGAATGCAAAAAATGTATAATCCAAGACGATTGTGGCGGCTTTTTCTTTTCCGCGCTTGCATTCCCCGATATTGCGGTGCGGCCGGTAATGAAACAAAGTGAGGCTGGACATGAGCCATCAGTTCACTAAAAAAGCCATCGGATTAGTCACAGGCATTCTGACCCTGTTTGGAACGGAGAAGGGAGCTGACGCCGCCTTGGTGGAAAGTGCCGGAGTTCCAACGCTGCCTCCGTCTTATTTTGATGAGAAACCCTTGTTGTTCATCGACCCCGGCAGCCCTGATGCCGCGGATTATCTGCTGGCCGCTCATCGGAGTCACAGCAGTCACCGCAGCCATAGCAGCCACTACTCGTCTCGAGGCGGTGGAGGCGGCGGGTATTCCAGATCCGCTCCGGTTTATACGCCACCAGCCACAAGCACGCCCAAAAATTCCGGCTCCTCAATCAAGTCGGCTCCAGCGGCGGTGGGCGCCGCCACGGCAGCTTCCCAGACCAGCCTGATAAAAAACATCCAGGAAGGACTGGTAAAACTCGGCTATACCCCTGGTCCCGCCAACGGCCAGCTAAGCAAAGAAACCAAGAAAGCCATTGCCATGTTCCAGGCTGACCAGGGGCTTACCATCAATGGCGAACCTTCGCAGGGGCTTTTGACCGAAATTCAAAGAGAAATAAAGAAAAAGTGACGGCTGGCCACTGATCGAGTCTCCATCAAACACCATCATAAATGCCATCGACAAAAAATACGGCACGGCAAAGTGTTCAGTAAAGCCACAACTCGGGTACTGCTCGATCTTTAAGGGTGTTATCTCCCATTCTTTTATAGCGAGCCTGAATCCTTGGCCCTCAGCCTAATAGGGATAGCGCACCGCTCCGGTTTCCAAATTAACCTCAATCCTAAACGGGCACAGACCTTTTTTGATTACCGGAAGAGAATAATCGGTCCCTACGATCTTATACGTACACTGGCGGAGGGGGTAGGGCATATCCTCCTCTTTTTCCAGAAGCGCACCCCGCCACTCTCCCCGCCCATGCCCGCCGTGTCCTCGGCCTCCGCGCCTATCATGGGCGGAGGCCGGGATTGTGAAGCAAATGAGAAGGAGCATTATCATACTCAGCGTGCGCATACCCAAAACACTCCTTTGCGGAAAAGCGTGACCACCAATCAGGGAGCAGCCGGAGCCATTCTCGGAGACACCCCGTTTTTGCGCATGAAATCCGCCAAATCGCTGGAGGGAAGGGAAAGGTTCGTCTGGCGGTAGGATTGTTTATCCATGTCTATCCATGTGTTGATGCCCACGACCTCGCCCCGCTCGTTGACCAGCGGGCCGCCGCTGTTGCCGTGAGAAATGATCGCCGTGTGTACGATGCGCGGTGGTTTTTGTTCCAGCAGCGTGCTGACAACGCCTTCGGAGTAGACCACTTCGGGTACGGCCTTCACGTCGCCGCGCATCAACGCCAGGTATTTGGGATCTCGATCGCTAACCGCTCCGGGGTATCCCCAGGTGCCGACCCGGTCCGCGCGGCGCACTTTCGGGGCGAAACGCAGAACCGGGGCATTGGCCGCTTTATTCGGCGGGATGCGCAACAAAGCGTAATCCCTGTTTCCCACCGGGCTGACGGCGATGATTTCAGCCGGGCACAAGCTCCCCAGCGCTTTGTTGATAACATGGACTTTGGCCTTGGCCGACCCGACCACATGGGCGTTGGTGGCAATGACGCCGGGTGCGACAAAAAAACCGGTTCCGGAGCTGCCTTTTTTCCCCTCGCTAGCCCAAACAAACACTGTGGCCCGTTCCAGGGTATCCGCCGTAACGCGGGGCAGAGAGGAGAGTGGCACGTCTGTTCGCGCGCCCTGCTGGCTGGCGGATGTCCCTATCAGAGCCTGAATCGCATCGGCAAGTCGCTGGTCAGCCTCCTCAATCTCAGCCATATTCTCCAGAGACAACTGCGCGTCGTCAGCTCCACGCGCTGCCGCCTTCTTGTACCACTCCCTGGCCTTGCCGTGATCCCGAGGGACGCCGCTGCCAAAATTGTACGCATGGCCCACCTGGACCTGCGCACGGGTGATCCAGGGGTTCTCTCCCGCCTGCTCCGCCGCTTTCGTATATCATGCTGTTTAAAAGTACATTCGTTATGCAACGAGTACACCTATCATGTATCGGCGTCTTTGCAAGACTCTTTAAAGGGTAAAAACGGTGGCATTTCTGCGGGCGTCCCACTCCAAAATTTTTGCAATAACAATTATTCCAATAATATTGCATGTCAGCCGCAGCATCATGAATCTGAATCCCAGTGTTGCTGTCTCAAACATAATCAACGGAATTTTTGTTGTTGCCCACGCGCCAATAAACAAAAAAACATTGAACAGGCTGGCTCCTTTTTTCAGGAGAACCCCGGCCATAGGAAAGGCCGCATACAGAGGCCCGGCAGCGGCGGAACCCAGAATGAAGGCCAGCAAGCCTCCGCGCATTCCAGAGCCGTTGCCCATGTATTTCATCATGGTTTCTCTGTCTATCCATACATCTAGCAGGCCAAGCAAAATAAAAATGGGCGGCAGGAAGGAAAGCATCTCCAAAGTATTTTCTTTGGTAATGGATAGGGCTGTCCATCCTATGTCTGGAGCCAGCAGTGTCAAGGCGATGCTTGCACCAGAGAGAACCAGAAACATTCTGTAGCGTTTAAGTAGCGCACTCATAGAATATATCCCAAAAGAAAAGATGCAAGCACCGCGTAGGCAAGGCCCAAGGCATTACGCATAACCGCCAGACGCTTTCCAAAATAGGTTACCTCCAACGGCAGAGTAACTATTCCTACCATCATTAACGTGGTGAGGAACATGGCAATCTGCCCATACCCGGCACCGGCAGCCAGCAATGATGCAGCCAGAGGAAACGCGATGAAACCGGGAATTAAGGTAATGGACCCAATTACAGCGGCTATGGCCATACCCACCATTCCGGATTCTTTGCCAAGCAGTTTTGATATGGTCTCTTCATCCAAAACGGCAAGGATAAAGCCGATAAGCAGTAAGATAGCCAAAAATTGGGGTAGAATATTCTCAAAAGACTTCCAGGCTTTTTTGAGAGCAAGGATTGTTTTTTCTCTGCTTTTCACAAACGAAACGCCGAACAGTGCGGCTGTTCCGGCATACAATACAAATGCTGTCATACCTATGCTCCGGCAAATTGAATCTATATGTTTGTATGCGGAAGACACGCCCCAGTGCAGCTTCCGCATACAAACAGCAAAAACGCTTAATGTCCGCCGCACTCTCCGTGGTGTGCATGCTGGTTGCAGACAGAACCAGTCGAGGCCAGCTTGCCTTGCGCATAAGCAAGCGCGGCTTCGGATGCATCTCCTGAAGCCCCTACGACCACCGCGATTTTCTTTTCATTGAAAATGTCGATGGCTCCGCCACCCATGCCGCCGGAAATAATGACAGTGACACCTTTTTCGTGCAGAAAGTTGGGCAAAAAACCGGGTTTGTGACCGGGGTTGGGGATTCGTTCTTCTTTAACAATCTGACCGTTGTCGGCGTCAAAAATGGCAAAGGCTTCACAATGTCCGAAGTGTCCGGCAACGTCTTTGCCGTCTGAGGCAACCGCTATTTTCATCATCTGAGTGTCTCCCGCTTGCTAAGCAAGCTCATTGTAGTGTTAAAAAGTAAGTGGACGGCTTTGCCAGCGGGGCAATCTACATCAATAATGCTTTGCCCGCTGTTGACCGTTTTGACCACCTGAGAATCAAAGGGAATTTTTCCAATAAACGGGATGCTGTTTTCCTTGCAAAAGACTTCTATTGCTTGCGTATTCGCTTCACTCATATCGTGTTTGTTGACGCAGACAGCCATGCCCACGCCGAACTTGCCCGCTGTTTTAACAATGCGTTCCATATCGCTGATGCCCGATAATGATGGCTCTGCGACGATGAGAACCATGTCTACTCCGTTTAGCGAAGCAATAACCGGGCAACCTATACCGGGGGAGCCGTCAATAATGGCAAGGGGTGTTGCAGGCAGCGCATTCTCCCGCATACGCTTTTTTACTTCTGTGACCAGCATGCCGGAATTGCCTTTTCCCATTTTCAGTTTGGCGGTAGAAAATGTGGACTTTTCATCCGAATACAGCATCATTTCTCCGGCAGGGTCAGGAACAAGGCTGACCGCTTTTTGCGGGCATACAGCCTCGCAGACGCCGCAACCTTCACAAGCGGGTGTATCAATCGTATAGCCGCCGTCTTTATGGACTATTGCCCCAAAGCGGCAATGGCGCAGGCATTGGCCACACTGAACGCACTTGCCTTGGTCGATGTAGGCAATGTCCAATCCATAAAAAGGCGTTTGTTTTGACGGAACGCCTTTATTCAGAGCAAAATGCAGATTGGGCGCGTCCACATCACAATCGGCACAGGCTTTGGCCTGGGCCAGTTTGATGAACGCAGCGGCAACAGTCGTCTTGCCTGTGCCGCCTTTTCCACTGAGGATAAGCAGTTGTTTCATGCCGATCCTCCTTGCTGCCTGATGTCTTCCAACAGGCCTAAAAAGATAGCCCGGTATTTTTCCGACTCCTTGACTGCAATTTTGGCTTCGGCATTCAGAGCAGCCAAGTCCTGGGCAAAAGGGATTGCCCCAAGAATAGGCACGCCATTTTCGCGGCAAAAGGTTTCAGACGGGTTTACGTCATCCGGTAGGCATTTGTTGAGCAGCACGGCATGCGGCTTTTGAAACAAGGTTACGAGTTCATGCACCATGCGCAAGTTATGTTCTCCAAATACAGTCGGTTCGGCCACGAGCAGGCAAAAGTCGGCGTCTTTTATGCTTTCCATGACAACGCAGGCGCTTCCGGGCGGGCAGTCAATAATGACCGTTTCTTCAGGGGCAGACGCAAGGTTATCCAAAGCGGCCTTGATGACCGGAACCCCAGAGGCTTCTCCGGTATTGAGCATGCCGGTACATACCGTAACATCGCCCGATCGCCCTTGGCGGATTACCCCGATTGCTTTTGGTTCTTCCGTAATTGCTTTGGCTGGGCAAAGAAGAGCGCAGCCGCCGCAGGAATGGCAGATGTCGTCAAACACTTTTACTTTGTTGCCGATAAAGGCCAAAGCGTTGTACTTGCAGAAGGAAACACAGGTCCGGCAGCCAGTGCAAAGCGCTGTGTTTACAACCGGAACCGGAACGGAAACCGTTGCTTCGGCCACATTTTCCGGCTTAAAAAACAAATGTCCGTTAGGTTCTTCCACATCACAGTCCACATATAATGAACGGCCAGCCACGGCGGCTAAATTGACAGCGGTAAAGGTTTTGCCTGTTCCTCCCTTGCCGCTCAATACCGCTATTTTCATAGAGCTAGGCCCCATGCCCGTGGAACCCGGCATGAATTTCTTCAAGAACCGGCAACTTGCCTTCAGTAAACAGTGTAATGTTTACTGCCGCACTTCCATCATTCGACTTGTGCAGGGCAATATTGGCCGCTTGCAGCACATCGGCGGCGTTTTGGCCGCAACGGGGAGTCAACAACGCATCAGCCTTGCTGTCCACAAGTGCTTGCGCGGCTTTTATACCGGCTCCACCCTGTGCGGATGCGCCGGGATTATCAACGATCTCGCTTTGGCGGCTTTCGGTATTAAACAGCAAAAAATATGGGGCACGCCCAAAGGACGGGCATACCGCCGCGTTCATGTCTTTTGTTTCAACTGGAACTGCTACTAGCATTGGAATATCTCCTATATATTCTGATTGCCGGGGTTTTCGTTCCCTCCGTGTCTGTGTCTGCGGCATCCTCCTCCACCGCAACGGGAACCGCCTCCATCGCATAGTTTGAAATCGCCGCCGTCAATGAGCAGCACTTTGCCGTTAACCAGCGAATCGGCAATTTTATTCCTTGCCAGGGCATAAATGCTCTGGATTGTTGTTCTGGCCACATGCATTTTTTCGGCGCACTCTTCTTGAGTCATGCCTTCCAAATCGATCAGGCGAACTGTCTCATATTCGTCAACAGTCATGACAACCGGAGGCGCTGAAGAGCACTGCACACCTAGTGGACCGAAGCGGTTATTCTCCGGCAGGCAACAGATTTTTCTCCATTTTCTTGGTCTTGCCATGAACTCCTCACTTTCAATGAGGGTGCACGGTACGCACACCCTCAGCCTTGCTATAACTTTTCAAGCCGTGCGGTGACATCCGCAAGCTGTGCCTGCAAAAACTCTTTCTGCTCGGCAAGCTGTTCTTTTTGCGGCATATCCGGGGTACGCGTCATCAACATATTTCCATTTCCACAGCGGCCAAAGCCTCTGCCGCGTCCACGACAGAGTTGTCCGTTGTCGGAAACAACTCCATTAGAAGTCCCACCGCATAAGCCCATTCTCCTGCCGGTTTTTGCTCCCATCCCCAATGGACCTGTTCTATTTTGTCCAGGCATAAAAACCTCCTTGTATTTTTGACATATGTCAGTTACAAATTTCTTGGCATTGTTTTTGGCATATGTCAATAATGTTTTTTGAATAATTTTTTGCCAAGGTAAAAAGTTCTTTGGCATGAACTTACCGGGAGTAACGATGATGAAAGATGGATGTACACAAAGTTGCGGTACTTGCGCAGAAGAATGCGCGGACCGTAAGGAAGAACAAGCAGATTTTATGGCACGTCTTCACGCCATGAGCAGTGTGAAAAAGGTAATAGGCATTGTCAGTGGAAAGGGAGGAGTAGGAAAATCTCTGGTAACCTCATTGCTTGCCGTAAACATGGCTCGAAAAGGCTACCACTGTGCCATTCTGGACGCGGATATTACAGGCCCGTCAATTCCCAAGGCTTTTGGCCTGAAGGGACAAGTTGGCGGCACTGAACAGGGTATAATGCCGCTTACCAGTGCAACGGGCATTGACGTTATGTCCATCAATTTGCTCATGGAAAACGAAACCGATCCCGTTATCTGGCGCGGTCCGATCATCGGCAATGTCGTGAAACAATTTTGGACGGATGTTATCTGGAAAAATATTGATTTCATGTTCATCGACATGCCGCCTGGAACCGGAGATGTGCCACTGACGGTTTTTCAGTCTCTGCCCGTGGACGGGATTGTCATTGTAACCTCACCGCAGGAACTGGTTTCCATGATTGTGGCCAAGGCGGTGAACATGGCGAAGGAGATGCATATTCCTATTCTTGGACTGGTGGAGAATATGTCGTACTTCCGTTGCCCGGATAACGGCAAGGAGTATAAAATATTTGGCGAGAGCCATATCGACACCATTGCGAAAAATTACGGTCTGCCCATACTCGCCAAGCTGCCCATTGAACCGGCTCTGGCCGAAGCCTGTGATGCTGGGCAGATAGAATCGGTTAATGGAGATTGGATGGATACCACCGTGGATATGTTAGGCAAGATGGCTAAATCGGTAATTTGAGTGTTTCTTAACAAAAATCAGCAATGGTCTGAGTCTGAGCACTCAGACCATTGCTGATTTTGCCTACTATAACAAACTGCCGGGACCTTATATAAAGTCCAGCTGCATAGGCAGAGGTGATATAATCGTATTCCATTTTATAGAATATATGATATGGCGAGGTATTACTACCATAAGGAGTCTAGTATGCAAACAAAAGCGACAAAAGCGTATCTTTATGGGGCCTTGGCTGGAGCTCTTGCGATTGCTTCCGTCTTGGTTACCACCTATTTTCTGGGTAAAGCCAGCTATCTTGGCACATCAACTACCTTCGTACGAGCGGCAGGTTTCATAGAGGAGTGGGTCTCTCCCGGCGTAACCTCATCGCTTAGCTATTATATCAAAGAAAAAGTAGTTATGGACTGGCAGTTCATGCTAGTTATTGGCATTGGCCTTGGGGCATTTATATCTTCCATGTTGAACAAGGAATTTTCTTTGGAAACTGTCCCCCCTGTGTGGCGTGAGCGATTTGGCAGTTCCCCCATCAAACGTGCAGTATTCTCTTTTGGGGGTGGCGTTATTGCCATTTTTGGTGCCCGACTGGCGGATGGCTGCCCTAGCGGGCATGGCTTGAGCGGCTTGATGCAACTTGCTGTCAGTTCTTTCATTGCTTTGGGAATGTTCTTGATAGTTGGATTTCTTATGGCTCACGTTATCTATACAGGGAGAAAGCAATGAGTACCGCGCAAATATTAGGTTTAATCACAGGCACCGTGTTCGGTTTTATCCTACAGCGAGGAGGTGTGCTTCGAGTTGAAAATCAACTGAACATGCTCTTGTTGAAAGATATGACAGTAATGCGCTTTATGCTGTCGTCAATTATGGTCGGGATGGTGGGTATTATTGTTCTGGCACAGTTCGGCGTGATTACACTGAGCTACAAGCCCATGAATGTTGGCGCTATTCTTGTGGGTGGTGCGCTTTTTGGTGTGGGGTGGTCGGTTACAGGCCTTTGCCCTGGCACATCAATAGGCGCGCTTGGCGAGGGGAGGCTTCACGCGTTACCGGTTATTGCGGGAATGCTTGCAGGAGCAATGCTGTTCGCACATAGCTATGATTTTGTGAAAAACACAGTATTGTCATGGAAGAATTATGGTCCTATAGGATTACCGGAAGTGACTGGTATTCCAGCGTTTACTTTTGTTGTTGCATTTATCGTCTGTGGTATGTTGTTGCTTCGCTTTTTGGACAAGAAAGGTCTTTAAATTTTACATTGAAAAAGATTTATATACCTGTTCGGAAAGACAGCATACCCTGATTATTCTGTTTTTCAAAGTATGCTGTCTTTTTTCCTCTGTTTTGCTATGTTAGTATAGGCCATTTGCACAGCCCCAGAACTCATGTCATCTAACCGTGAAGCTACCGTGATATTTCTTTTTGTTTTGCAGAACGGTCAAGCTGACGTTCCGGCTGAAACGTGATACAGCCTATTTCCACGGAAAGACGTTTTCCCCATTTTTTGGCGGCATAAAACTCGGCAATTTCTTGGGCCTTGGAATCGTGTCCGGAATAGAAAATCTTCTTGCCTGTATCTCGTATGCTGCCGCCGCTCGGCAGAGTGAAAATGACAACACCTTTGCCATCTATGCGGCGTTTGATTTCGCCAAAAATTTGCCCTGCGGCGCGGGCTTCGGCGGCGACTTGCTCCATGCGCAGATATGCTTGTAATTGTTTCCTGCCGCTGGCGGAAATGTCTTGCCGTTCCTGTAGCTCCCGCTCCTTTTCAGCGTATTCAGCACGGATTTCGGCACGGGTTGTGGATGGCGCTGCCGTATAATCCAGACCATGCTTGCTCCAATCCTTTGCCGGAGAGCTTGGTGCTGGCTGCGCCTGTTCCAAAGCAGTTTCCGGTGCTACGGTATCCTTGCGGGAGCGCAGCACGGCCAGAGCTATTTCGTTGCCGTTTGCGGCTTCCAGCTTCAAAAAGTCCTGCCAAGACGTATAGGGAATTTCGCTTCGCACAGCCTCGCGCTCCGGCAGCAGGGCCAGCTTTACCTTGGCAATGGCTTCCTTTTCATGTTTCTTCGCCAGGGCAAGCAGATTCTGGCGGTTACGCTTGGCAATGTTCATGTGTTCAATTTCCCGGCGCTTGGCGGTCCATTCCTGCCGAATATCAGCGAGTTGTGTGTATTCCCGTTCTTTGACTACAGCCAGCTTGGTTTTTCGGGTTTCTATGCCTTCTTTATAACGGGCAAAGAGTTCTCCGCGTTCTGGAGAACGCTGGAGCGGCACGGCCTGATAACGAGAAATCTCTTGAACTTGCCGCAAACTGCGGTAGGGCTGAAATTCCCCGAAGCGTTCCTGCAATTTTTTAGCGGATAGAGAGCGGTCAAGCATGCTGGCTTTTATGGCGTGCTCGCCGTGCAGGTCTTTGATAACCAGCCCGTTGCCGTGGGGCTTGATGCCGAGGCCGTAAGCTTTCAAAGTCTCATGCGCATCCTGCCAGTTTTGCGCGTGTCCCAGCGCTTGCATGAATTCCACTTTATGCCGCTTGGCGTAGGATTCAAATGACTCCTGCCCTGTCTGTGCTTCAATGGTGGCGGCTTTGTGGCTTAATCCGTCTCCTCGCGCCTGTTCCATGCCGTTATCCACGACGAGGCCGTATTCTTGCTCAAGTTGGCGGCAGGCGCTGGAAAGTTTGTTGTAGTCAAAGTACGGGGAGTGCCGGGACAGGGTTTCCGGGTGGACCATATTATACGCAATGTGCAGGTGAATATTGTTGGTATTCTTGTGGATGCCGCAATGTCGCTGGTGTTCGGAAAAACCAAGAACTGAGGCAAAACGTTCTTCCATAGTCCGGCAAAGTTCCGGCGTGAGTTTGGTTTCATCTTCGGGTCGAAAACTGACCATGAGGTGATAGGTCTTTTCCTTGGCGCTGCGAGTGTTTAGGCCCTGCACGGATTCAACCTCCATAACAGCAAGGCCGTAGTCGTCATCCGTGGCGCATCCGGCACACCAGCTTGCGAGGCATTTCTCGCCGTCATGTCCAGCATCGGCAATGTAGGCGGCAAGACGGGCGTAATTGTCGTGTTCCGGCAGGCAGTGGATGTGTTTGGCAATCATCGTATCCTCGCAGCAGCGGTTTTCAGCTCACGCTGTCCTACTTCGAGTTCCCGCAGCAAGCGTCGCAGTTCGTGCTCCGGGCCTTTACCTTCGGCGAGAGCCTGCTTGAGCAGGCCACCCAGCCTGCCGAGGTCAGCACGAGTTTTGAGGATATCCAGCACTGCCTGTTTGTACTCCAGGCTGGGTACATCCAGACCGATACAGATGCGTTTAGCAAAGGTGGACAGGGATAATCCGGCCCTGGCGGCACTGGCGGCGATACGGGCGTGTTCATCCGGTGTAAGGTACACGGTGATACGTTGTTTCTTCGAGGGCATTGTGTCTCCTGAGTCTTGCTCCCTGTTTTGGGTGTTGAACACCGCAGGTGTGAATAAGCCGCTTTTACCCCCGGAGGGCAGGAAGGAAGGTACATGTGCCTTCCATATCCTGCCTCCTCAAAACACCATTCAATGATGTACGATAATAAACAAATGACGCTGATTGCCCATTGTGGGCAATGTTTTTGCTGTTGCGTTGTGTGTGGGCAGTTGTGTATTAGTTGACATTATCGTGCAGTATCTTTCATTATTTGCGTTACTCGTGGGCAATATTTTCTTATCCTATGCTTTTGGCGTTCAGATGCCGTCCTTCATATTCATAGAGCGCGGGTCAGGAAATGAACCTTGGGACTGATTGATAATTTTCGGACCATCAGTTCTCGCTGGGGTAGACAGCGGAGCTTTCTGTTTCCCTTTTCTTCTGGAATGCAGCCGTTTGCCGCCTCCACGCACATAGTCACAAAATGCGGAATAACTGCACGTTACCCGACCTTGCTCCTGCATCTGCTCATAAACCATTTGGACGCTGTACCCCTTGGCGAGCATGACCTCCACATCTTCACGGCAGGCGAAATACTCCACACGGGCTGAACCGGGCATCCCCGGCGTGACTGGAGGTCTATCGGCCATGCTTCGCCTCCTGCTGCTGACCGCCAACACGCTCAATGAGCGCGATGTTGTCTTCGGCCTTCCATACAGTAGTGCGAGGGCCAAGCTTGACGGGTTTGTGGTAACGTCCGGACTGGCAGCCAGCCCACCACGCGCTTTTGCTGATAGGGATAAGGGTCAAAACCTGAGGCAGGCGAAGATAACCGGTAGTGGGAATGTTGGTAAGCATACAAATGCTCCTTTTGCTGATGGTACAAAAAAAATGCGCTCCTCGGACACTGGGTCAAAGAAGCGCATGGGCTTGCTGCAAAAGAAGCGCGGGGCTTGCTAAAAACTGTAAATATTCAACCATAAGTCCTGGCAAATGTCCAGCAATACAACTGAAAGGCAACATGGCCCGAAGAGGCCACGTCATTTATTCTTTGTTTATTTCCGCCAGTCGGTAAGTGACCAGCCCCCATGAGTTATACCACTTTATAAGTTAGTAGCAGGTATTTATGCCTTTGTCCATAGTGGTTAGGTTCAAGGGTTCTGGAGCAGGCGTGAGCCTGCCTATTTGCCCTCCCATGGGAGGGCAAAAAACCGTTAAGGGCGCTGGGGGTCTGCCGCCCAATGAACGGTGGGGTCTGCGCGTATTGTAATGATTACGCCATGCTTCAATGAGTATTTTTGCTTCCTGCAAGGTTGTAAAAATTTCACCATCAAGAAAATGATCACGAAATTTGCCGTTAAAACTTTCGCAATAGCCGTTTTCCCAAGGACTGCCGGGCTGAATGTATTGTGTCTGCACACCAAGATTTTTGAACCACTTTCGCAATGATTTGGCAATAAATTCCGGTCCGTTGTCCGAACGGATATTACCAGGCACACCGTGCGTGATACATAGATCCGCCAAAGCATGCATAACATCTTCTGCCCGAATGCTGCGCGCCACATGCAAGGCCAGGCATTCACGGCTAAACTCATCGATGACAACAAGAATACGAAATACTTTGCCCTCCACTGTCCGGCACTGGACAAAATCATACGACCAAACATGATTTTTCCAAGCTGGGCGCAGACGAATGCAAGAGCTGTCATTGAGCCATAACCGCTTGCGCGGCTTGTGCTTCATGGGAATTTTCAAGCCTTCCTGGCGCCAAATGCGTTCGACACGCTTGTAGTTTATTCCCCACCCGTCCATCCGCAACAAATCCGTAATGGCTCTATAGCCGTAGCGGCCATAAGCACTGGCGTAGTTGATAACCGCTTCACGGACCAGAATATTGTAGGCTGTCGTTTTCGTCTGGTAACGCTGCGTACAACGATTCTGGGCAAGAACGGCGCAAGCCTTACGCTCGCTTACAGCCAGTTTTTCACGGACACGCTCAATGCAACTGCGGCGACGGGCGGGGCTTAGAAGTTTCCCTTGGCAGCCTCCGTCAAAATAGCTTTTTCCAGGCTAAGGTCAGCTACAACCCGCTTTAACCGGGTATTTTCTTTTTCGAGCTCTTTAAGGCGCTTGACCTGCTCAGTCCGCATACCACCGTATTCTTTACGCCAACGGTAATAAGTTTGTTCGGTAACTGCAATGCTGCGGCAGGCGCTAACGACCGTTTCACCCTGTCCGACAAGAACTTCTACTTCCCGAAGCTTAAAGATAATCTGTTCCGGGGTAAATGTTTTCTTAGCCATTTTCCGTCCTCCCAAGTCCATTCTACTACTAACTTAAAAAATGGACTAGTTTTTGGGGGGCAGGTCACTTAAACAGCCCATACGAGTTCCATTCCTTTTTACCGTCTCATTTTGCCATAAGAAAGCTTTTTGCATCCGCAACATTTAGGGGTTGATATTGGGGGTTATTGTGAAAAGGCAAATGCATAACATATTATAATTTAATTGTTTTATACTACTCTTGACATTTCAACATGATTCACCCGGAACGGCTTACCCGGTATGAAGAATGGCAAGACTATATTAAACGGGATGCCCTATGCCGCCAGCTTGAAAAAGAATATGGGCTGGCCGTCGATTTTGGCCGGGACAAGAACCGGCAAAAACAGCGCCTACAGGAAAAGGCGGCTATCCGTGATGGTCGCGGACGAACACGGCATCAGCATCAGTCATTCGGCGCTGCACAACTACTGGAGGACCTGGAGTGAGCTTTGATGCCCCGTCCCGCCACACGATGATTTACAACGCGGAGCCGCTGATTCTTTTCTCTTACAATCAGAGTGGCCAGAAGACGTTGATACGCATCGCCTCGCGGCAAACCAGTTTCGAGCGCATGGTGGACGACACGCCGCACAGAGGGCACGCCCTTACCAGAAATGTACGCTTCATCCTCTGCGGCAAGGATTTGTCCAACTCGTTTCCGGCCTTGAGCACGGCGCTCGCGCTGGTGAAAATTTACGAGCATCGCCAGTTTGGCGCCGGCACGAAAAAGATGACCATGGGGCTGCCGCAGGCTGATGACGAATATCTGCAACTGTTCTGCGAATCCATTTCCTACAAGGATCAATATGACGGCCTGAAAATCGGCTGGATTACACGAAAAAACGATGCCGAGGCCAAGCAGTCGCACGTCATGCACATCGGCTATGTCCACCATTTTCGTAACGCTCTGCATCGGGCCATGGGGTGGATTGCACCGGCCGCCGAAATCGCCGCCGCCACATTGACGGCGAAAATACCACCGAAGCGCCCTGTTGACAGCGTCGCGCCGGGAAAGAAAAGCCCGAGGGAACTCTTCGAGCTGCCTTCAGGCCAAGCCGTCAGAACCATCATCATGGAATTGCACGGGGAAGCCGCAAACCATCCCGAAAACCACGAATACGACTGGCTCGCGCTCGCGCCGAAAGCCTACCCGGAAAGCATCCGCGCTCTGCGTCAGTTCAGACTGATTGAGGCCTATTTTGAGCGTCATACCAACACGTAAAAGGAAAATATCATGCAGCGTTATACTGAAATTTTTGTCGACCCTGAATGCCTGCCGCGTATCGACGCGACTCTCGTTTCCGACCCCGATTATCGCGACAGGCTGCTCAAATCCGCACGGTACGGACTTGGACCCTATATCAAATTTGTGAGCAATCTCCGAGGAGTGTTTGGGAGAAAGGACGTTCTGTCCTGGCTGGACCCTCTCGTGGATCAGTTTTTGGTCCAATTCTGGGATATGCCGGCCTCTCCCGGCGAACACCATGCCTACCCCTGGGGATATGTCCTGCACGGTCTGTATGTAGGATGCGCCGAGGCGGAAAAGGCTTCGCAATGGAGGCCGCACGGAGCTTTCAGCAGCCAGGAACGGAAGCATGCAGAACTTTTGGGATTTGCCGTTCTGGCCCACTTTTACACAGGGCTCGTCCGGAACACATACAGGCTGTATGAATACACAATCGTGTCCGCTGCCGCTGCCGGGTCGGTCACGTTTGATCCGGCGCGGGGCAGCGATATGGTTTTGGATTTCAAATTGCGGCACCCAAACCATACTGTGGTGTGGAATGAACTTGGAGGCTCACGGACGAAATTCGGATGTGTCCATTTCATGGAGTCATTGCAGGAAGACGTGCGGCGGCAAATTCCCGACACTGCAATGCAGGCATTGGATTTCCTCGCGCACGAAGGGCGCCATGAGAGCGAAGACGCGAGCATCGCCCGTGATGCCGAGCTTTCGCAACACCCGTCCACGGAGGAACGCTATCGGCTCGGCTTTTCCGCCTACTTCAATGAACGCGCGGGAGAAACGAATCCGGCAGGCCATGTCTACAGGCTGGATGAAACCTGGACGGCCGTGGACGCGGCGCAGTTCTTCGAGAAACTCCGCATGCTTATTGACGGCGTGCATTCCCTTGACGGCATCACGGGGTATCTCCTGCGGCAAAACATACTCGCGGGAAGCCATGAGCCGCATGCGCTGAAAACCGCTTTCCAGATCCGCTATCCTGACGGCAAAACCATTTCCAAAGATGAAAGGAAACTATGTTTTATCGCGACGCCGTACTTGCGCTCCGTGTGTCCCGTTCTGGATTCGTCGGCCGGGGAGATACTTTTTACTGATAAGGGCAAACTGTTATTGCGTGGATTGGGAATACAAGCGTCAGTCGAAGACGGAAATTTTTGCCATGAGCGAAGCGGTACGGCTTCCTCTCCGGCAACAATCGATAATGCCCCCTCCGGTGCGCTGAATGAATGGGGGAGAGCCATACTATGCCGCATGCAAAACTATACCGCGCAGGACATCGACATGGATAACGGATGGCTGTTTGTCGCCGATGACAGAGTGTATGCCGCGGCCCAAGTTATACTGACAATAGTAAGCACGATTAAGAGCCGGCGGCAATGCACGCTGAAGGATGTCTGGCAAGAAATGGAAGATGCCGGATTCCTGCTCTCCCTTCCCCGTTCGCAGGAGTTTGAGGTGTACGCCCCGAGCGGAGAAACTAGACGAATGTCCGGGCTGTTCTTTGAATTCAGCCTCCCTGAGGAGCTGCATAGCGATATCCTGCGCTCGGTGTTTGTTGGTGATGCGTTTACCAACCCGGATACCAACAGGCGGGTGGGATTTTGAGGAATAGAAGCGGATAATAAAAGCAGCGCGACTTTCAGCAAAATGTTTGAAATGTGAGCAGCCAAAGCCTGGAGCGAAAATTTCAGACCTTTGCCAAGGCCATAAGCAAAACCCCAAGCAGGACACAGCTATGGTTTGCCGTTCAAATACGTTCTGATTCGCCGTTTATCGGCATATTCACCGCCGCCAGTTCCTCCCGTTCGCTGAGGCCGGTCTTCTGGTACAGGTTGCGCAGGTGAAAGCGCACGGTCACTTCCTGCACATGCAGGGTTTCGGCGATTTCCCGGTTGTTCAAGCCCTGGCGGATCAGGCTGAGGAGTTCCCGTTCCCTCGCGGTGAAGATGGTGGCAGTGGTTTCCGGTTCCGTGGGCGCGATTTCCTGAACCGGCTCGGCGTCCGGGCTTTCCTTCACGCGCGTCTGCCGCCGGTATGCGGCAAAGAGCAGAAGCGCCACAGCCGCGATCAGGCCCGCCGCTATGCGGGAGATCGTGAGTATGTCCAGGGAGGTCGAAAACAGGGCCAGGATTCCGGCGGCCGCGCTTCCCAGGTTGGAGAGAACAAAGGCGACTCCCAGCGCCAGGGCAGCGCGGCGCAACGGCGGTGACTGGGGCAATTGGGCCAGAACGATCACGGCCGCAACGCTGATGAAACCTTCCGCTGTGCTCAGGAGTGCAAATACGAACGGAGATGCAAAGGGTTCCGGCAGCGCCAAAGCGATGCTGCAGAGCCCCAGGGCCAGGCAGATTGCAGTGGTTGGTTGCAGGGCGGAAAAAAGAGGCACGGCCAAAAGACGGCCCATAAAAAGACGCCCCGGACCAGCCGGAACCGATGCAAGGGAAACGTCCTGCGCCCCGTTGTCCGCTGAAACGCCGTTTCCGCAAAGAATGAAGCCCATGACCGCGCCCAAAGCGGTGAGCAGACCTGCCGCCCAAGGGAAGACAAAGAAGGCTGAAGGAGAAAAAATCCGTTCAGCGAGTCCCGCCTCAAGAGCCGACAGCATGATGGCCGCGCCGGCGGCATAGAGAGCCAGGCGGCCGGTTGCGGCATGCCTGCCGCCCGCTTCGGGTGCCTCTTCGGTTTCCGGCTCCGCGTTTTTGGCCGGCCTGCCTCTGGGGCGTTTGGGTTCCGGCCGGGGAAGGCGCAGGACGCGGGCAAGGGCGTACGCCGCCGCCCAGGCCATGAGCACAGCCAAAAGCAGTACAATCGTCCGCCCATGGCCGGAGCCGGAAGGGAGGAGCGACACAAGACCGCTGAACACGGCGGCGGCAGAGGCGGCAACGACAAAAGAGGCGGCGGCAAGTCGGGAAGGCAGGGCCAGCATGGCCCCGCCCCAGAACAGGCCCTGAAGCAGCGCGGCCAGCGCCATGGCGATCACGGGCAGATACAGCCCCACTCCGCTGGTAGGCGCGGGAGGCAACAAGGAAACCGCCATCAGCGCGAAGGCGGCCGCGTGCACCCAGTGAAACAGACGGGAGGCGCGAAGGTCGCCGGTACCGTTATTGCCGCTGGAATCAGCGGGGGCGTTATTCCCTGCAAAGAACCGGAACAGCCGTATCCCCCGCAAAAACCGAATTCCGCCGCCCCACAATCCCACGCTGAAGAATCCCGCCGGCAGGAGAACGCAAAAAAAGCTCGTCCCGCCGCCGTCAAAGACGCCTCCCCACAGAAATTCCGGCAGCCAGAAGCCTTGCAAAGCCGGAAACCACAGCCAGCCGAAGCCCAGGGCGAAGCCGACGCCCGTAAGGGCGGCTTCACGCCGCGCAAGGCTGGATGAGGTCGGCTGTGTGGGCATATTCTACTTTCCCGTCCCCTGTTGCGGCGTGTTGCCTGCGGCGCTCCAGGCCGGAGCATTGGCCACTTCCGGGTCAAAGAGGATGCGGGCGAAAATTCTGGAAGCCTCCAGCAGCTTGGTAACGGTGATGTGCTCGTTGGCAGCCAAGCCTGTGCCTTCCACATTGGCCCACACCAAAACGGGTATACCCTTGGCGCGCAGTTCTCCCGCCACGGTCGCCCCTCCAGTGCCGATGGGTTTGGCCGTTACCTTGAGTTCAGCCAGCACTGCCCGCCTGACCGCCTGGACCACCAGCGCGTCCGGCGGCGTGACCGGGGTCGTGGGTATGGTGTACTTCCGTTCCACAGTGATGGTCACGTTATCCCGTTTTTCCGCCGCATCGGCCAGAGTGCGCACAGCCCCCTGTACTTCGTCCGCTGTGTAGGGAAGCAACAGGCGGCAGTCCATATGAAAGACGAACTCGCCCGGTATTTGGTTCACTTGCGGGTTGCCGCTGATCATCGCGGTGGGCACAAAGGTGGATGTGGGCGGGTCAAATAGCGCGTTTTTCTCCGCAAAGCGCTGATGTAGGCCGCGCAGGTCGGCTATCAGGCTGCCCCCGGCATCCAGCGCATTGACGCCTCTATACGGAAACGCGCTATGCACCTGCTTGCCGGTGACGGTGATTTTCAGCCAGAGAAGACCCTTTTCCCCAACAAGCAAATCACTGCCCTCGTAATTGCCCTGGTCGGGGACCACCACCAAATCGCCGGGCTTGAACAGATCGGGTCTTACCGCAAGCATGGCGGCAAGACCGTATGTGCCTGAAAAAAAGTATTTTCCGCTGGCATGCAATACCAGCCCGAAGGACAAAGGCGGGGTGACGCGGTTACGGGCCATGCTTTCCATCAGAATAAGCCCGCTAGTGATAGCCTGATGGTTGTCTTCCACGCCCCGGCCATAGATGGTGTCACCAACGATACGCAAGGCCCAAGGCGAGCCGGTCCACTGACTGAGATCGCCGGGCGGGGATGTGTCCAGGTGCCCTACAATCCAGAGAGTACGTTCCGAAGCGCCAGGATAGCGGATAATCAGGTTGGGCCTCACCTTGGCTGGTACCCGCTCGTCCGGCACGTCAATCCGCTCGGCCTGAGGCAGGCCTTTTTGGAGGAGATACTCTTCAATCCAGCGCGCCTTGGCTTCCTCGCCCTCGCCACCGTCTTCGGGGTTGAGCGCCGGGCGGGCCACCAGCTCGCGCTGGATGGCGATAACCTCCGCTCGCTGTTTGCCGATGTCGTTCAGCAACGTTTGCAGCACGGCCTGCCCCGGAGCCTGGGGGATGGAAGCGGGCATGTTCATAGGCGCGGCCCAAGATAGCGGGGCGAAATGCGGAAAAAAGCCGCATAAGACAATGAGCGCCGCGATACGCGGGAATACACGGAACAGGCGCATATGGCATCCTATGTCCAGGGGTTATGCGTTCGCACTCCGGTCGGCTCGAAGTGGCGGACGTTGCGGGTGACGACAGCGCAATCATGTTCCAGAGCCGTGGCGGCAAGCAGAATGTCCGCTCCCGCGTTGCCGCACGATGCGCTGAGGAGGCCCCAACGCCGGGCGGCGGCGAGGGAAACGGGCAAAATCCTGTCGCTGTAAACCATAAGCAGCTTATCCAGCCATATTCCGAGAGTTCTGGCGAATTCCGCGTCTTTTTTGGCGACGGAGCAAATGCCGCGCTCCAACTCCCCGATGCTTATGACGCTCACGAACAGGTCCGCGTCGCGTTGTTTTCCAATCCAGGCGGCAAGGCCCGCGTTCCTCTCCCGCTTGCGCATTTCCGAAAGGGCCACCGTGTCCAGAAGGTACATTACCAGTCCACCTCCCGCAGGGTCAGGGGCGATGTTTGCGCCTCATCCTCTTCCAAACCGGGTTCCATGTCTGGGGAAGGCGCGGTTGGCATGGACAGCAGGAACTCGGCGAAGCCCGGAGCGTTCAGGCGTTCTCGGCGCAGCATTTCCTCATAGGCCTCGGCGGAAAGGACGACCACGGCCGGCTCTCCGCGCCGGGTGACAAGTTGCGGCTCGCCTTGGCGGGCGGCGTTGACCACTTCGCTGAACTTGTTTTTGGCGTCTTGCAATGACCATTGTTGGAGCATGGCTCTCCTCCTGAATGTAAAAACCTTCCCGGAACCGGGTGAATTTTTCGTATTACCTAGATGTATAATCTAGCTAGATTGAGAAAAAAAGCAAGAGCCCTGCCCCGCAGGATCAGAATTTTTTTGTCCCGGCTGAAAACGTGGAGAGTCTCCCCGGATCAGTCGCGTTAGGTTGCGCGATGTTGCGGAAAAAAAGTAAAAATGCGCAAATTAGATAATAGTGTGAAATGTAATAATTAATCTCTGTTAGGTCCCCGAAAAAAAAGGCTCTTCCGGGTTTTCCGTGGGTAGCTGATCTGCTAATGTCCTTCCCGGAGGGCACCAATGAAGGATACGGACCTATATTTTCGGATTCTGGGGCTGACCGAGCCCTGGTTTGTTGAGGCTGTTGAACTGGACACGGCGGAAGGTCGGGTAGACATCCGCGTGGAGCATGGTCCTGGTGTTCGCTGGTTTTGCCCTACTTGTGGTCGAGAGCTGGCTTGCCGCGACCATGTCGAGCCTCGTGTCTGGCGCCATCTGGACACGTGCCAGTTCAAGACGTTCCTGCATGCTCGGATTCCCCGAGTGGACTGCCCCGAGCATGGCGTCCTTCAGGTCAACGTGCCTTGGGCCGAGTCCAAGGCACGTTTCACCATATTGATGGAGCGATTGATCATCGACGTGCTGACCGAGTGCGCCACCGTAACAGGAGCGCGGCGCATCCTGCGCATCACCTGGGACGAAGCATGGGGTGTCATGGAAAGGGCGGTGCGCCGGGGCCGGGAGCGCAAGCAATCGAATCCCTCGCGGTATCTTGGCGTTGACGAGAAGGCATTCCGCAAGGGGCACGACTATGTGACCGTGGTTTGTGATCTGATCGGCAGCACGGTGGAGTATGTGGCCGACGAGCGTAAGGCCGAAAGCCTTGAGGGGTACTACCTTCAGTTCACCAAGGCTCAGTTGGAGCGGATCAAGGCCGTGGCCATGGACATGTGGGAGCCCTATTTTAAAGCTACGCTCAAACATGTGCCGGACGCGGCGGGGAAAATAGTTCACGATCGGTTCCACGTCATGAAACACGTAGGCGAGGCTGTGGACCGGGTACGCAAGCAAGAGCACCGCGAACTCACAAGTCAGGATGACCATCGACTCAAGGGCACGAAATTCCTCTGGCTATACCGGGAGGAGAATCTGCCGGACAAACACCGGCCAGCCCTGGAGGCCTTGAAGACAGCGAACCTCAAGGTGGCCAAGGCCTGGGCCATGAAGGAAAGCCTGAACGACGTCTGGAAGTACCTGAGCACGGGATGGGCCAGACGTTTTGTGAAGCGATGGCTGGTCTGGGTGAACAGGTCAGATCTTGCCCCAATGCGCAAAGTGGGCGGACTGATTCAGAGACATCTTGAGAACATCCTGACCTTCTGCCGCCACAGGATCACCAACGGCGTGGCCGAGGGCCTCAACAGCAAGATCATGGCCATCAAGAGGAAGGCTTGCGGTTATAGGAACCGGGAGCATTTCAAGACAGCCATCTACTTCTTCTGTGGTGGTCTGGACCTCTACCCGGCCAGTTCCTGACAGGGGTTACCCACGGAAAACCCGGAAGAACCTCTTCTCCAGCACGTTCCACGACGGGATATACACGTCGTCCACCGCCCAGTGCAGCAGGTAGAGGTCCACATACTCCGTGCCCAGGGCCTTCAGGCTTTCCTCAAAGGCTTCCATCTGCCTGCCGGTGCGCATATCGTCATTCCACAACTTGGTCGTGATAAAAACCTGATCGCGGGGCAGGCCGCTCTCTCTGACGCCCTGGCCTACGGCCGCCTCGTTTTGATAGATCTTCGCGGTATCGATATGCCGGTACCCGGCCTCCAACGCCCATTTGACGGCCTGGACGGTTTCGTCATGTTTCGCCAGCCAGACGCCGAGGCCGACAAAGGGCATCGCCACCCCGTTATTCAATCGTTTCGCGGAAGAAAGGTTCATGGGTCTCTCCTTGTTGCATGCGTGCACGGCACTACGGCCATATACCGGATTACCAAAAGCGGCCCGGATGCGCAACGCGGTTAGCATGGCGGCAAGACGAACGCCCCCTGAGCCGGGATGGCCAGGGGGCGTTCACAAGACCGCGGCGGGCGGTTACCGCGCCACCATAAGTTTTTTTATCACGGAGGTCAGATTCTCGACCGTCAGCGTATGCATGTCCACTTCGCGTTTAAGGATAAGGTACGACTCCCCCCAGAATGTATTCGCCAGCGAGTCGTTGTCCTCCGGGGTCAACCAGACCAGATGGCGGTACCGCTCCTTGAACCGCCGCAGCCATTGCAGGCCGCTCGGCACGTCCCGCTTGTAGGCGAAATACCCGCTGCCCATCAACTCGGAGGAATCCATCAGCGCGTCGCCCACGATGATGACCCTGTATTCGCCGTCAAGGTTGTTCAGGACCCAATCGGTCTTGAGGGACTCCCTGTAAGAAATCCGGGGGGTCGTATACAGGTGGGTTTTGATGCAGTTGTGGAAGTAATAAACCTTCAGGTCCCTGAAGTGGTTCGACTTGCTGACAGCCTGGAAGAGCGAGGCGCACAAGCTGCTGTAGGAGTCCATGGAACCGCCCGAGTCCATCAGGAGCATCAGCTTGACCGTATTTTTACGCGGCTTGTCAAAAACCAACTTGAGGNCGCACTGTCACAATCACAGGCTCGGACATCAGCAACAACACCGCCTCGGCGGCCGCCCTTCCGGGGCAGGTGTCCATCGGCCGCGGCGGCGGCATTGCCCTGACAAGCGGCGGGCAGGCCTCCCTCACCAACACGACCGTGGACAACAACATCGCGCAAGGCACGTCCCTTGCGGCCGGGGGCGGCATTCACTCCGGCGGCGCCGGCGAGTCGACAGGGATGGACTATGACTACCACGACGGCGTTCTGGTCAGGGTTGATACCACCACCTGGGCCGGCAACCCGGTCGCCGTTTCCGGCGGCAGCGTATCCGGCAACACGGCCCATGCTTCCGGAGCCGGGTCCGCCGGATACGGCGGCGGCATCCATGCCAGCGACAGTTTGACCATCACGGCCGATGCCGTGACCCAGACCCTGTTGCAAAACAACCGGGCCACCACCAAGGGCGGAGCCGTGTTCATGGACGCCGGCAGCCTTTTGGGCGCCCGCGAGAAAAAGGTAGCGACAGGTAACCAGATAGTTAGCGATGTAACCACCTTGCGGCCCGTCGCCCTGAACATCATCACTGGTGGAGGCGACATTGTTTTCAGCGGCAACCGGCACGGGGTGGCCGACGCCTCCCTGCCCTACAACGCCGCCGACGGCACGGCCAACGCCGTGTATTTCGGATCGGCAACCGGCACCTCCCAATCCGACGCGGTCATGACCATCAGCGGAACCGGCCTGTTACAGATGGAGGATCCGATTGAAGTCAACCTGAACAACGGCAAGAGCTTTACCCTGACCAAGGGCGATACGTCTTATTTCAACTGGGGCGGAGCGAACGTGCTTGACGCCGCCGGGGGCAGCACCGTGACCCTGGGAGCGGGCACGCAGTTCTACAGCGGTTTTTCTCTGGACAACGGCGGGGTGAACACCAACGCCAATGTGATCCTGAACCTCACCGGCGACGCCAGCTACTACCAGGTGGCCAGACCGGCCGGCGACACCGGCGACCCTTCCGAGAGCTTTTCTTTCAGCAACACCACCCTGAACCTGACCAACAACGCCCGGCTCGTGCCTTACGGCACCCTGATTCTGGGCGACAACACCATTCTGAACGCGGCAGCCGGAAGCGGCCTGGATCTGGAAAGCGGGGCCGTCCTGCGCGCTTCCGGCAACAGCCAGATCAACGGTGCGGCCCTGGTTATTGACGCGGGCAAAACCCTGGCCGTGGATATGGGCAAGACCCTGACCCTTGGCAGCGGCTCCACACTAGCCCTGAGTAACGGCATCCTCAGCTTCGGCGTGGGTGCGGGCAACACCAGCGGCCTCATCGACATGACCGCCGCCGCTTCAGCCCCAACGTTTAGCGGCAGCAACACCCTGGATATCTCCGAATGGATTGCCGGCACCTATACGGTGCTGCAGGCGGGTTCGGCTATAGCAGGCACAGCGCTCGGCACCTTCCAGACTTTCACCGTGGGCGGCCTGACTCCTGGCGCGGGAGTGACCCTTACCCCCAGCCTTGGCAACAGCGGCAGAGATCTGGTCATCACCGCCGCCCTGAACCAGGACAGCACGGAAAAAATCTGGGGCGGCACTGCCGGAACCTGGAACTACACCAACACCAACTGGAAGGAAGGCGTGACAGCCGGCAAGAGCTTCGTCCTCGGCGATCTGGCCACGTTTGACGGCACAGGTGCGATTTCCGGCCTCGCCGTAACCGTTGGCACGGGTGCAAGCTCGCAGGTGGAAACCGCCGGCATGAGCATAACCGGCGGCAGTTACACCTTCAGCGGCGGCAAGATTATGGGCCGCACGGATATCAGCCAGGGCAGCGTCATCGCGCCCACCGGCAGGCTGGATATCGCGGGCAGCGGAAACATCGTGTTCAATAACGCCGTTGATTTCTCCGGCGGGCTCTGGGTCGCGGGGGGAAGCTCCGCCAACGTCACCCTGGCTGATTACACCGGTGGACGGGTGCTGCTGGGGACGGATTTCGGCGATTATGCGGGAACATTCTCCGGCAAGCTGCATATTCAAAATCAGACCAGAAGCGGCGCGATCATTCAGGGTGGCGGGCTACTATCCTATAATGCGGGAACGTCCGGCGTTTCCATCCTGAACGGCTCTCTGATCGCAGGCAACAGCCTGGACGCCCAAGGGGCCGCCGCTACCGCCGCCATGGGCGGCGGGCTGAAAAGCCTCGGAAGCATCTCCCTTCTTGCCGGCGAAATATCAGGCAACAGCGCGTCCGCCACAAACACCGGCGGCACCTATGCGGAAGCGTATGGAGGCGGCCTTCAGGCTGTCGGCAGCATCACAACCCTGTCCGGCACGATTTCCGGCAACACGGCCACGGCCCAGGCAAGCGCCGGCAGAGCGCGTGCCTTCGGCGGCGGCGTGGATGCAAGCAACATAGCCTCCCTGTCCGGAGAAATATCCGGAAACAAGGCGGAGGCAACGGCCACCGGCGGAGCGACGGAAGCAACAGCCCTCGGCGGTGGAGCGCTGCTCTCCATACCGGCGGTCTCCATCAGCAAGGGGATCTATGCGGACAATCAGGCCATCGCCACGGGAACGAACGCTCGTGCCCAGGGCGGAGCCTTGTTCCTGGTGACAACCACCCCGTCCGCCCCGGCCTCCTTGACTCTTGACCCCACGGCGGGAGCCATCACCTTTTCCGGCAACAGCGTAACCGTCAACAGCGTGACCCAGGCCAACGCCATCCATTTCGGCCGTACTTCCCTGGCCAGCAGTTCCTCCGGCAACGCCTCCCTGGCCATCCAGGACAGCGGCAACACCGGCAATCTCATTACCATTGCCGACGGCGTCACCACGGACATCAGCAACGGCAAGACCTTCACTCTGGCTCAATCGGGCGGTGAGTTCCTGTGGGGCGGGCCGAACCTGTTCGACAGCGCGGGCGGCGATACGGTGAGCCTTACCGGCGGCAACATGCGCTTGGCAAACGGCTTTATCCTTGACCGGGGCGCGGTGAACGGCGGCACGGGCCTGCTGGCCTTCAACGTCACCGGCGGCAACCTGAAAAGCGAAGGCACGGCCGCCTCCCTTAACAACACCGCGCTTTCCGTGTCTTCCGGCGGCAAGCTGACCGTGGATCTCGGCTCCACCCTGACTCTGGATGCGAACAGCACCTTTGCCCTGAACGGCGGCATTCTCAGCTTCGGCGTGGGCGCGGGCAACGCCAGCGGTAAAATCGCCCTGCTGGGCAGCGCGGCCACCTTCACGGGCTCCAGCACCCTGAACATCTCGGAATGGCGCACGGGCACCTACACCATCCTCAGCGCGGCGGCGGACATGGGTCTTACCGCCTCTTCGTTGTTCAGCAATTTCACCGCCGGGGACAACCCCCTGAGCGGGGACAACGCCATCCGGGTGAATGTGGTGAACGGCGGCAGGGACATTCAAATACAGGCCGCCCTCAGCCGCGACAACGCGGAAATGATCTGGGGCGGGGCGTCGGGAGCATGGAACTACACCGCGCAAAACTGGAAGCTGGGCGCGGAAACCAAGAACTTCCTGCCCAAGGACGCGGCCCTGTTCGACTCCACCGGCGCGGCCGACCAGACCGTCACCTTGGGCGGCACGCACATCGAGCTTTCGGGCCTGAAAGTCACCGGCGGGGCCAATTATACCCTGACGGGCGGCGCGCTGCACATCGACAGCGACGGCCACCAGAACCTGTCCGCCCTGACGTATCAGGACAAGCTGGTCATGGACGGCACGGGCATCCTGACCCTGACCACAGGCAGCGCGGCCAATCCCAACAGGATCAACACCATCGAACTCAACAGCGGCAACCTGAAGCTGGGTGGCGGCTTCGCCCTTGCGCCGGTTTCCGGCCGGGGGACCTTCACGAAAAACGGCGGCATGCTGGAGTTGGCAGGCGCGGTGTCCATCAGCGACTATGATCTCTCGCTGCCGGGCGCTTTTTACATCGCCCCCGGCAGCACCCTGACGCTGGCGGACAGCACTCTGGACAAAAATTCCGTGGCCCTCTCCATGGAAGACGGCTCGACCCTTGTCAGCGCCGGCGCGTACAACACCCTGAACAACACCAGTCTGACGATTAGAAACGGCGGCGCCCTGGAGATGCGCGGCAACAGCGTGCTTACCGTGGCGCACCGGCCCTTCAGTATCATATCTCTGGCGGGCGGCACGGCTACATGGAGAGCAGGCGACAACCAGCTTCGGCTGGGAAGCGGCGGAAGCCTCGGCCTCGGCGTGCTGGACGTGGACCTCAACCGTTCTCAAACGCTGGCCGCCATTGACGTGACCGGCGGGACCCTGGCCCTGGATCAGTCCACCCTGCGCCTGCGCCACACGGGCCTGGCCGACGACGCCGGCTCCTGGCTGCTCGTGGACGGAGCCTACACCGGCGCATTCAGCGCCGTGGACATAGCCACGGCCACCCTGACCGGCACTGTGAGTTACGAGGTTGACCAGATCCTGTTTGACGGCTCCTACACCGTGGCGGGCGGAGCGGACGGGGTCTTCCCCGGGTATTCCTCTCTGCCGCCCAACGCGCGCAACGTCTGGGCAGGTTTTCGCGACGCCTTCTACAACGGCCGCACGCCGTTCATGGATGCCCTGGATCAGGCATACGGTTCTCCGGCGGCCTTTCAGGCGGATCTGTTGAACATGATGCCCTATATGCCGGCAGAAGGCGCGGTTTCTCAAGGGATCCAGGCTCTGTTCGCCCATAACGCGGCGGCCATGGCCGCTTTCGGCTACGCCTTCGGCAACGACGCCCTGGCTTCGGCGCAGAGCTTCGCGCCCCTGGCCTTCCAGGCTCCCAATACGCTGGGCTTCAACATCGGTTCCCAGAACCGGCGCGACCAGGCCAGGGCTACGGGCCGCTACGCCGACCGCATGGCCTCTCTGGACGGCAACATCGGCTTTGAGCGCTCCAGCTACAGCGTGCTGGGCAACTGGCAGCCGGCAACAGACATGACCCGCAATCTGGTGGCCTCGGCCAGCCCGGAATTCACCCTGAACGCGGCCGGGGCGAATACCCCCTTTGGCGTGCGCATGTGGGGCGGGTACCTCGGCAACTTCGCCCATCAGGACAACAAGGGCGGCTACGCCGGGTATGACGCGGACCAGAACGGCTTCCTGCTCGGCGGCAGTTTCGACATCACCCCCAACTGGACCGCCGGCGCGTATGTGGGCTGGACCACCGGCGACACCCGCTACAACGGCATCAAGACCCGCATCGACACCGACGCCACCCATGTGGGAGCCTTTGCCCGCTACCGGCGCGAAGCCGGCCCCGGCACGGCCAAGGTTACCGGCGACATTCTCTATTCCTTCACGGACAACGACAGCCGCCGCACCGTGCCCACGGCGCTGGGCAACCAGCACATGAAGGGCAGCTTCGACCAGAACATCATCGGCGGCGGTCTGGAAGCGGCCTACGACTGGAAGCCCTCCTTTGACGAGAATCTGGTCATCACCCCGTACCTCGCGGGCCGCTACGCCCATCTGGAGCAGGACGGCTTCACCGAAAGCGGCAACCTGGGCCTGAAGGTCGGCAAGACGGACGCGGATTCTTTCACCACCACCGTGGGCGTCAAGGCCGCGCGGGACTTCCATGTGAGCGACACGGTCATCCTGACCCCCAAGGCCACGGTAGGCTGGCTGCACCAGTGGGCGGACCGGGACGTTGCCGCGAACAGCAGCTTCATCGGTTCCCCGGTCACCTTCATGACCCGCTCGGTCAAGCAGGACGCGGACGCGGCCCTGGTCGGCGCGGGCCTGGACGTGCTGGTCAAGACCGGCCAGAGCTGGGATCTCGGACTTAAGCTCGGCTACGGCGCTGAAATCCGGCAGAACAGTAACGACCAGACGGTATTCGTCGGCTTTGAGGTGAAGTTTTAGCAGCACGGCTGGATTTGGGGAGCTTCCATCTCCCCAAATCCACCCAAAAGAGAGGCGTCATGAAGGGAAACAGCACTCAACGCGCCATGCCGGCCATCATCTCGCTTTTTGCGATGCTATGGATCATGTTCATGGCGATGCCGGCGTTCGCGGCACAGGAAGGCATACGGTTCGAGAAACGCCGGATAACCGACCCGCAATTCGGCGGCGCGGTGGCCGCCACGGTGAACGTGCCGCAGGGGTGGATTCTCGAAGGCAAGGCTGACTGGAATTTCCAGAACGTCTTTAAGCCGGCATATGTCGGCTACGTCGTCAAATCTCCGGCGGACGACGCCTGGTTCACCTTTAGCGGGCCGTATGTGGCCGCGTGCTATTTCAGCCAATCGCCGAACTCCGGAAATGAAGCGCAGCAGCAGGGCCGCCTGCTTGTGCCGCCCATGAAACCGGAAGACCTGATCAAAATGACGTTGGAAAACGACAGGGCCATTTCCGGCGTAAAGATTGTGCGCGTGGACAAACTCGCCGGCAATGCCGCGAACAGGGAAAAACAGCGCCGGGATATTCTCGGCCAGTTGCAAGGCGCGGGAGCCGGGCTTGATTATCAGGTCGATGAAGCGCTCGCGTCTGTGACGTTCACGAAAAACGGCGTCGCCTGGGAGGCGATGTTTTACGCGTCCGCGCGCTATCTCACCGGCAACGGGCCGTACGGGCAATATTGCGCCTGGGATGCCGGGCCGTTCGTCGGGTTTCAGGCGCACGCCGGAAAACTCAAAGACTACGAAAAAATCCTGGCCGCGATCTGCGGCGGTTCCACCTTGGACCCGGTTTGGGTTCAATCCATGGATACCATCGGCAACCAACTCGTGCAGCAGCGGATAGCCTCCGCGCATCAGGCGGCCATGGCGGCCCAGCGGGCCGCGCAGGCGACATACGCGCAGGCGCAAAGAAACCGTTCCGCCATCACCAGCCGGAGCGAATCGAACTCCAGGGTTATGAGCGGCTGGACAGACGCCATAACCGGCACCGACAGGTGGAACGGCGGCGGCGAGAGTCATTCCGCCCCTACAGGATACAACCACGGCTGGCGGGATTCGAGCGGCAATACATATTATACCAACGACTCGACCTTCAACCCGAACCACTCCTCGAACTTCTCCGGCGACTGGTCGCAGATGAAAAAGGCTCCGTGGTAAGGGCTCCGGGCGGAATCCTTTTTGCCCAGGTGCCATAACGCTATGTGGGAGATATGTGTATGACGAGACGAATCTTTCTTCCCCTGCCGGCACTGTGCCTGCTCCTATTGCTTCCGCTTTCTTTGCTCGCGGCCCCGGCAAAAACATCCAGAGCGGCCACCGCTCCGGCTTCACAGCCCGCGCCTGCCACGCCGATCGCGCCGGTCCAGGCGCAACCGGCGCAGGCCGTGCCGCAGCGCATCCAGCCGGAAGCGGCCTTCGCCCTCATGGCCGCCGAAGCGGAAAAGGGCAGCGGCAACGCCATGCTCACCCTGGGCCGCTTTTACGAGCAGGGCGTGGGCGTGGCCCGAAACTATACGAAAGCCATGGAATGGTACGAAAAGGCGGCCAAGGCCGGGCAAGCCGAGGGCTGGTACAACTTGGGCGTCTGCTATGAAATCGGCATGGGCGTGACCGCCGACGCGGGCAAAGCCGTGCAGAGCTACCAGAAGGCCGCCGACATGGGGCTGGCCCTGGCCATGTACAAGCTCTCGTCCGTGTACATTTCCGGTACGGGCGCGGCCAAAGACCCGGCCAAGGGCGTCGGGTATCTGGAAAAGGCCGCCAACGCGGGCATGGCCGTGGCCGCCAACGATCTGGGCGCCATCTACCTCTCCGGCCTGCTGGGGCAGAAGAAAGACGAGAAAAAGGCCCTGGCCATGTTCACCAAAGCGGCGGACCTGGGCAACCTGGAAGCGGTGAAAAACATCGCGGTCATGCACAAGGACGGCGTGGGCACGAAAGCTGACCCGGTCGCGGCCTACACCTGGTATCTGATCGCCCGTCGCGGCGGCTACGCCGGAGAGGATATCGCCCGCATGCTCGGCCTGCTGGAAGGCTCGCTCACCCTCGCCCAGGCGCAGAAAGCGCAGAAGGACGCCGACGCCTGGATTGAAAGCTACGTCAAGCGGCAGGCCGGCGAAAAATAAGCGGCGGGCGGACAAAACCGCCGGCCGCGCAATGAGGACCTGTCGGGGCGGATGACCCTCGGACCCGGCCACGGCATCCGTGCCGTCCGCCACCCGTTGGATATCGGTTTCGGCAGCCTCCCCCGGCTCCGTCCTCACCGGCGGGGCCGGGGCCTGATCATAATGTTTATTGTGTATGCGGCCATGCATGGGTGTTACACGAGCATCCGCGGCGCCCCGGGCCATCCCGGTATATAATTTAAAAAAGTAGTACAGGAGTAGTACAAAATCCATTCAAACAGAAAAAGGACTTACAGCGATTACTGTAAGTCCTTAAAATCTCTGGTGGAGGTGGACAGAATTGAACTGACGGCCTCTTGAATGCCATAAATATGACCTCCACCAGCGACATTGCCCTGCTTTGAAAAGCCTTGCTGCTCCGTATATAGCGGTGCCTTTTTGAGCTTTCGGGTAACTTTTCGTATACCCTGAATAGCAAGTTTCACCTGTCAGCCTTGGACTGTCAAGGTTTCGCACTGTAGTACCGTCAACTCCGAACCCGCTGTACTCCCGTCTATTTACATTTCTAAACTGGCTTTGGTATTCTGAAAGATTTACCTACTCACACTTCATTTTGCAGGATTTCAATTACCTCTGAATCAGATATGCCAAGGTAGCGCATGGTGACAGTCGGAGAGCCGTGGTTAAATCGCTTACAGAGCACTTCAAAGCCTACTCCGTATTGCGTCCGTTGGATATAACCAAAGGTTTTTCTGAGGGTGTGTGCTCCATAGTTGCCGGGCAAATTGATGGTTCTGGCCCAACCCTTGACCATCCTATTCACGGTCTGGACAGTGAGCGGCTTGTTCTCTCCGGTTCTGGACTTGAAAAGGTAATCGTCAGGCTGGAAAATATCACTGGCAAGGAATGAGGCCAGCGCCTTATGCACGGACTTGTTGACCATGAGGACGTTGATTTTCCCGGTCTTGGATTCCTTGATGGAGATGGTGTCACCAACTCTTTTTCCGGCGAGGTCTTGAACTCGGAGCTTGAGAAGGTCTCCGGTGCGGATTCCATTGTTGATACCAAGGGTGAAAAGCAGGAGGTCTCTCGGCTTGGAGGCCAGAAGTTGTTTTATGCTGGTGATGTGGTCGAGGTTTCGGATGGGTTCAACGGTGATTTTGCTACCCTTGACCGGGTGATTGCGATTTTTCATAAATGCTCCTTGAATGTTAAGTATCTACCTGTAATTATTATATTACTTAACATTGGTCGGGAACTGAAAAATGACTATTCTTGAAAGTTGTTGGAATTGTTAGATTTAATTGTGAGCGTTAAGTATTTTTAAAAAGATGCTGCTTCACTGGCCCGGACACCTCGCCTCATGCCTCACATACCTACGCCAGCGCCAGCAGCAGGAGCACACGCAGCACATACGCCCGATAGGGATTCCCGATTTGTCGCGCCCGCCCGATTGATGAAGGAAGCCTTCACACTCGACTGCCTATGAAATCTACATGTAGTTTTTCCTTGCCCCGCCTTGGTTAGACTCGCCTTAGTTAGACTACCTTGGCTAGACCCGCCCGCCTTACTCGCCTACATTGCTCGCCTAGTATTTGTGAGACTGGCTACTTATTAGATTCCTTTTTGGTCATTACTTGTCTGATAAGTTCATGGACGGCGGGCATATCTTCGTCACTGACCTCGTTCAACATCATCATCAATTCAGAGACCATTTCAGCCCTTGTCATGTGCTTGAGGATTTCCGGCTTGCTCTTGTCCTTGGCCTCTGGTTTCTTATTGTCGGTCATGTTTCTTCCTTGTCTTATTGGGATTTTTGACATGACCAGAAAATTATACAGATTTTTCACTGGAATACATAAAAAAAGTTGCTCTGTAGGCATAAAAAAAGCGGAATAATACTTACTCCGCAATGCAAATTTGAATTTGATTAAATTTTTCCTACAACTGCCCACTGGAAATATTTCCAGTCAATGCTGTCCGGCTAAGGTGCGTTAAATATGTTCAAAATCTCCGAGGTTTATGCTACAAAACAGTTGCATAACCCATTGCAGCCCAAGGAGATTTTGAACATGAGCCATCATAATACACTCTTTTCTCAAATGCTATCATTGATTCCCAGACATGTTTTTCAGAAACTGGAAGCCCGGCATAAAACAGGTCGTTCTTCTCGACAATTCGGCTTTAAGGAACAGTTTACGGTCATGGCTTTTATCCAGCTTGCAGCAAGGCGCTCCATGCGTGACGGATTGCGCTGTTTGGCCGCCTGCGGCAAGAGGCTGTATCATTTTGGCCTTTTTCCCGTTGCACGTTCCACTTTCTCCGATGCCAACAACTCCCGGCCTGTGGGCTTTTTCAAAGATCTATTTGCCGACATGTACAGCCTGTGTGTTCCCAAGGCCTCCAAACACAAATTTCATTTCAAATGCAAACTTTACAGCATGGACGCCACCACCATCAGCCTGTGTTTGTCGCTGTTTCCCTGGGCCACGTTCCGCCAAAACAAGGGCGGCGTCAAAATGAACACAGTGCTTGACCACGATGGTCATATCCCGGCATTTGTCACCGTTGATGTGGCCAAAACGCACGAAAGCCGTATGGCGAAAAGTCTTTCTCTGCCCAAAGGCTCCATCGTGACCTTCGACAAAGGCTATGTCAGTTACCCCTGGTTTCAGACCCTGCTCGAAAATGGCATCTTTTTCGTCACCCGCCTGAAGGACAACGCTGTTTACAAACTGCTGGAGCGCCGCCCGGTGAACCGCACAAGCGGGGTTACTTCCGACCACATTATCGAAGTGAAGCACAGCCGGGGAAAAGTCTTGCGCCTGCGTCGCATCGGCTACCGGGACGCCGAAACAGGCAAGCGTTACGAATTTCTGACAAATCACTTTCGCCTGTCCGCCCGCACCATCGCCGATATTTACAAAGAACGCTGGAAAATCGAACTCTTTTTTCGCGAAATCAAACAGAATCTACGCATCAAAAGCTTTGTCGGGAACACGGAAAATGCTGTATTGATTCAGATTTATACCGCGCTGACCGTCTACCTGCTCCTGGCCTACCAGAAATTCCTGAGTAAAACAGGGCTGTCCGTGCAGCAACTTTTCCAAATCGCCTCACTGAACATCCTCGGAACAGACTCGCTGGAAGAACTCCTGAAGCCCCGACGACGAAAAAATGAAAACCTCTATAACCTCAGTCTGTTATCCTTGGCAGCTTAACCGGACAGCATTGATTTCCAGTTAAATATCTACACTATGGGGTAGATACAAGGGGACTGGGCTTCTGGACTGAACGTAAGCACATCTGCACTCTACCTTTACAATACATATCTGACCGAGCTTGAGCCTTTGTGAAGACGCCCTGCGTCTGAAACAAAGGCTCATTGCGCTTTAGCGCAACATGAACAGTGAAAACAAAAACGCCCTCTGAACCAAGGGCATAGAAGTATGGGATGGCTGTTGCTCAAGCTTTGTTCAATTCAATGCGCTAAAGCGCAACTTGTTTTTCTTCCTGCCGTAAACGGCACTCAGAAAACCAAGAGCTTGTTTTAAATATTTTTTAACGAACTACAGCAGTTAAAATCCGGTAAATTGTCTTTAACTGTTCATCGTCAGCTTCGACAATCATCTTTTGCACTTCTCGCTCAAGTTCTTGCCTCGGTGCTTCATGTTCCGCACTGACCAGTTCTGCCAAAGAAACATCCAGAGCAACCGCAATCTTGGTCAAGTTCTTCACTGATACAGTTTCTTTGCCTAATTCAAGGTCGCTCCAATACTTCCCATTCAGACCGGCCATTTCTGCCATCTGCTCTTGGGTGAGCTTCTTTCTTGTCCTTAGTGCTCGAATTCTTTGGCCTAATCGTTTTTCGTCGGTCATTTCAATGCCTCCATATTCTATTGTACGAGGCATTTCTAACCAATACACCGGGTATATACTTAATTTATGCCTTGTGTTATAGGCTTATCCTGAATTGAGTAATGCAGTTCCGGGTATACCGGGTAAGACACCCAAATTTTCTTGGAAAACACTGACTCTACATGCTCAAGCGAACTTGCCTCTTTACCTGTCTTCTCTTTTGGCTCTGTGTGCCTGTGCTGGCCGCAGAGCCTTTACCTGTTGGAGCACATTTTGAAGTGGGCTTTTCGCCTTATGGGAATGCGGAATCAATCATTTTGAACGGTATCAGTCAGGCCAAGACCTCAATAGAGGTAGCGGCCTATTCCTTCACCAGCAAGCCGATTTCTCTGGCTCTGCTGGATGCTCATAAGCGTGGGGTAAAAGTCCGGGTAGTGGCTGATGAAAGGTCGAACACAGGCAAATATTCCGCTGTGACCTTTCTCGCCAATCAGGGCGTACCTGTGCGGACGAATAGCAATTACGCCATTTTCCATCACAAGTTCATGGTGTTTGATGGTCGGCATGTGGAAATGGGCAGCTTCAATTACAGCGCCGCCGCTGCCGACAAAAACGCCGAAAATGTTCTGATGCTTTGGAACGTACCGGATATTGCCAAACCTTATATCGAAGAATGGCAACGGTTATGGGACGAAAGCACAACGGTAACACCGAAATACTAACTTCAATCAAGGAGAGAGACGATGCGCTTCAAACTGCTTTTAACCGTTCTGTGTGCGATTCTTTTATTTGGGATGAATTCACACACGGCACAAGCAAAACAATCTTCCAATGAGATACAGGAAATAGCCCGTGATGCAGCCAAAACGAGCAAGTTTGGGCCTTTTACAGAGGATGATTGTTACAAGTACATAATGGGGCTTTTTAACGGGCAATATCAATCCGATTTAAAAACTCCATCGCAGTTATATGGACGTGCTCCGCAGCAAATATTTAACATTTCTTCATTTCCTAAATCATTGCAACAATACCATTTTAATAAAGAAATTAAAGGATTTTTCATCATTCAACATCATGGCGGTGTAAAACTTGGGAATACACCTATAAGCTTTGCCTATGTGACAAATTTTTCCGGGCCTGAAACATACATATTAGCCATAGAGGCTAACTTGCCAGACAAATATGTACCGGAAGAAGTGATTCAATCCTTGGCAAGTAAGTACGGTCAAGATGGAATCGTTCAATACGATGCTGCTACCATTCGTGAAAGATACTCTAACGCACCTGCTTCATTTAAGCCAACTACATATTATTACAAAGAAACCGATGATTACATCATCACTTTTTATTATACGACAAATTGGGATGTTTCCGCAGGAAGACCTATTTGCGAATTGCTTTACTTGAATAAAAAAACGCTTGCTCTGGCATTGGCTAAAAATCAAGAGCAAATGCAGAAGAACGAAGCCGATACTCAACAGCAAAGACAAAAGGATTTGAACGCTTTTTGATATATTAACCTTTAACCGCTGATACAAAGGAAGGATTACATGAAAAGGATTTTAGGTCTGATTGCGCTTGTAGCTGTATTGATCACTCCGACTTTTGCTTTGGCAGCAGAGCAAATCGGGGTCTATGTGGCTCCGAAGTTCATCTACGGCTATACCATGATGGATTTCAAGGCCAAGGATTACAACAGCGATACCGGCGAAACCCGCTCGATTGGCCTTGGCGATAAGCACGACAACGCTTGGGGTGGTGCTCTGGCGATAGGCTATGACTTCGATAAGCGGTTTAATGTACCCATCAGAGCGGAAGTGGAATACTCCCTGTTTTCTCAGGTGGAAGCGGACAAAAATCGGCTTAACCCGGAAGACTCTGACTGGGACGAAAGTTTCAAACAGAAGTTCGACATCCAGACGCTTTTCCTGAATGCCTATTGGGATATCAACACCGGCACGGCGTTCACTCCCTATATCGGCGCTGGTATCGGCATGGCCTTCATTGACACCAAGTACAACTGCCGGGGTGAGAGCGTTAGCGACCCTGTGAATGACTGGGTAAGGTCTTCTACTGGCAGTAAGAGCAGAACTAATTTTGCTTGGAACGTCGGCGCTGGTCTTGGATATGACTTCAACGAATATGTCACCTTGGACATTGGCTACCGCTTCGTTTCTCTCGGAAACGTCAAGTCGAGCAAGGGTCAGCAAATGGACACCGGAGCCGTGGTACCCAATATGTACGATTACGGCCAGAGCAAAGACCTCTACATGCATCAGGTCATGGCTGGCTTGAGAATAACTTTCTAATCTCGTCCCTGTTATTGCTTCTGAGCCGGGTGTCCTTCGGGATGTCCGGCTTTTTTGCGGCTCATGGTAAGGCGGTCACAAATAGCCAAGCCCTGCTTGATGATTTTGCCACTCCATATAGTTTCATATGCCGCTTGGCAAAAACGGGCCTTAGAATCGATTCTCGTTGGTTTTTTCAAAAAAGAACGGGCAGTCAAAAAGCGACTGCCCGTTTTGCGGTTCATGGAGTGGATAATTTAGGCGTCTTCTTTCGGAGGTTCAGGAGCTTCCGGGGTAGCGTCGCTAACCGCTGTTCCGATTTCAGGTTCAGCGGGTGTTCCATCAGGAGCTTTGTCACTTTCGTTTTCGGTGGATGCACTATCGCTCTGTTCTTGAGCTTTTCTTGCTTCTGATTCCTGCTGCATCTTTTCAATCAATTCGTCAAAGGCTTTACTAATTTCATCATCGGGTAAGTTAATATATTGTTTTAGTTTAAACCCGACATTCACAAATTCATTCCATATGTCAGCCTGTTGTTCCTCAAAAGGCGGGTCTTTCTCATTCTTTGTCTTAGGCGCAGCAGCTACTTTGGTGAAATAGTCATCAATTTTGTGAAAAACACTAGTGAAGCTTCCAACAAAAGCTTCATACCTAGTTCTTCTCCCCTCACCTTCGGAACCACCTTTGCCGGATGCTCGGCGTGGAGCCGTACCGTCTTCCGAATCTTCGCTATCGAAGTCGCGTTCTTTACGCTTAACTTTTTCGTCAATTTCTTTGAAACGAGCTTGCTGTTCTTCCGGTTTCTCGTTCAGGTTCACGAGTTCAATCAACTGTGTAAGCGTAAACGGTCTGCCATTAACGGCATTTTTTATGTCGTCCGGCAGCTTTAACACGGAAAGAGTTTGTGAAACATTGGTACGGCTTCTTTTGAACAGGTCTGCAATCTGAGTATCAATTACTCCGGTTGCGTCTTTGAGCCGTTGAAATGCTTCGGCACGTTCAAATGCGGTAAGGTCATTCCGCATCATGGCTTTATGCAAAGCATTCTCAAAAGCTTTTTCAGCTGGAATGAAATAGCATGTAAGCTCTTTCCAATTTTTATGTCGAGCGGCGGCAGTACGGCTGAAACCGTCTGAGACATAGATACGGCCTTCTTTCTCGTACACATCTACGGGCTGATAGCCGTAATCCTTCATGCTTTTAGCAAGCAGTTCCAGATAACCGGGTTTGAACTTGCCGCGCCTTAACAGGTTCGGAGAGTCTTCGATTTTTGAGAGCGGAATGCTGTGAATGGAGCCGATTTCGTATCCAGAGTCCTTTCCCGGTTCCTTCTTTTCCAGCCCCTTTTTTGCGGGTTCTTTCGAGACCGTCTGCTTCTTAACCGCTGGCTTCTTACTTTTAGGCGCTGTCATAAACACTCCTTGCTTGATTGTCTTAGCTATAGTTGTTTTATTAATAAAACAATATCAAAAAAAGTTCCAATAATTTAAGCGCATTATAAATCTACGTTTGCCGAGGTAACTCTCAACAAGCGCATACTATCTATTTTAAGGTTTTCGGGAACCAGCCTTTAAGAATTAATTTCAACCAAGATTTACTTCCACTAAATGACCACGTATGTAGAGGATGAGATTTCTTTAGCCGTGAAACCTGCATGTAAGTTTTTTGAGGCTCCCAAAAAATTAAAAAATTATTTTTTTTAACGAGTAGACATTTTCGGTTTCAAAGGCGCATGATTCGACCATGCTAAGAAATCCGCGAAAAGTCGGGAGGCAAATTCAAAAGGCGGATTCAACTTGCAAGTGCAACACCCTCAAAGTTGAATGAAAAGGCAAGGTGGTATAGCCCTTTAGCCTCTCCATCCAACCAAAGATTGAGGGGCGTATGGGCTATGCACACCTTGCCAGGGAAGAACGGTACTACATCTGCCAGGCAGTGAAAAGTGGAACGTCACTGAGGGCCATAGCCAAAGCGATAGGCCGTAGCGTCTCAACTGTAAGCCGCGAACTTGCGCGAAATACCGGGGCGCGTGGCTACCGCTACAGGCAGGCACACAAGCGCAGTCAGAAAAGGCAGACCAGTAAAGGGAAGAAGCGCATTGGCCTTGAGGTATGGACGTATGTTGAACAGTGTCTGCACCAGGACTTCAGTCCGGAGCAAATCTCTGGAGTTCTCAAACGCAAAGGTTTTGCCCTCAGTCATGAATGGATTTACCAGTACATTCTGGCGGACAAAAAACGAGGAGGAACGCTGCACAGCCATTTGCGCTGCCAGCGCAAACGCAAACGACGATATGGCAAACCCGACAGACGAGGTCAAATCAAGGGGCGTATCAGCATAGACATACGCCCGTCCATTGTTGCCGAGCGCTCACGCCTTGGTGATTGGGAGGCTGATACCGTTGAAGGCAGTAAAGGAGGCCCCGTTTTGGTGACACTTGCAGAGCGTAAAAGTCGTCTTTTCCTGTTTGGCAAGGCTCCCAACAAAAGCGCCAGCGAAGTAAGGCGGGTCATTGAAGGACTCTTGACACCCATTAAGGACTTTGTTCAGACTATTACCTATGATAACGGCAAGGAGTTCAGCTACCATGCCGATGTGTCAGCTACACTCGAGGCTCAGGGATTTTTTGCGCACCCCTACCATTCGTGGGAGCGTGGCTTGAACGAGAACTCCAATGGCCTTCTACGCCAATACTTCCCCAAGGGGGTAAGCTTGGCATCGGTCACGCAAGATGAGATCATAGCGGCAATGTGCCGCTTGAACTGGCGGCCTAGAAAATGCCTTGGGTTTAAGACACCCTATGAAGTTTTTTTAGAAGACGCCAATACCCAAGGACTGGGTGTTGCACTTTGAACTTGAAACCGCGATTTTTAAACTTCAAAGATTTCAAAAAATGCAACCAGCCTGCAACGCCACACAAAATGCTGTTACTTACTGTTGGCGAACCTACGGCAATAGCGCGAGATTTGAATACCTCTGTCATAATTTCATTTTTGTCTGTTTTGGAAACATTGAAAACCTTCACCACAGTATCTGGGCTTACAGTATTTACTTGCTTGGCAATGGCGTGGGCAATTTTTGTCGTACCCTCCCACATGGTATCATATATAATGGTAATCTGGTCTTCTTGATACTCTTTTGCCCATTGCGTGTACTTTTTGACAATTTGTAGTGGGTTGTCACGCCATATGGCACCGTGGCTTTGACCTTCCCCCATTTGTCATGCCACGGATACCCGACCCAACTGACGTTCGACTTTATGATGTTTTTCATAATGCAATCCATTTTGTTATAGATTGTTGCGTTTTGCAAATCTCCATAGTCCTTAGCCGCTAGACTCACTTCCACTCAAGCAAGCGACGTTGCCCAGTAAGAGAACGAATGTGAGTTGCATCCTGGCCGATTTCAAGACAACCCAGGTACCTGCCGCCAACGTCTGTAAGAGCCAAATACTGAATATGGATAAATTTTTCTCCGAGTTCCAGCCAGAATTCTGCTTTATTCCGCTTCCCACTTTTAAATGCTTCCAGTATTTCAGTAACGATGTGCACGGACTTGGATGGATGGCAATTTTTCACCTCGCGCCCGATAACGGCAGCACTTCGAGGAAATATACGGTGCTTGCTGTCTGAATAGTACGCAACTCGGTCATCAGGGCCGACAAAACTGATATCCACAGGCAAATTACGGAAAATGGCGTTTATGACCTCTGGAGCGAGATTCCCGGTGGCCAGAGAAATCAAATCTGTATTGTCAGTTGGTTGTGACTCGTGGGCAGCACGGGCAGACCATTCAGTACCGGGCGTCACATCAAAAGAATACCCGATTTCATCATCTCCCAAACGGCATCTATTCCAGTCATCTTCGGTCAGTAACTCAAGGCTCATGGGGAAGAGGATGTTTTCCTCTTTCCGTATCATTTCTTCTGCTTCATTAAGAAAATCAACCACAGCAACAACGCTCTCAAGCTGCTTCTTTTCTGCAAGCAAGTTTTGCGCGTGGCGTAATTTACTGCGTATATCATCGTGCACCTCCCACATCACTTTGCCGGGGGCGCTGAGGCCGTGCTGTTCCAACAGAGGAAAAAGCTGATTCTCTTTGCGGATATAGTGAGTTTGAATACCCGCAAGTTCCTGTACTAAATTTGTAAGATGGCCGTGAACAAAAGCCCATGCGGCTTCTTCTGCTCCCCCGTTCACTTTGGCTACTTCCTGCCTGATTTCGGCAATCAGCTCTTTTGCCTGGGTATTTTCTTGAAGATATGTATGAATGGGGTGCCCAGGTTGCACCGGGCGCATCTCCTGTTTTTCAAGCGCGCCTTGAAACAGGGCGGCATGCAGATGGCACATTCGCTTAATTTCCGTTTCCGGAAGCCCTTCGTTAACCAGCGTTTGCTCAAGCCCTGCAATTTCTTCCGGCGAGATATCCCCAACCGTTCTATTGAATTTCTCCTGCAACTGATTGAACTCCACACCATCATGCAGTTCTCGGATAATTTCCTTGAGATTTTCCAACCTTTGTTCCCGTGATAGTATGCTGGGTGCTTTTGCAGATTGCTGCACAGCAGGGGGTAGAATAGCCACAGTTTCGCCCGTGGTTGCCATAATTTTTTCCGCAATGAACAGAAGCAGCGCAAGGACGCTTTCATTCCCCAGACCTGCAGCTTTTTCTATGGAGGCTACCCGGCCCATAGTTTGGTGCAGAATAGGGTTCTTTAATTTTTCAAAAGAGCTATTGCGTTCTGCCAAAGCGTTTACAAGAAAAGGATATTTTTCTGTTAACGCAAATATTTTTGTGTCTTGAGATAGTTCCATAGCGCACCTCTTTGTAGATTTTCTTGTAAGCTATGCCCAAAAGTAACGTATGGATGTGATAAATGTCACACTTGCCAATTATACTCCAGGTTCCACCTGAAACAGTTCAAAACTATTTTTGTCATACTGCAAAAGCCCTTCAGCCTTCATGGCACTAAGTTCTCGCGATAAAGCGCTTCGATCCACGCAAAGATATTCCGCAAGTTCCGTTTTATTGAAGGGAATTTCAACTATGGTGCTTTTGGCTGAAACGGCTTGGGCAGAAAGAAAAGAAAGCAGTTTCTCGCGAGTTGTCCGTTTGGAAAGGTATTCCAACTTTTTAGTCAGCAAAATATTTTTTTTTGCCAATATACGCATCATATTCATAACCAGCTGAGTGTGAAACACACACGCAGACGAGCAGGTGGTGATGATTTTGCGATAGTCGATCAACATAATTTCGGTTGCTTCACAAGCGATTACGCTGACTGGCAACGCCACTTGCTCCGCACAAGAAAATGCTTCTCCGAACAGACCACTAGATTCAATATGAGCTAGTATTGTTCGGTTTCCCCAAAAATCTTCCTGTAATACCCGCACACTGCCAGATAGTACGATTCCTACGGATATAGGCTTTTCTCCTGCTACAAAAATCAATTCATCTTTACGATACCGCCGCTTCACTGCCGTCAAGCAAGCCAGTAACGATGCCAACTGACTCTCATCAATACCCCTGAATAAAGGACTATGCTTTATTTTTTCAAACATCATTGTGAATTTTCCTTCTAGTGTTGCAAATGTCACAACATTAGCAAATGAGGTGAAGTATTACAAGGGAACAACGCTGATATTGCATAAGTATCCAGGTAAACAAAAAAATGTATTTTGCCCAATGAATACTCAAAAAACTTATAAGAGGGGAAATTACAATGATCCGGAAAATCATTAAAATAGATCAATGCTGTCCGGCTAAGGTGCGTTAAATATGTTCAAAATCTCCGAGGTTTATGCTACAAAACAGTTGCATAACCCATTGCAGCCCAAGGAGATTTTGAACATGAGCCATCATAATACACTCTTTTCTCAAATGCTATCATTGATTCCCAGACATGTTTTTCAGAAACTGGAAGCCCGGCATAAAACAGGTCGTTCTTCTCGACAATTCGGCTTTAAGGAACAGTCTACGGTCATGGCTTTTATCCAGCTTGCAGCAAGGCGCTCCATGCGTGACGGATTGCGCTGTTTGGCCGCCTGCGGCAAGAGGCTGTATCATTTTGGCCTTTTTCCCGTTGCACGTTCCACTTTCTCCGATGCCAACAACTCCCGGCCTGTGGGCTTTTTCAAAGATCTATTTGCCGACATGTACAGCCTGTGTGTTCCCAAGGCCTCCAAACACAAATTTCATTTCAAATGCAAACTTTACAGCATGGACGCCACCACCATCAGCCTGTGTTTGTCGCTGTTTCCCTGGGCCACGTTCCGCCAAAACAAGGGCGGCGTCAAAATGAACACAGTGCTTGACCACGATGGTCATATCCCGGCATTTGTCACCGTTGATGTGGCCAAAACGCACGAAAGCCGTATGGCGAAAAGTCTTTCTCTGCCCAAAGGCTCCATCGTGACCTTCGACAAAGGCTATGTCAGTTACCCCTGGTTTCAGACCCTGCTCGAAAATGGCATCTTTTTCGTCACCCGCCTGAAGGACAACGCTGTTTACAAACTGCTGGAGCGCCGCCCGGTGAACCGCACAAGCGGGGTTACTTCCGACCACATTATCGAAGTGAAGCACAGCCGGGGAAAAGTCTTGCGCCTGCGTCGCATCGGCTACCGGGACGCCGAAACAGGCAAGCGTTACGAATTTCTGACAAATCACTTTCGCCTGTCCGCCCGCACCATCGCCGATATTTACAAAGAACGCTGGAAAATCGAACTCTTTTTTCGCGAAATCAAACAGAATCTACGCATCAAAAGCTTTGTCGGGAACACGGAAAATGCTGTATTGATTCAGATTTATACCGCGCTGACCGTCTACCTGCTCCTGGCCTACCAGAAATTCCTGAGTAAAACAGGGCTGTCCGTGCAGCAACTTTTCCAAATCGCCTCACTGAACATCCTCGGAACAGACTCGCTGGAAGAACTCCTGAAGCCCCGACGACGAAAAAATGAAAACCTCTATAACCTCAGTCTGTTATCCTTGGCAGCTTAACCGGACAGCATTGATTTCCAGTTAAATATCTACACTATGGGGTAGATACAAGGGGACTGGGCTTCTGGACTGAACGTAAGCACATCTGCACTCTACCTTTACAATACATATCTGACCGAGCTTGAGCCTTTGTGAAGACGCCCTGCGTCTGAAACAAAGGCTCATTGCGCTTTAGCGCAACATGAACAGTGAAAACAAAAACGCCCTCTGAACCAAGGGCATAGAAGTATGGGATGGCTGTTGCTCAAGCTTTGTTCAATTCAATGCGCTAAAGCGCAACTTGTTTTTCTTCCTGCCGTAAACGGCACTCAGAAAACCAAGAGCTTGTTTTAAATATTTTTTAACGAACTACAGCAGTTAAAATCCGGTAAATTGTCTTTAACTGTTCATCGTCAGCTTCGACAATCATCTTTTGCACTTCTCGCTCAAGTTCTTGCCTCGGTGCTTCATGTTCCGCACTGACCAGTTCTGCCAAAGAAACATCCAGAGCAACCGCAATCTTGGTCAAGTTCTTCACTGATACAGTTTCTTTGCCTAATTCAAGGTCGCTCCAATACTTCCCATTCAGACCGGCCATTTCTGCCATCTGCTCTTGGGTGAGCTTCTTTCTTGTCCTTAGTGCTCGAATTCTTTGGCCTAATCGTTTTTCGTCGGTCATTTCAATGCCTCCATATTCTATTGTACGAGGCATTTCTAACCAATACACCGGGTATATACTTAATTTATGCCTTGTGTTATAGGCTTATCCTGAATTGAGTAATGCAGTTCCGGGTATACCGGGTAAGACACCCAAATTTTCTTGGAAAACACTGACTCTACATGCTCAAGCGAACTTGCCTCTTTACCTGTCTTCTCTTTTGGCTCTGTGTGCCTGTGCTGGCCGCAGAGCCTTTACCTGTTGGAGCACATTTTGAAGTGGGCTTTTCGCCTTATGGGAATGCGGAATCAATCATTTTGAACGGTATCAGTCAGGCCAAGACCTCAATAGAGGTAGCGGCCTATTCCTTCACCAGCAAGCCGATTTCTCTGGCTCTGCTGGATGCTCATAAGCGTGGGGTAAAAGTCCGGGTAGTGGCTGATGAAAGGTCGAACACAGGCAAATATTCCGCTGTGACCTTTCTCGCCAATCAGGGCGTACCTGTGCGGACGAATAGCAATTACGCCATTTTCCATCACAAGTTCATGGTGTTTGATGGTCGGCATGTGGAAATGGGCAGCTTCAATTACAGCGCCGCCGCTGCCGACAAAAACGCCGAAAATGTTCTGATGCTTTGGAACGTACCGGATATTGCCAAACCTTATATCGAAGAATGGCAACGGTTATGGGACGAAAGCACAACGGTAACACCGAAATACTAACTTCAATCAAGGAGAGAGACGATGCGCTTCAAACTGCTTTTAACCGTTCTGTGTGCGATTCTTTTATTTGGGATGAATTCACACACGGCACAAGCAAAACAATCTTCCAATGAGATACAGGAAATAGCCCGTGATGCAGCCAAAACGAGCAAGTTTGGGCCTTTTACAGAGGATGATTGTTACAAGTACATAATGGGGCTTTTTAACGGGCAATATCAATCCGATTTAAAAACTCCATCGCAGTTATATGGACGTGCTCCGCAGCAAATATTTAACATTTCTTCATTTCCTAAATCATTGCAACAATACCATTTTAATAAAGAAATTAAAGGATTTTTCATCATTCAACATCATGGCGGTGTAAAACTTGGGAATACACCTATAAGCTTTGCCTATGTGACAAATTTTTCCGGGCCTGAAACATACATATTAGCCATAGAGGCTAACTTGCCAGACAAATATGTACCGGAAGAAGTGATTCAATCCTTGGCAAGTAAGTACGGTCAAGATGGAATCGTTCAATACGATGCTGCTACCATTCGTGAAAGATACTCTAACGCACCTGCTTCATTTAAGCCAACTACATATTATTACAAAGAAACCGATGATTACATCATCACTTTTTATTATACGACAAATTGGGATGTTTCCGCAGGAAGACCTATTTGCGAATTGCTTTACTTGAATAAAAAAACGCTTGCTCTGGCATTGGCTAAAAATCAAGAGCAAATGCAGAAGAACGAAGCCGATACTCAACAGCAAAGACAAAAGGATTTGAACGCTTTTTGATATATTAACCTTTAACCGCTGATACAAAGGAAGGATTACATGAAAAGGATTTTAGGTCTGATTGCGCTTGTAGCTGTATTGATCACTCCGACTTTTGCTTTGGCAGCAGAGCAAATCGGGGTCTATGTGGCTCCGAAGTTCATCTACGGCTATACCATGATGGATTTCAAGGCCAAGGATTACAACAGCGATACCGGCGAAACCCGCTCGATTGGCCTTGGCGATAAGCACGACAACGCTTGGGGTGGTGCTCTGGCGATAGGCTATGACTTCGATAAGCGGTTTAATGTACCCATCAGAGCGGAAGTGGAATACTCCCTGTTTTCTCAGGTGGAAGCGGACAAAAATCGGCTTAACCCGGAAGACTCTGACTGGGACGAAAGTTTCAAACAGAAGTTCGACATCCAGACGCTTTTCCTGAATGCCTATTGGGATATCAACACCGGCACGGCGTTCACTCCCTATATCGGCGCTGGTATCGGCATGGCCTTCATTGACACCAAGTACAACTGCCGGGGTGAGAGCGTTAGCGACCCTGTGAATGACTGGGTAAGGTCTTCTACTGGCAGTAAGAGCAGAACTAATTTTGCTTGGAACGTCGGCGCTGGTCTTGGATATGACTTCAACGAATATGTCACCTTGGACATTGGCTACCGCTTCGTTTCTCTCGGAAACGTCAAGTCGAGCAAGGGTCAGCAAATGGACACCGGAGCCGTGGTACCCAATATGTACGATTACGGCCAGAGCAAAGACCTCTACATGCATCAGGTCATGGCTGGCTTGAGAATAACTTTCTAATCTCGTCCCTGTTATTGCTTCTGAGCCGGGTGTCCTTCGGGATGTCCGGCTTTTTTGCGGCTCATGGTAAGGCGGTCACAAATAGCCAAGCCCTGCTTGATGATTTTGCCACTCCATATAGTTTCATATGCCGCTTGGCAAAAACGGGCCTTAGAATCGATTCTCGTTGGTTTTTTCAAAAAAGAACGGGCAGTCAAAAAGCGACTGCCCGTTTTGCGGTTCATGGAGTGGATAATTTAGGCGTCTTCTTTCGGAGGTTCAGGAGCTTCCGGGGTAGCGTCGCTAACCGCTGTTCCGATTTCAGGTTCAGCGGGTGTTCCATCAGGAGCTTTGTCACTTTCGTTTTCGGTGGATGCACTATCGCTCTGTTCTTGAGCTTTTCTTGCTTCTGATTCCTGCTGCATCTTTTCAATCAATTCGTCAAAGGCTTTACTAATTTCATCATCGGGTAAGTTAATATATTGTTTTAGTTTAAACCCGACATTCACAAATTCATTCCATATGTCAGCCTGTTGTTCCTCAAAAGGCGGGTCTTTCTCATTCTTTGTCTTAGGCGCAGCAGCTACTTTGGTGAAATAGTCATCAATTTTGTGAAAAACACTAGTGAAGCTTCCAACAAAAGCTTCATACCTAGTTCTTCTCCCCTCACCTTCGGAACCACCTTTGCCGGATGCTCGGCGTGGAGCCGTACCGTCTTCCGAATCTTCGCTATCGAAGTCGCGTTCTTTACGCTTAACTTTTTCGTCAATTTCTTTGAAACGAGCTTGCTGTTCTTCCGGTTTCTCGTTCAGGTTCACGAGTTCAATCAACTGTGTAAGCGTAAACGGTCTGCCATTAACGGCATTTTTTATGTCGTCCGGCAGCTTTAACACGGAAAGAGTTTGTGAAACATTGGTACGGCTTCTTTTGAACAGGTCTGCAATCTGAGTATCAATTACTCCGGTTGCGTCTTTGAGCCGTTGAAATGCTTCGGCACGTTCAAATGCGGTAAGGTCATTCCGCATCATGGCTTTATGCAAAGCATTCTCAAAAGNCAGGCCCTAGACTCTGCGTTGCTTGAACTTTTTTTGGCATTAGGGGAAAACGTTCTTGAAGCTTTGGAATGCGACTGTGAAGTTTGCAGGCAACGGCGTCAATACTATGAGCGCCTTACCGATGAAGGCTAACTTTTGAACAAAAAATGGGGCTGTTGAGCGCTCCAATTGTAAACACGCTGTAAAGGATTATATAATGACTGGTGTTTTGGATTTGAAAACTACTTTCCCTTTTATTTCAATTTTGGGCATCGATTTACGGAAAGAATTTGAGGAAGCCTGCACCCTGCAATCCATCAAGCAAGGAACCCAACTCACAGACTCAGGCGCTTCTTGCCGATTTATGACGTTTGTCTTGGCTGGGCGTATAAAAATTTTTAAACTCTCCCATGAAGGACGCGAAATAACACTTTTTCGTGTAACTTCAGGGGAGTGCTGTATTATGTCAGCAGCTTGCATATTGAGTGGTAAGCCTTTTCCAGCAATAGCTGTTGCGGAAGAACCAATAACCGCCATTACGCTGCCCGGTGGCTTTTTTGCCGATTTTTTTAGCCGATCTTTGGTCTTGCAACAATACGTTATGGGGATGTTTGCGGATAGGTTTGAAGCCATGTCCATGTTACTGGAAGAAGTAGCTTTTAACCGTATGGATAATCGCCTTGCCAAATTTTTGCTTCAAAAACATCACCAAGGTAAACTAACAACAACACATGAAGCCATTGCCTTGGAAATGGGAACAGCCAGAGAAGTGGTTAGCCGCTTACTCAATGACTTTCAAAAAAAAGGCTATGTCCAACTTTCCCGTGGTGAGTTGTTCATCAAATCTTTCGAAGCGTTATCCCAGTTGTCTGAAAACTGAGTCAAAATAGTTATCAGATTATATTTTATTGCTGCGAATTGTCTGCGCTCGAAGCCGTTTCATACGGCCAGTCATTTATGCCCCCAAAATCGTATACTTGCGTATATCCCATGCCAATAAGCTCCTTGGCCGCTATGGCATTCCTCCGCCCACTACGACAATAAATAAGAATCAAGGCATCCTTGTCTGAGAGTTCAAATGCCGCACGGTTTTTTATTTCAGTATAAGGAAGCAAGATAGCTCCCTTTATGTGACGCTCTCTGAACTCCTCTTCTGTTCGAACATCAAGCAAAATGTAATGCTCCTCATCAGTCATGAGAGCTTTGGCTTGGGAGGCAGACAATTTCTTATATGCGGTAGCATTGTCAGGATGTTCGCCAAATCCCATACCCATTAGAGAGAAAGCCAAAACACCCAGGAACATAATCTTAATAGCCTTATTGAGCATACTATTCCCTCTTTTACTGTGATTATTGATTGGAAGAATAATAGTGCCATGAAAAAAGTCTGTGACTTTGTCACAAATATGATTTGCCGTAACGTTTCACCATACTCAAAGGCAAGAAATGATCAGGATTAAGCTTTGCACTTTCACCCAGGCTCTACCAATAACCTCTTAAAGGCCCAATCTATACCTTGAAGATTCTTTGTCTTTCCCCTGACGCAAAATCTATGAACAATAATTCCTGCCAGCCTACGATCTCTGCAGAGTATCCAAACACATATTGACTCATCGTTACCCCATACCACGGCAATCGAAAACTTCTTTATTGAGAACGATGTCTGATTGTTGCACTCAATAGGGAGATACTCAATCCATAATACACAATGTGATTATGTCACAGATAAAATATTTGTTGTGCGCTATCAGGAGGAATAGAAAAAAGGAGGGTCGTATGGCGATTAAGAAAAGGCATAAACCCGTGGTTAACCGTGTGTTTTGTGCTGCTTGCGGTGAATGTGCAGAAACATGTCCCCGGTACGCCATAACAATTCAGTGCGGTACCTATGCAAGTATTGACTACAAGCAGTGCGTTGGATGCGGTGCGTGTGCCGTTGCTTGTCCTGCTTCCGCAATCAAACTGGAGGAAGTGTAATGGCAAGAAAAAGTTGGCGGAATCACTTGTGGATCGTGACGTGTGTGTATTTTTTACTTGGGCTGTATAACATTACTTTTGCGTGGTTAGGCTTGATTTTTTTTCTCATTCCTTTGTTAATTGCCTTTATTAACGGTGATAAATCGTATTGCAACAAATACTGTGACCGAGGACGTCTTTTTCGTTTTTTGGGAAGCAGGTTGGGTGTTTCGCGAGGTAAACCAATGCCTGCTTTGTTGAAAAACCGCTGGTTCCGTTACATTTTCATGATATACTTTTTTGGAATGTTTGGAAGTGTTGTTACAGCCACATATCTTGTAGCTTCGGGAGCAAGCGAGCTTGATAGTACGGTTAAACTTTTCCAAGCATTGCGGTTACCACTAGATTGGACCCATTCCATTGGAGCATTTCCCATCTGGGTTACACAGTTTGCCTTCGGATTTTATTCTCTAATGCTTACATCCCTGACACTCGGTTTGGTAACCATGCTGTTTTTCAAACCAAGATCATGGTGTGTATACTGTCCCATGGGCACAATGACGCAAGTGATTTGTAAGCTGAAATGTAAAGACGGCAGCGATATTTAATAACCTATATACTTTCGTACAGAGGAGCATTCTATGGCAAAGCGTATACTCATTATCGGCGCAGTGGCTCTAGGCCCTAAAGCGGCTTCCCGTTGCAAGCGGTTGATGCCGGATGCGGAAGTCACCCTTATTGATCAGTCCAGCCGTATTTCCTATGGCGGATGCGGTATTCCATATTTTATTTCAGACGAAGTGAAAAACGTCGCCGAATTACAATCTACCCCGTATGGAGCTATCAGAAACGAACAATTTTTTGAAAAACACAAAGACATCAAAACACTCACAAATTGCCAAGCCACGCACATCGACAGGAAAGAAAGAATCGTCACGGTGCAGAATCTCATAGATGGTTCAGCATCGACGCTTTCCTACGATTCTCTCGTGTTGGCTCTTGGCAGCTCTCCCAACAGACCTCCGATTCCCGGCATAGAATTGCAGGGTATCTCTTCTGCAGTTAATCTTGATGAAGCCGAGTACATAAAATCTGCCCTCAGCGCTAAAAACAACTCGCATGTAGTCGTTGTTGGAGGCGGATTTATCGGGCTTGAACTTGCCGTTGCCATTGGTGAAATGTGGGGAATTCCTACCAGTGTGATTGAAATCGCCCCACAAGTTTTGCCGAATTTTCTTTCGCCCAGCTTTGCCCGTATGGTGCAGCAAGATTTGGCATCCAAAAATATCACCGTGCATACTGATGAAAAAGTATTACGCTTTGAAGGTAAAGACGGACGAGTCTGTAAGGTGATTACCAACAAACGTGAGATTCCGGCAGAATTGGTAATCATGTCTGCGGGAGTCCATCCGAATACGGATATAGCTAAAGAGGCAGGCCTGAACGTTACGGAGAAAGGATTACTGGTGGTTGATGAGCACATGCGTACTTCTGATCCGGATATTTACGCGGGAGGTGACTGCGTTACTATCCCCAATCAAGTGACAGGAAAGCCGGGGTGGTATCCATTGGGATCTATGGCTAACCGACAAGGGCGTGTCATTGGCACCAATATCTCTGGCGGCAACGAACGCTTTAACGGCGCAGTAGGAGCATGGGGGGTAAAACTTTGTGCGCTTAATGCAGCTGGGGCGGGGTTAACTCTTGAATCAGCGTTACGCGAGGGCTTTGATGCCATAAGCGTTCAAGTCGTCCAAGCGGATCGGGCGCATTTCTTTCCCACAAAAAACCCCATGTCCATGGAACTTGTCGTTGACCGAAAAACGCGGCGTGTACTTGGCGTGCAGGGTGTCAGCCCATCGGGGGATGCTCTCGCGGCCCGCATCAACCCCGTTGCGGCCCTTCTTTCGCACAAGATTGACGTATCGGAAATATCTAACTTGGAAGTTCTGTATTCGCCTCCTTTTGCCTCGGCAATGGATATAGTCAATACCCTCGGTAATGCGGCTGACAACGTGCTTTCCGGCAGCTACAAGCCAATGACGCTTGAAGAATTTGATGCCGCATGGTCAGGTAGGGAGAAAGAAGATTTTTATCTACTGGACACCCGTCCAAAGGCCATGGGCGCGGTATTCGCAGAAAAATTTTCAGGTCATTGGCACAATATTCCGCAGGATGAAGTCGGAGAACGCTTAGCGGAAATTCCCGCTAATAAGCTTGTGATCATTACCTGTAATACGGGCTTACGGGCCTATGAAGCACAGCTTGTATTGACAAATGCTGGCAGAACGAACACGAGAGCCGTTTTCGGTGGTGTTACCGCGTCTACACGCTTCGGGACAAAATTTTAATCTCTCATAAGTAAACAACTATTTGCCTCCGACGGAACCTCCCCGAACGGCACTGCCCTCGGGGAGGTTCCGCCGGAGGTGCACGTCAGCCCTGAACGCAACAGGAAAAAAGGAAGTTGGGGATAATCCCGTTCGATTTCCCACGATCTAGCACGCGTATCTTTTTGTGGACACCAATCGTGTGGCTACGCTACCTAAAAATAGCTTATCGGGATATTCCCTTTCGCTGTTCAGGCAACTCCGGCACAGAGCGGGCGTGGTGGCGCTCCGAATGACAACACCTTTGCCGTCTATGCGGTGCTTGGTTTCACCAAAATATTGCCCTTCGGTGCTGCAGAATAGTCCAGCCCGTGGCGGCTCCAGTCCTTTGCCGAGGCGTTAGGCGGTTGTTGTGCATGTTCTATGGCAATTTTTACTTCCACTGTCCCTTTGCGGGAACGCAGTGTAGATACTGCGACGGAAAGAGTAAGCGAAGAAAGCACGCAACACTATTAAGCCCCTTGCGTAAATTGTAACGGCGTAAAGATATGGCTTTCTTTTTCACTTGAAGCTGTTTTAAGCGTTCCGAAGTGTGGTGCAGGCTTGTGGGTTGCCATAACCGGAATCATGGTTGTTGCAGCATATTCGAAGATAGCTCTTCGTGTCTTTGCCGCCTGATTTTCATCAATATCAAACATGAGAGTGACTTCTGGGTACGCAAGCTGAATTTCACTTACATGAAAAATGTCTCCAAGTACCAGCAAACACTTGTCTTCACTTTGCAAAAGGTACGCTGTATGCCCCGGTGTGTGTCCGTATGCGACGATTGCTTCAATTCCCGGCAGGATTTCTTTGGGTTCCTTTTCAACATCTCGTGGGGTGAATTCTGCTATTTGTTTTTTACAAACAGTCAAAACCTCTTGTGCTTTTTCAAAAGGTCCCTTCATTATCTTTTTCAACGGATTCGAAAGAGTTTCTATGTTTGTGCTGTCGGTCCAAAAAGCCTTTTCCTTTTCCGCTATATATATTGTGGCATTGGGGAAAACTGTTTTATGCCCCTGCACCAATCCACCAATATGGTCAGGGTGCATGTGGGTTATCAGTATGAAACATTGCTGTCCGGCTAAGCACCCAATTCTAATAGGCTGAGATGTTGAAGATTATCTTTTCTTCGCCGTCGTGGATTCAGGAGTTCTTCCAGAGACGCCGAACCGAGCAGGTTGAGCTGGATGAGTTGGAAAAGTTGCTGCACGGACATCCCGATGCGGCTGAGGAATTTTTGGTACGCCAGCAGCAGGTACACCGTCAGGGCCGTGTAGACTTGAATCAGTACCGCGTTTTCCGAGTTGCCGACAAAGGTCTTTATGCGCAGATTTTGTTTGATTTCCTTGAAGAAAAGCTCGATTTGCCAGCGGTCTTTATAGATGTCGGCAATGGTTTTTGGCGAGAGCCGGAAGTTATTGGTTAAAAACTCGTAATGTTTTCCGGTTTTCTGGTCGCGGTAGCCAATACGCCGCAGCCGCAGGCCTTTTCCCCGACTGACGACCTCAATGATGTGATCGGAAGTGACACCGGTCCCCCGGCGCACCGGGCGGCGCTCCAAAAGCTTATAAACGGCGTTGCGTTTGAGGCGGGTCACGAAAAAGATGGCTTTTTCCTCAAGGGCTCGAAACCAGGGGTAGCTGATGTACGCCTTGTCAAAAACCACTATGGAGGCTTTGGGCAGTTCCAGGGATTGAGCCATACGACTTTCATGTGTTTTGGCGTCGGTGACGGTTACGAAAGCCGGGATATGCCCGTCATGGTCCAGCAGGGTGTGCATTTTGACGCCGCCTTTGGCTTGGCGGAACGAAGCCCATGGGAAGAGCGAAAGGCAAAGCTTGATGGTGGTAGCGTCCAAGCTGAACAGCTTGGATTTGAAGCGAAATTTGTGCTTCGGAGTTTTTGTCGCGCACAAGCCGTACATTTCGGCGAACAGGTCATGAAAAAAGCCCACGGGCCGGGAGTTGTTCGCATCAGCGAACGTTGAGCGGGCCACGTTTTTCAGGCCCCAGTGGTACAAGCGGTTCCCGGCTGCGGCCAGGCAACGCAACCCATCGCGCATGGAGCGCCTTGCGGCAAGCTGTATGAAGGCCATGGCGGTGAACTGCTCCTTGAAGCCGAATTTGCGTGAGGCCCGCCCTACTTTGTGCCGGTGTTCGAGCTTTTGAAAAACATGTCTGGGAATCAGAGATAGCATCTGGGAGAAAAGTGTATTATGGTGACTCATGTCCAAAATCTCCTTGTGTGGCAAAGTTTTTCGCAAACTCTTTATACCACATCGCATTGAGATTTTGGACTTTTTTCTTAACCCTTAGCCGGACAGCAATGAGTATGAAATTAATTTCTTCCAGGGCGATCCCTTTTTGTTGCAAATTTTCCAAAAGTCTATTCCCCATACCGGAATCAATAAGAAAAATACGCCCCTTATCGCGGATAAGCAGCGAGGTATATGGGAGGGAAAGTTTTTTTGAAGGGACATACTGAGCCAGAAGCTCTGGCGTAGCATTATTTAAAAGGCTAACATCGCCACTATGGTCGGCTTCATCAACCAAAACATCGATACGCATGGACCCTACAATGATTTCCTGATTTGCACACATTGCAAAAACATCTCCCGCAGTAAGCATAAAAGAGTAATCCTGCCAGAATTGCTAACTTTAAAAAGCTGCTCTACGCCATAGCAAAACCAATCTGCTAATAACTTACAATTTTATCCGCACCTTGTACTAATGCATAAAGTTCTTTCATATTGGAGCGCTTAACATATTCATCTTCATCCACACCGTGGATGTCCATGCATTTACCTCAGGCACGCAAAACACCCTCACTAAGCGCAAACACCTTTGCCTGTTCTTTGATGGAAAATATTTCAGAATCACCATTGTACAAAGCGACACTTGGGCCGTTCAAAAAAATAGTCACATCTTCACCTTCATTCAGTAGTGCATTGCCAAAACGCACCGCATTCCATTTTATTTCGGGTGAGTCACTATTAAGTACCAGAAGAATATTCATATTCGTCTCCTTCATTAATGAGTCCAGTCAATCAAAGGGGTATCTTCTATCTTTTTTATGATAACATTACGCATGGCTTCAAAATGAGGGCAAGGCATACCAATGGGGTTACCTTTCTTGATACAGGAAGCCAACACAATGGCTTCCGCGCCTCTATCTTTCAGCATCTTTGCCCGCGCCACAGCCCTTTTGCCAGGGCATCCTCCACAGCTGACGAACCCAATAACTTCACAGGCTCCAAGTTCTTCGAAGGCAAGTTTACCTTCTGTGGCGCATTTGAAATCTGTTGTACCAGGGCACAAATCTTCAGTTTGTTGACACCGGATGATTCCCACTTTTTTCATAGCACTCTCCGTAACGTAAGGTTGTTAATAGGCATTTTTAAGTTACAGCCCACAAAGGCTTTAGTAAAGAAGAATAGCTAGAACACAGGCTGATGCATGAATTCAAGGGCTGCTTTTTACTACATCATACATGCTTAGTAGTATAACTTGCATATGTTAATATTCGTGTGCGTGTTAACGACTCCAACCCTGCTGACGCTCTTGTATCTTTTTCCAGAAAATTTTGTTGTTTTCCATACACACGTTCTTGCCCCACTTGGCCTGCCCGTATAGCCGCGCAATCTCTGCCGTTTCCGCATTGCCAACAGAGAAAAGTACTTTTTGCCCTGTGTCGCGCACAATGCCGCCGTTAGCAAATGTAAAAATAACAATACCCTTGTTGTCTACTTGCCAAGTGTAGTCTTTGGATGACTGGGCAGGTCTTTTTCCAATAAGTTTTTCCATCCGCAGAACAGCTAGCAAGGATTTTTTGCCATTACTACTTATATCTGTGCGTTCTAGAAGCTCGCGTTCCTTGGTGACGTACAACGCGGTTCCAACGGCATTGAAAGAATTGCGGGCAAACGATGAAGCGGGTACTTCAGCTTCCACCACAGCTTCGCGGGAACGAAGGATAGCCAGAGCGACCTCATTTCCCTGTTCCGATTCATGGCGCAGAAAGGAGTTCCACGAAGTAAAGGGAATGTCTTTGCGTAATTCGATACGCTGCTCTTGAAAAGGAATTCGCGCCTTGACCAAGGCCTCCGCCTCATGTTTATTTACCAGTTGCAACAGGTTGCGGCGATTACGCTTGGCTATGCTCATATGGTCAATCTCTTGTCGCTTTGCTGCCCAATTTTTCCGTATAGCGGTGAGTGCGGCATCTTCTCTTTCTTTTACCTGCTGCAATGTATTTTTGCGTAGTTCAATGGCAGCCTTATATTTCATAAACAGCTCGCCACGTTCTGGCGAACGGTGTAGAGGCTCTGCCTGATAGCGGGAATGTTCCGCAACATGTTCCATACGCCTTGGTGCAACGTAAGAACCAAAACGTTCCTCCACTTTTTTCTGAGATAGGCTCCTATCCAAGGCGCTAGCCTTTATGGTGTGCTTGCCGTGTTGGTCTTTGATGGCTAATCCATTGCCGTGCGGTTTGATTGTCATGCCGTATCGGGCAAGAGTTTCGTGTATATCCTGCCAGTTTGTTGCAAGCTCCAGAGCCTGCAAAATGCTTGCTCGGTGTCCTTTGGCGTAAGAATCAAAGGATTGTTGCCCTGTATGCGCTTCAATGAGAGCGGCTTTTTCAGTTAACGGTGGCAGTCTACCTTTGCTTTGGCTTTTATCCCGGCCATTATCTACCACAAGATCGAACTCCTTTTCCAGTTCCCGGCACAGATTGTCACGTATCCAGTAATCCCGAAATTCCTTATGACGTGTATGCTTTTCCGGGTGGACC